>JBJEDC010000067.1:0-48834 GCA_051871645.1 Muribaculaceae bacterium | reverse complement strand
AATCCGGACTGATTTCGAACTACACCTGCCGTTTTGCCCGCGACAAGGTGACGATTATCACCGTCAAGCAGAACCCGTTTGAAAAGGCCCTGCGCTGTCAGACCGTCCGCATCCGCCAGGCCCTCAACACCGTAGGCCGGAAAGGCGAAAACGAGGTATACATCTACGGTTCGCGACTCGGCTCCGGTCTGCTCGACTGGTGGCTCGGCGGAAAACCGGCTCCGCAGGCTCAGGAAACATCCCGCTCCGGTTTCGGCATATTTTACCGCAGTTTTATCCCGCAGTTGCTGATTGCCCTGGCAGTCAGTTATGTGCTTTACCATTTCGACATGGCAGCATACGCCGTCGGTTTATGCGCGGTTTACATCCCCCTCGCCGCCGTCCGTGCCGTCATGGCCCGGAGGCACAGCAGTATCGCACTCTACGACGGCTACATCCTTGTCAATGGCGGCAACATAGCCCGTATCAGCAACTACGTCAAATACGGTTCGGTAGAGTCAGTGCGTCTAAAATGCACGCCCTTCACCCGTTTTACCGGCCGAGTAAGCCTCTCCATCGGCACCAACGCCGACGTCCTGACCGTCCGCTCCCTCAAAAACGCCGAGGCCAACCGCATACGCGCCAGGATACTTGGCTGTGCCGACCAAAGCCGCTCATCCAAATAACCTTTTAAGCCAAATAATTGGGCCGATTTGCTTATATCGCCCCGCGGTTTTGGCTGTTTTGGCTTTTGTTTTTACCTTTGCACCATGTTTCGACTGTTTACGACATTGACGGTGATATTGTTCATCGGCTTCGGCGTCCGGGCACAGGAAATGGCCGGGCCGGTTGCCGACACGACTGACGCCATCGCCATCGGCTATGAAAGACCGCGGCATGCCGCGACACCGCAGCAGTCGGCGGACACTTTGTCGTGGTACCAAAAGGGCTTCATCGGCAAGGTGTACCGCTATTTCAAGGACAGCAACAAACAGCGCACGAAGAATTTTGACATCTCTTTTATCGGCGGCCCCCACTACTCCAGCGAGGAGGGCTTCGGCATAGGCCTGGCCGCCTCGGGCATATACAGCGACGGAGGTCTGCAGGACACCATCACACCGCTCAGCAACATCACCCTCAAGGCCGACGTCACCACCGGCCAGATGTTCAAAATCGGCGTCGAGGGCTACCATATCTTTGTCGGCGACCGCTACCGCCTCAACTACGACGTGTCATTCTACTCATTCAAGGACAAGATGTGGGGAATAGGCTACATCGAAAACAAGGCTGACTCGTCGCAGAACTGGTACCGGCGCCTGCAGAGCGACGCAAAGGTGGACTTTGTATTCCAGATACGTCCCGGCCTCTTCGTGGGCCCGAAAGCCGAATTCACCTATATCAACGCGCGCGACTTTGAAAAGCCATGGCAGCTGCGCGGCGAGGCCAACCGCACCTTCAGCACGGGCGTGGGCATAACCTTCCTCTACGACACCCGTGACATCCCCACCGCCGCCACCCGCGGCTGGAACGTCCGCCTGGACATGATTGCCAACCCGGGATTTCTCGCCAACAAATACGACTTCACCAAGGTCGAGCTCAACGCCTCGGCCTACCAGCGGGTATGGAAGGGCGGCGTGCTGGCCGAGAACCTGCACTCGCGCCACACATGGGGCGACACGCCCTGGGGTCTGCTGTCCTCCTTCGGCGGCAGCCACACCATGCGCGGATACTGGGAAGGACGCTACCGCGACAAGATGGCCACGTCGGTGACCGTGGAGCTGCGCCAGCACATATGGCGGCGCAACGGCATAGCGCTGTGGGTGGGCGCCGGAACGGTATACCCCAAGTTTTCGGCCCTGCGTTTCAGAAACATCCTACCCAATGCAGGCATAGGCTACCGCTGGGAATTCAAGAAAGGCGTCAACGTCCGCCTCGACGTCGGCTTCGGCAAAGGAGAAAAGTCATTCAATTTTAGCCTCAACGAAGCGTTTTAAAAGGAGACTTGACAAAACAAAATGAAAGACAACAGGTACAAAGGTAAATTCGACAGGTTAGCAAAAAAGACAGGAGCGCTGCTCACCGACCCGCAACTGTGGATATGGCTTTATCCGCTGCTGCTGATAGTTCCCAACATCGGTCTGGCCGTCACCGAGACTTATCCGGTGACAATAAAAATCGCCAACATCCTGCTGCCGCTGGGCATATACATGGTCATCACGGGGCTGTTCCGCCGCACCGGCGCCGTCATCCTCTGCTTCCTGCCCATAGCCATCCTCTGTGCCTTTCAGATTGTCCTGCTGTTTCTGTACGGCGAGAGCATCATCGCCATCGACATGTTCCTCAACGTCCTTACCACCAACACCGCCGAGGTGCAGGAGCTGCTGGGCAACCTCGCCAATGCCATCATCACGGTCATCGTGATTTACCTGCCGCCGCTGATACTGGCTGTAATCATGCTTGTCCGGCACAAAAAAGCCGACAAGGGTCAGCGCCGCCCGGTCATCCTGGCCGGAGCGGTTATTGCCGCCGTCGGATTAATGCTGATGACGGTGTCGGCGCTGACCGAGAAGCGCAGCCGTCCCGCCCGTCAGATGTTCCCCTACAACGTCATCTGCAACATCTTTTCGGCAGGCGAACGCACCGTGCAGTCGGCGGGCTATCACAAAACCTCGGCAAACTTCAGTTACGATGTCACGCCCACTCACAACCCCGCCGAGAAAGAAATCTACGTCTTTGTCATCGGCGAGACCTCGCGAGCCTCGGAGTGGAGCCTTTTCGGATACGACCGGCCCACTACACCGCGCCTCGAGGGTAAAGAGGGGCTGGTGGGCTTCAGCCGTTCCCTCAGCGAAGTCAACACCACGCACAAGAGCGTGCCGATGCTGATGTCGAACCTCGACTCTCACAGCTTCGGCGACTCGGTGGCCGTGGTTAAGAGCATATTCTCGGCTTTCAACGACGCCGGTTACGACACGCACTACATCTCCAACCAGCGCCGCAACCGCTCGTACATCGACTTTTACGGCGAGGGGGCGCACAACAGCCTCTTCCTCACCGACAGCGGTGCCCCGCGTCCCGACCTCGACCTCACCGCCGAATTCGACAAGGCGGTAAACAACAGCAAAGCCAACAAAATATTTGTGGTGCTGCACACCTACGGCTCGCACTTTGAGTACAACAAGCGTTATCCGCGGGAGATGGCGGTGTTCAAGCCCGACAACAACTCCGCCGCCGAGCGCGGCAACCGCGCCCAGCTCATCAACGCCTACGACAACACCATCCACTACACCGACTCGCTGCTGTCGAGCCTGATAACGGCCCTCGACAAGACACAGGCGCGCGCCGCCCTGCTGTATGTCTCGGACCATGGCGAAGACATCTACGACGATGCGCGCGGCCGTTTTCTCCACGCCTCTCCGGTTCCCACCTACCAGCAGCTGCACGTCCCCATGGTGATGTGGATGAGCGGGAGCCTGCGTGCCGCCGAGCCGGGCAAATGGCAGGCCGCCCAGGCCAACCGCGACAAGGACGTGTCGTCATCACGCTCGGTTTTCCACACCCTGATGGACCTCGCCGGCCTGCGCAGCCGCTTCGTCGACAGCCACAGCAGCCTGGTGTCGCCCGCCTACGCTCCCCTGCCCCACACCTACCTCAACGACTACAACGAGTCGGTACCCCTCGGCGAGAGCGGCCTCCGCGACCCCGACTTCACCGAGCTCCGCCGCAAAGGGTTCGCGCTCTGACAGACCGATTTTTCCTTTTTTCCGCCTGGGCAAACAAAATTGGAGGAGCTTTTTTCACGTTATTAGTCGAAACTTTGCTATATTTGCAAAGAATTAGGGACGCAGACGGCTGCAAAGCCGGAAATGCGCCTTGACATAACTAAAAAGAAAAATTCTGTCACATAAGACACAAACAACACTTTTTAATACAAATGTCTATGAATCAAAAACTTTGCCTTACTCTTGCTCTCGGCTCTGCTCTGATGCTCTCGTCGTGCGGCAAAAAATTAGGTGCTTTCAGCGCTGACTATTTCAGCACCAACCCCAACCCCCTCGAGGTTGTAGGTGAAAAAGTCCCCGCAACCGTTACAGCCAAAATTCCCGCCAAGTTCTTTGTAAAGAACGCCGCTGTGACCGTTACCCCCGTCCTCGTCTACAACGGCCAGGAGACCGCCTCGCAGGCCTATTCGTTCCAGGGCGAGAAAGTTCGCGGCAACGCTCCCGTAGTCAGCTACGAATACGGCGGCGCCTACACCATCCCCGTCAGCTACAACTACCAGCCCGACATGGCAAAGAGCGAGCTCTACCTCACCTTTGTCGTTGACCAGAAGGGCAAGACCTACACCCTGCCCCGCGTCAAGGTTGCCGACGGCGTAATCGCCACCGCAGCCCTCGCCGATGCCAAGACCGTCAACCCCGCCCTCGGTGCCGACGCTTTCCAGCGCATCATCAACCAGAAGTACGCCGCCGACATCCTCTTCCTCATCAACGTCGCCAACCTGCGTCCCGACCAGCTCAACTCCGAGCAGATGAAGGCCCTGCAGCAGGAGCTCGTCAACGCCAACGAGGCCGACAACCGCGTCATCAAGGAAGTCAATATCAAGTCGTACGCTTCGCCTGACGGTACCCTCGACTTCAACACCGCCCTGGCCGAGAAGCGTGAGACCAACACCAAGGGCTATATGGTCGAGCAGCTGAAGAAGCAGAAAATCAAAGAATTCGGCGAGCTCACCGCAGAGTTCACTCCCGAGGACTGGGAAGGCCTGCAGAAACTCCTTGCCGAGTCGAACCTCCAGGACAAGCAGGTCATCATCGACGTCCTCTCGATGTACAAGGACCCCGAGGAGCGTGAGAAAAAGCTCCAGGAATTCATCAAGGTCTACGAGCAGCTTCCCGACGTCATCCTGCCCAAGCTCCGTTACTCGCGCATAACCGCCGCCATCGACGTTATCGGCAAGAGCGACGAGGAAATCAGCAAGCTGGCCTCCACCAAGCCCGCCGAGCTCAGCGTCGAGGAAATCCTCTACGCCGCCACCCTCACCGATGACAACAACAAGCGCATGGCCATCTACGAAGAGGCCGTCAAGCTCTATCCCAACGACTACCGCACCTGGAACGACCTCGGTCTCACCCAGTATGTAGCCGGTAAGTACAACGACGCCAAGCAGAGCTTCGCAAAGGCTCAGAGCATCGCCCCCAACGCCGGTGAGCCCCAGATGAACCTCGGTCTTATCGAGCTCCTAAACGGCAACTACAGCAACGCCAACAAATACTTCGGCGCAGCCGGTGGCCAGCAGGGTCTCGGTGACGCCCTCGGCACCTACTACCTCAAGATGGGTGACAACGCCGCCGCTGCCCGCGCCTTCGGCAACTCGAAGAGCAACAACGCCGCCCTCGCCCAGATTCTCAACAAGAACTACACCGCCGCCAAGTCGACCCTGGCCGGCATCAACAAGCCCGACGCCACCACCTACTACCTGATGGCTGTCCTCGGTGCCCGCACCAACAACGAGAACATGATTCTCACCAACCTCCGTCAGGCCATCAAGCTCGACAACACGCTGGCCGCCAAAGCCGCCAACGACCTCGAGTTCGCCGGTTTCAACCTCTCCGGTCTGAAATAATTAATTGACAACACTAAAACGATGACACCCCCGGGCTCAGGCCCGGGGGTGTCGTTTTTAATAGAGACGCTTTTTAAAGCGTCCCTACATTAGCGCAATCATACTATTGGTTTCCCGCTAAAATCCGGCGTCTGACATGGCCAGGGAGAGGAAGGATATGCGGGCAATGTCCGGCCGGGCCTTTTTTAGGGCTAAGGCGGCGGAGTGCATGGTGGAGCCGGTGGTTATCACGTCATCGACGAGGAGCAGGTGCTTGCCGGACAAGGATACGGCGTTCTTTACCGTGAAGCGGGCTTCGGACATATTTGCGCGGCGTGTGGCGCTGCCCAGTCCTACCTGCGAACGGCGAAAAAAGCCTTCGGTAAGGATTTTGGCGATAGGGATGCCCGTTTCCTCGCCTACCCCGCGGGCTATCATCTCCGCCTGGTTATAGCCACGGACAAAGCGGCGCAAAGCCGGGATGGGGATTGGGACGATGAGGTCTATGCCGTCAAAGAAACCGTCGGGCTTAAGCTCGCGGGCAAACTGAGCGCCTGCACTGACTCCCAACTTCGGGCAGTCGAGGTATTTGATGTTGTGGATGATGCGGTGGTAAGGCCTGTCGGTCCGGTAACGGAACCACGATGCGAAACAGGCGTCCGGAATTATGCGCGCCAGCGGGTCGGCAAGCTCTGAAATATAGCGCCGGTGAGCAAAAGTACGCGGCATGGCCCATAGACACTGCACGCACATAAAATCCTCGCCCGCAGCCAGCGTTTCACCGCACACCACACACCGCGCCGGAGCAATCACCCCGGCCACGTCCCTTGCCAGTTCAAAAACCCTCCCCATTTTTCATTACGCATTGTGCATTACGCATTCTTTATCGTGTTGTGTATGTAGTTGCGCCATTTGTCGATGAGGCGGGACATATCGTCGGGGACGGGAGCCTCGAAGAACATCTGTTCATGCGTGCGCGGATGCTCGAAGCCGAGGGTGCGGGCATGGAGTGCCTGGCGAGGGCACGTCTCGAAGCAGTTGGCGATGAAGGCGTTGTAGGCCGATGTGCGCTCACCGCGCAGAGCCTTGTCGCCTCCGTAACGGGCGTCATTGAACAGCGTATGGCCGATGTGGCGCATATGCACGCGTATCTGGTGGGTACGTCCCGTCTCGAGGACACAGCGCACCACGCTGACGTGTCCCAGCGGCTCTATTACCGAATAATGCGTGACGGCACGCTTGCCCACCGGTCCGTCGGCGGGATATACGTCCATCTGCAGGCGGTCGCGCACCGAGCGGGCTATGTTGCCTTCTATTGTTCCTTCGGCAGGTTCGGGCACTCCCCATACCACGGCAACGTACTCGCGCCGCGTTGTCTTGTTGAAGAACTGCCGTCCGAGGTGCGTCTTGGCATCGGGAGTCTTTGCCACGACGAGCAGGCCCGACGTGTCCTTGTCGATACGGTGTACAAGGCCCAGGCGCGGGTCGGAGACGTCATAGTCGGGAGTGTCGCGGAAATGCCATGCCAGGGCGTTGACCAGCGTACCCGTCCAGTTGCCGTGACCGGGATGCACCACCAGTCCGGCGGGCTTATTTACGACGAGGACATCGTCATCCTCATAAACTATGTCGAGCGGAATATCCTCGGCCACCACCTCGTGCTCGTAGCGAGGGCGGTCCATCACCACCTGCACGACGTCGAGAGGCTTGACACGATAATTCGATTTCACGGCCTTACCGTTCACCAGAATGCATCCGGCCTCGGCGGCCTGCTGCACGCGGTTGCGCGACGAGCCGGACAGACGTTCGGTCAGGAACTTGTCGACACGAAGCAACTGCTGGCCCTTGTCGGCGACAAAGCGGAAATGCTCGTACAGTCCGTCGCCCGTCCGGCTCTTCTCCTCGTCAACGCCGTCAGCGTCAATGCCGTCAATCTCGTCGTCGGTGAAATCGTCGGATGTCATATCGGGCAAAAGGTTACAGTTCGGAGGGTCCGCTTACACCAAGCGAGTCGGGAATCTCAGTGTCGGAGGCAAAAATCGAGTCGGCCTGTTCGTCTATGGCATCTTCAAGCGCGCTCCTGCTCTGACCTATTTCAAGCACGACGGTATCGTTGGCGTGTATCCTGCTGCCCATGCCTATAGATTTGCCCTTGACCTTTGCCGAGACAACGATGTTATCGAATTCGGAAGGCACATACTCAATCTTCACCGAAGTTATGCCGCGGGCCGAAAGGTAATTCTCGGCCTGCTTGAGCGAAATATCGGTAAGTGGGAAGTCGATGATGACCGTGCGCGGAGCAAAGGCCACGATAGTAAGGTAAACCTCGCGGCCGTCCTTGACGACGGCACCGGCTTTGGGGTAGACCTCGACAATAGTGCCACCGCGCTGACGGCTGTCGTAGATGGAGTCGGAAATAACTGGTTCGAGGTTGGCCTCGTCGAGCGCCAGCATGGCCTGCTCGTACTGCATGCCCTTGATGGACGGCACGACGGTGGTGTTGCCGTGATGCGTCCAGAGGTTTGTGAACAGCAGGAACAGCAGCATCAGCAACGGTATCGACAACAGTATGAATACTACCGTAAGCCAGATGGCGTTGCGGCGATAAAAATCCTTGGCTTTCACCATAAACTCGTTTTCCGGTTTATTTGAGGCAGACTTGTGCTTGTTTTCTTCCATATTAGCTACATAACTGACTTAAGCAGGCCTGTGACTATATCAGACACGATTGACCCGCCCGGTCTTTTCAGTCGCAAAATTAACAAATCCCGCCGACATATCGAAATAAACAGGCAAAAACCGTCGCTCTACCGATGACTAACGGAATTTTTATTGTAACTTTGCATAATGTCTGCTTAAGGCAGAGCAAAACCCATGAGTCGACCCTATAACAAAAAACGAGAGACAGTCAATTCGCACGGCGACGATGACGCAGCGCTGTTCGAGCGCCGCGAAAGCGGAACGTCAGGCGTTCCCGTCCGTGGCGGCAAAGCCGATATGGCAGACGTCGATGCGGCGGTGGCCGTACTCAGGCGCGGCGGCGTCATACTCTACCCTACCGACACCGTCTGGGGCATCGGATGCGACGCCACCGACGACGAGGCCGTGCGCCGTGTCTACGCCATCAAGCAGCGCGACGACAGCAAGGCCATGCTCACCCTCGTCTCGGACCTTGCCATGCTCGAGCGCACAGTTGACGGCATCCCCGACGTCGCCTACGACCTGATAGAATTCTCTGAACGCCCCACCACTATAGTCTATGACAAGGGCATCGGCGTATCGCCCCTGCTCCTCGGCCCCGACGACACCCTCGGCGTGCGCGTGGCCGGCGAGAGTTTCTGCAACGCCCTCGTGCGCCGCTTCGGACGCCCCATCGTCTCCACCTCCGCCAACATCAGCGGTCAGCCCGCCGCACGCTCGTACGACGAGATAGCCCCCGAAGTGGCCGACGCCGTCGACTACATCTGTACCTCCAGGCGCGATGACCCGTGCCTCACCCCTCCTTCTTCCGTCATCCGTCTCACCGCCTCGGGACAGTTCACCATCCTGCGAAAATGATCAATCACCGCCGACAATCGCTTAAATACGTCCTCACCGACTGGCTGTCCCTCAACCTGGGATGGTTTCTGTTCACTATGGTGAGGTATTCGTCGCTGCCCGGACACAGCGTCGGCGACGGCGGTTTCGTGTCACACCTCACCCTCGAGCCTGTGCTTCAGGGACAGATAATCTTCCCGTTCATGATGGTGGCGCTGTACTGGCTTTCCGGATATTACAATTCGCCCTATTTCAAGAGCCGCCTCGATGACATCTTCAACACCGTCTTTGTCAGCCTCTGCGGCTCAATCATCATCTTCTTCGTGGCCATGGTCAACGACGGCTTTTCGGAGCGGTCGACCAACATCACGTTGCTGCTCCTCGCGTGGCTGTTCCTCACCGTTCCGGTATACATCAGCCGCTCAATCATAACTCATGCGGCGTCGAAGAAAATTCACAGCGGCGAGATTGCCTACAACACACTTGTCATCGGCACCGGCAGCTCGGCCATCGATATTGCCCGGCGCATCGACAAGAGCTCCCGAGGCAACGGCTTCCGCATCGTGGGCCTTGTAGAGCTGAGCCCCGAAATCCGCAATGACTACGATACCCCCTTTGAGGTCACCGCTATCGATGACATCCGCCGCACCATCGCCGACAAAGGCATAGAGCGGCTCATCGTGGTGCCCCACCGCAACGGGATGAAGCAGACCTCCGAGCTCATTTCGCAGCTGATGCCCCTCGGCTGCGAGATTTTCGCCACGCCCGACCTGTACAGCATGATTGTCATGCGTCCGCGCATGCAGGACGTGGTCAACGACCCGCTCGTCGACATATCCTCGCCGGGCTTCTCGCCCATGACGGCCAACATGAAACGCACCGCAGACGTCGTACTGTCATCGCTGGCTCTGCTGGTATTCAGTCCCCTGTACCTCGTCCTCGCCCTGGCCGTAAAAATCGACAGTCCGGGACCGGCGTTCTACCGCCAGCTGCGCATCGGCTACCACAAAAAGCCGTTCTACATCTACAAGTTCAGGTCGATGTACATCGGCTCGGAAGCCGACGGCCCCAAGCTCTCCACCATAGATGACCCGCGCATAACACGCGTCGGCCGCTTTCTGCGTAAATATCGCCTGGACGAATTCCCGCAGTTCTGGAACGTCCTCAAAGGCGACATGTCCATCGTCGGGCCGCGTCCCGAGCGCGAATACTACGTCCGCCAGATTGTCGAGCGCATGCCCTACTACACCCTTGTGCACCGCGTACGCCCCGGCATCACGTCCTGGGGCATGGTGAAATACGGCTATGCCTCAAACATCGACCAGATGATTGAGCGCCTGCGCTACGACCTGCTGTACCTCGAGAACGTCTCGATGGGCGTAGACCTCAAGATACTCTTCCACACCGTCCGCACCGTCATCACCGGCCGCGGCATATAAGCAACCAAAAACGAAAGCAAGGCTATGGCAATGAAACCGCAGAATCCTGACTCGAAAATCGACAAGATGTTCCTGTCTTTTCTGTCCTGGCGCGAGAAATACGTCGGGGAGCGCACTTTCGTCATCTTCCTGGCACTGCTGGTGGGCATCTTCAGCGGATTTGCCGCCATAGTGCTGAAATTCCTCATCCACACCATCTCTACCCTCCTGCTCAGCCATGTTAATGTCAGCGAGGGCAACTACCTGTTCATCATCTTTCCGGCCGTAGGCGTCATCCTGGCAGGACTCTATGTGCGCTACCTCGTCCGCGACAACATCTCGCACGGCGTAACGCGTGTGCTGTATGCCATCTCGCAGAACAAGAGCCGTCTCAAGAAGCACAACATGTACACGTCGGTGATAGCCTCGTCCATCACCATCGGCTTCGGCGGTTCGGTCGGTGCCGAGGGTCCTATCGTGGCCACCGGCGCTGCCATAGGCTCGAATGTA
Organism: Muribaculaceae bacterium; assembly: GCA_051871645.1. GTDB lineage: Bacteria > Bacteroidota > Bacteroidia > Bacteroidales > Muribaculaceae > CAG-873. The sequence goes on along the minus strand of JBJEDC010000067.1, from coordinate 37,785 downwards.
GGCCAGGCTTTCCGCATGTCGCCGCGCGTGCTGATGATACTGGTGGGATGCGGTGCCGCGGCAGGCATCTCGGGCATCTTCAAGGCCCCAATCGCGGGCATGCTGTTCACCCTGGAGGTGCTGATGCTCGACCTCACCACGGTGTCGGTGATGCCGTTGCTGATTTCGTCGATAACAGCGGCCACGATAGCTTATCTGTACACCGGCTACGAGTTTGAGTTCTTCTTTGTGCAGAGCGATACATTCACGCTGGCCAAACTGCCGTTCGTGCTTGTTCTCGGTATCGTCTGCGGACTTGTCTCGCTGTACTTCACCCGCGTGATGAACATGATGGAGAACATGTTCCGGCGCCTCAGCAAGCACTACTGGCTCAAGGTCGGCACGGGTTGCATAATATTGTCGGGACTGGTGTTCCTCTTCCCGCCGCTGTACGGCGAGGGCTACGGCGCCATCACCGGACTGCTCGCCGGCGACACATCCTCGATTGTCAACGGCTCGCTGTTCTACTCCGAGGGCAGCCATGTGTGGTTCATCATTCTCTTCATCACCGCCATCATCGCCAGCAAGGCCTTCGCCACGTCGGCCACCAACGGCGGCGGCGGTGTGGGCGGAACCTTCGCCCCCTCGCTCTTCGTAGGCGCGATGACAGGCTTTGTCTTTGCCCTCGGCGCCAATGCTCTCGGCTTCGACACGCCCATCTCGGACAAGAACTTCGCCCTGATAGGCATGGCAGGAGTGATGGCGGGAGTAATGCATGCGCCGCTGATGGCAATCTTCCTCACCGCCGAGCTCACCGGCGGCTACAACCTCTTCCTGCCGCTGTTGCTGGTCAGCGCCACCGCCTACGGCACCATCAAGATTTTCGAGCCCTACAGCATCTACGCTATGCGTCTGGCCCAGCGGGGTGAGCTGCTCACACACCACAAGGACAAGGCCGTGCTCACGCTCCTCAAGGTCGGCAACGTCATCGAGAACGATTTCCTTTCTGTCTCACCGGACATGTCGCTCAAGGAGATGTGCGACGTCATCTCGCAGAGCCACCGCAACCTCTTCCCCGTCATCGACAAGGACAAGAAACTCATCGGCGTGGTAATTCTCGATGACATCCGCAACATCATGTTCCGTCCCGACCTTTACCGCAAGATGTACGTCAACAAGTTCATGAGCATCCCGCCCGCCAAAATCCGCGACGACTCGTCGATGGAGTCAGTGATGAAGACCTTCGACCAGACGCACGCCTGGAACCTCCCAGTCGTCGACGCCGAAGGCCATTACGTCGGCTTCGTCTCCAAATCCAAAATCTTCAACTCCTACCGCCGCGTCCTCCGCCACTACTGCGAGGACTGATTTGGGATTTATTTGTGATAGTCCGACAAATTCAGTATCTTTGCAACGACGGTTACAGTAACAGCCGTTGCACTGACATGAAATTCTACGACAGAAACTTAGAGACCGAGACATTAAGGCGAATTGAGGCTACCTCACACAATTACGCCCAGATGACAGTTATTACAGGCCGTCGGCGTATCGGCAAGACAACGCTTATAAAGCATGCTTATGCCGGGGTGGACATGATTTATTTCTTCGTGGCTCGTAAGAGCGAGGCATTGTTGTGCAAGGAACTTTGTGATACAATCCGGGACATCCTCGGCGAAGACCTGGGAGACTTCACAAGTATGGCACGCTTGTTTACGGCAGTAATGCAGATGGCCAAACGACGCCGTTTCACTTTCGTTTTCGATGAATTCCAGAATTTCAAATATGTCAACGAATCTTTTTTCAGCGACATGCAGAATATTTGGGACAGCAATAAGGATGACTCAAAAATCAACCTGATTGTTTGCGGCTCCCTATATTCAATGATGACAAATATATTCGATGACCGTAAGGAACCTCTGAATGGTCGTGCTACATCTCGTATCAGACTGCGTGAATTTCCGCTTGCCACTGTCCGCGAGATATTGAGAGACAATAATCCTGATTATAAACCCGATGATTTGCTCGCGATGTACATGATTACGGGAGGCGTGGCCAAATATATCGAGCAACTCTATGTTGCCCGTGCGTTCACTAAAGAACGCATACTTGAGTCTGTACTTTCGTTCGGCTCTTATTTCATAGACGAGGGGAAGAAACTGCTTTCAGACGAGTTCGGAAAGGATTACGGAAATTATTTTTCAATTTTGTCGGCTATCGCGAGCGGTTTCAATGAGCGCGGAGAAATTAAGTCGTATACAGATATTGAAGCAGGGGGTTATCTTGACAAACTTGAGAAGACGTATGATTTGGTGTATCGATACCGACCCTATCTGGCAAGTGAGAACAGCCGTAATGTGCGGTACGGCATCAAAGACAACTTCTTGAATTTCTGGTTCAGGTTTATCTATAAATATCGTAGTGCGGCAGAAATAGGAAATCTCGAATACGTCAGGTCAAAGGTGACGGCAGACTATTCAACTTATTCCGGCTGGATACTGGAACGTTATTTCAGACAGATGTACCGCGAAACAGGTCTTTACAACGAAGTGACAAATTACTGGGAGAAAGGCGGTGCCAACGAGATTGATCTGGTGGCGGTCAATGAGGCGGACCGCGAGATTGTTATAGGTGAAGTGAAAAGGAATGCCCGTCGTATCGGTCTTCACACCCTGGAACAAAAATCGCAAAACATAGTATCCAAGCGTAAGAACTGGCACATCGGATACGTCGCATTGTCGCTTGATGACATGATACCGTAAAGTATAACCAAAATCTTCAACTCCTACCGCCGCATCCTCCGCCACTACTGCGAGGACTGAAGTTTGTGGCAGGTGCTTGAGTGCTTGAATTGCCTCAAACACCGACAAATCCCTATGTAGAGACATCGCTTTGCGATGTCAACCCTGCCAAAAATCCTTCGGCCGGGTTAACGTGCCAAAGGCACGTCCCTACATGGGATTATTGTATAGCCTATTGTTAGGCTTATCGATGACTAATATTACCTTACGGCGATAACCTCGATTTCGACGAGGGCGTTTTTGGGGAGGGTGCGGACGGCTACGGCGGAACGGGCAGGGAAAGGTGCGGGGAAATGACGGGCGTAGACTTCGTTCATGGCGGCGAAATCGGCCATGTCGGCCAGAAAGACCGTTGTCTTGACGACGTTTGCCAGTGTCAGACCTGCACCGGCGAGTACGGCGGTTACGTTTTTGAGCGACATTTCAGTCTGGGCGGTGATGTCAGCGGGCATCGTGCCGGTGACGGGGTCAACGGGAAGCTGACCCGAGGCAAAAACAAATGTGCCGGTGTCGATAGCCTGGCTGTAGGGCCCGATAGCACCGGGAGCGGCAGTGGTTGCGATATCTTTTTTCATTGCAGTTTGATATTATGGGTTTTACATAAACGGATTGGCGGGGGTATCGTTATCCGAGGCATTGTCGGTCGTGCTGACAGCCTGCTCCTGTTGCAGTTCTATGCCAAGTGCCTTGGCTGTTTCCGCGTCCATGAATGCGGAGGGGTCGATTTTCAGCGAGGTCAGGGGCACTGCGTCGGCGGCCTTGTCGAACTGTGCGCTCAGGCTGTCTACGGTTTTCACGACAGAGCCGAAACGGTCCTCGAAATGAGGAATAAAGTTGTCGCGGCCGATGTTGTTGAGGCGCCGGCGGACATATCCCACGGTCAGCAGCGACGGCTCGACGGCAGGCTGATAGCCGTAGTCTTCCTTGCGGATGTCGAGGACCATGCGGTTGATGATACCGGCACGCATGAGGTGGTCGAGGACGTCGCTGAGCAAGCGCGGCGGAATCTCGGTCAGCGCCGCCAGCTGATGTCGCGTCAGTGGTATCTGCGACTCGACAAAGCGCCGGACGATAAGCGTCGCCACGGCTATCTCGACTTTGCGCAGGTACGAGTGCGTGATGTTGCTGACCTGCTTGGAGAAAGCGTACATGAAGATATTCTGCGACGAGTAGCAAATTAGTGCGCCACCCAATATCGACATCCACGTCAGCTGGAGCCACAGCAGCAACAGCGGCAGAAAGGCAAATGAGCCGTATATGGCATTGTATTTGGTGACGTACAGCTGGCCGGTGACAAACAGCCACTGGAGTACCAGGAAGGCCGTGCCCGTGAGGACTCCGGCCATGAGAGCATTCGGTATCTTGACTTTGGTGTTGGGAATGAGGATAAACACTCCGGCGAAGAACAGCCAGGTGAAAATCCACGAGGCCACCTCAAGCAATGCCGTTATTACCGGCGTCATGAACTCGAACTGGAACATGGACTGCAGGGTCGACGACATGAGCACAGCGATGCCGCCGCCGCAAATCATCAGGATGGGCAGGATGAGGAGCATGGCCGTGTAGTCGGTAATCTTGCGCCAGAAACTGCGGTTCTGCTTCACACCCCAGATGAGGTTGAAGGTCTGCTCGACATTACTCAGCAGCGAAATCAGCATCCACACCAAAAAGACGATGCCGATGCCCACAAACAGCCCCTCGCTGGACTGGCTGAGGTACGAGTCGGTGAGCTGCAGGATGTATTCGAGGGTGGTATGCTGCCCCGGCAGAGCGTGCTCAATCTCCTGCTCCAGCAGTTTCTGAAATCCGAAGCCTCGGGCAATGGCAAAGAGCATGGCGCAAGCGGGTACAAGGGCCAGCGTCGTGCGGAAACTGAGCGCGCAGGCCTTATTCTGCAGATTAGTATCAAGGAACGAGTTGATACTGATATTAAGCGTCTTGAGAAGATTGACGCGAAAGGTAGTGCGCGTATCCTGCCAGATGCCGTCCGTCCAGTACGCCCACGCCCTCTCGGTCCAGATACGGAACCGAGCCCGGAGCTGTTGCACACGCCCCAGCTCTTTCTTCGCCGCCTGTCTGTCATCCTTATCGCTCATGTCAGTTACGTATCTAATCAGTGATAAAACAAAAGAAACGTCTTTCGGGTTGCTTCTGCCATACAAAGGTACACAAAAACCCCGTTTTTTCTTATCTTTGCACAAATTTAAAACGAACAGACATATACAAGCCATGAACAATCTACCCTCAGACCCCATAATGCTGTACAGCGTAGTCAACACCAAACTGCGCGACGAATACCCCACCCTCGAGGACCTCTGCACCTCCCTCGACATATCCCCCGACGACCTCCAGTCCCGCCTCGCCGCCGCCGGCTTCACCTACGACCCCGCCACCAACCAGTTCCGCTAAATATTCAGTATATTGTTATGAACCTGATAAGGACTGCGATTACTGGTGCAGTGGCGGTCATGGCTGTGGCGGCTGCTGAGGCCTGGGGGTGCACGTCGGCGATTGTCGGCGAGGCGCGGTCGGCTTCGGGGAGGCCGTTGCTGTGGAAGAACAGGGACACGGGACAGCAGCACAATTTTGTGGAGAAGGTGGTGACAGGCAGACCGGGGGAATTCCGGTATGTCGGGCTGTTCAACGCGGGGGACTCGCTGCTTCGGGAGGCCTGGATGGGCATGAACGAAGCTGGGTTCGCCATCATGAACACGGCGTCGTACAATCTGGCACCGGATACCGCGAAGGTCAAGGACCGCGAAGGGCTGGTGATGAGCCGCGCACTGCAGGTATGCCGGACGGTCGATGACTTTGCCCGGCTGCTGGACACACTGCCAAAGCCGTTAGGCGTGCAGGCCAACTTCGGAGTCATCGACGCCACCGGAGCAGGGGCTTATTTCGAGACTGACGATTACAAATACACGCCGTTCTACCTCAGCGACACTGACGACGGAATACTCATCCGCACCAACTTCTCGGTGACAGGCAACAGCACGGACGGCATGGGATATATCCGCTGCAACAACGCTCATTATCTGCTGGCCGACAAAATCACAGACGGTGAATTCGTCCCCGAGGATTTCACTGAGACATGCTCGCGCTCGTACTACCACAGCCTGCTGGGCCGCGACGTCCTTGCCGACACGACGCTGCACTGGGCCGTGGACCAGGACTTCATCCCGCGCCACAGCACATCGGCCTCCGTTGTCATCGAAGGTGCGTTCCCCGGCGGCGACCCGTCCGACTGCGTGATGTGGACCATGCTGGGCTATCCCGGCACCGCCCATGTCGAGGCCGTCACCATTAATGACATCCCCGACGCCGTGCGACCCACACTCCCCGGCTGGCGCAGCGAGGCATCGGAAACGTCACTGATGCTGCGGGACTCGCGCGTCTTCCCCATCCACCGCGGCAGCGGCAAGCGGTACATCGACCTCGATTACCTGCGCTCCGAGATGCCACTCCAGCGTGCCGCCTCAAGCATCAGCTACCGGAGGTTCCGCCGCGATAAACGCTGAAACGGACACACCACAAAATAAATCAACACACATAAAATCAGGCCGTCGCACCAAAAATGCAACGGCCTGATTTTATGTCATCAAGTCAATGACTTAGTTTGCTGCGGGGGCTGCGGGAGCTGCCGGGGTCACGGGCAGGACCGGAGCGGCTGCAGCGGCGGGGATGGGCTGCTCTTTGGCTTCCCAGCCGAGAGCGCTGGCGCCGAGGACGGCTGCGTCGGCCTCCTTGAGTTCGCTCAGCAGAACCTTGGGTCCGCCGTCATGCTTGTAAATCTTCAGCATCGAACGGTCCATGGCGGCTTTCAGAGGCTTCATCAGCAGGTCGCCGCTCTTGGAGAGACCGCCGAAGAGGACGAAGGCCTCGGGCGACGAGAAGACCGTCATGTCGGCCAACGCCTCGCCGAGGATTGTACCGGTGTAGTCGAAAATCTCGTGGGCGAGCTTATCACCTTTCATAGCGGCGTCGTAGACGTCCTTCGAGGTGATGGTGTCGATGTCGAGCTCACGCAGCAGCGACGGGTCATTGCGCACCTCCAGGAACTCGCGGGCCGTGCGTGCCACACCCGTTGCCGAGCAGTAGGCCTCCAGGCAGCCGGTGCGTCCGCAGCCGCAGAGACGGCCGTTGTTGCGCTTGACGGTGATGTGGCCCAGCTCGCCTGCCATGCCGTCGTGGCCGTAGACAACGTTGCCGTTGACAACGATGCCCGAGCCTACGCCGGTGCCGAGGGTTATCATTATGAAATCCTTAAGACCGCGGGCCACGCCGTAGGTCATCTCGCCGATGGCGGCGGCGTTGGCGTCGTTGGTGATGGCGCAGGGGATACCGAATTTTTCCGACACGGCGCGTGCCAGGGGTATGGGCGACGGCCAGGGCAGATTTACGCCGTGGGTAATCTCGCCGGTGTAGTAATTGGCATCGGGAGCGCCGATACCTATGCCGTGGATTTTGTCGACGGCGTCGTTGGCGGTGACTATGCGCATTACTTCAGTGTACAGTTCATCGATGTAGTCGTCGAACTTTGAGTGCTTGGCTGTCTTGATGGAGGAGGAGGCAATAACAACGCCACGGGCATCAACAATACCGAAGACGGTGTTTGTACCGCCCATATCGATACCGATTACGTAAGGTTTCATGCTGTGATAATGTTTATGGTGTTTAAATTAAAGATTAATAACGGTGTGTAAAGAGGGCCAATCAGAGCCGTACCCTTTATTACCGCAAATATAAGAAATATTACGCTGTCAGCAATAGTCAGAGCCTTAAAATTAACTAAATCGTCGCCCATCCTTTTCACTTAGCCCGAAAATTGGTAATTTTGCATCAGAAGAAAGCCCTGTCGCCCCCTTCCCGTCAGGCATAATTTTCAATTTTACATTTTCAATTTTCAATTCCCAACCGCTTTGTTACGAAATCTTGCAATGACAGTCGCCGCAATGTCCGTTTCGGCCGGTATGTCGGCTGCGGCTCCCGCTGATACAGTTAACGTCGTTTCCGCGCTCCTGCACGGGCCCTACCCCGTTGCCGCTCCCCACGCCACGTCAGCCAAGGACGCCGCAGGACGCGCCTTCACCGCCGAACGCCTCCTCGACTATTCCATAGACGCCACGGGCAAGGGCACACCCGTCAGCCTGGGCGACTTCAGAGTCACCGCTGACGGCCTCAGCACCGGCGTCATCACCTTCCGTGTCAAGTCGAAGGGCTACTGCGAGGTCACCGTGCCCGTCACCGGCGCCGAAGCCTATAAAGTCACCATCGACGGCAAGGAGGCCGCGGAGGACGGCGGCAAGCCGACAGGCCTGCGCCCCGGCAGCCACGAGGTCAGCGTGGCCTTTGTCGCCGTCAGGGACGCCGCGCCGCGCATCTCCGTCGTTCCGTCCGTGGCCGGAGCCGTAGAGGTCAGCGACGGCGCCGACCCGCGTGACATAACACTTGCCGACATCCTCGACGGGGACCGCTTCACCGGCACATCCATTTCGTCCGACGGCACAATGTCGCTCGTGCGCGTCACCACCACCCACCCCGGCGGCAAGACCACGCGCTCGGCCGGCGTCTACCGCACCTCCGACGGCAAGAAACTCGCCACCGTCGACGCCGACCTCGACTGGATGCCCGTGTCGCCCCTGCTGTACGGCACACGCATGGCCGGTGATGACCGCCAGCTATACACCGTCAATCCCGCCGACGGCACCGAAAAGATTTTGTCGCATAATATGCCGGAGGGCGACCTGCTGATGTCGCCCGCGGAGGACTATGTCGCCGTAACCGTCATCACCAAAGGACCCGAGGAGGGCGACGTATACCAGATTCTCGAGCCCGAGGACCGTCAGCCCGGATGGCGCGACCGCCGCTCGGTGGTGGTGCGTGACCTCCGCACCGGCCTCACCCGTCCCCTCACTTTCGGCGCCGTGACGTCATGGGCCACCGACATCTCGGCCGACGGCACGAAGATGCTGGTCATGAGCCAGCGCAGCCGCCTTGAAAAGCGACCCACGCAGATTTTCGACATCCTCCTCATCGACACGCGCACCGCCGCATGCGACACCCTCGTCTCCGGTGACGGCTTCATCGAGGGCGCCGTCTTCTCGCCCGATGCCCGGAAAGTGCTGGTTAAAGGAACCGCCGAGGCCTTCGACGGCGCAGGCCTCAACCTGCCCGAGGGCCGCGCCTCGTCGATGAGCGACGGACAACTCTACATCCTCGACATCGCCTCGCGCAAGGCCGACCCCATAACCCGCGATTTCGACCCGGCCGTCAACCGCGCCGCCTGGAGCCACGCCGACGGCTGGATTTATTTCACCGCCGACGACTATGACCGAGTGCCCCTCTACAGCTACGACCCGTCGGCACGCCGTTTTGGGCGCGCCGTCACGGGCGAGGACATCGTCACCTCTTTCAGCCTGCCACGCAAAGGGCGCAGCCTGGCTTGGATTGGCCAAAGCGCATCAAACAGCGACCGCGCATACGTCTCCGAGACATCACGCAAGAACAGCCTGCGCCTCGCCGCCGCCAAGGATGACCGGCTTGCCGACGTACGCCTGGGCGAGTGCTTGGAATGGAATTTCGTCAGCTCGCGCGGCGACACTGTCCAGGGCCGCTACTACCTCCCCGCCGACTTTGACCCCGCCAGGAAATACCCCGTCATCGTCAACTACTACGGCGGCTGCTCGCCCACCGAGCGCACCTTTGAGTCACGCTACCCCCAGCACCTCTACGCCGCGCAGGGCTACATCGTCTACGTCATCAACCCCAGCGGATGCACCGGCCGCGGCCAGGAGTGGTCGTCGCGCCACGTCAACACCGCAGGCGAGGGCGTAGCCGAGGACATCATCGAGGGCACAAAGGAATTCTGCCGCACCCACGCCTTTGCCGACAGCACCAAGGTGGGCTGCATCGGCGCCAGCTACGGCGGCTTCATGACCCAGTACCTGCAGACCGTCACCGACATCTTCGCCGCCGCCATCAGCCACGCCGGCATCTCCGACCACACGTCATACTGGGGCGAGGGATACTGGGGCTACAGCTACTCCGAGCTGGCAATGGCAAACAGCTACCCGTGGAGCCACCGCGACCTCTACGTCGGCCAGTCGCCACTCTACAACGCCGACAAAATACACACACCCCTGCTCTTCCTCCACGGCGATGCCGACCACAACGTTCCCGTCGGCGAGAGCATTCAGATGTTCACAGCCCTCAAGCTTCTCGGCCGACCCACCGCCTTCGTCGCCGTCACCGACCAGGACCATCACATCCTCGACTACGACAAGCGCATCCGCTGGCAGGACACCATCTTCGCCTGGTTCGACAAATACCTCAAAGGCGACTCCACCCACTGGGACGCCCTCTACCCGCCCAAGGAGCTGTGAAAAATTGAAAATGTAAAATTTAAAAATGTATAAAAGAACGGAGCCGTGTTCTATGACGCGGCCTCGTTTATTATTGTATACCGTTAAACGGCGAGCTCGCCGTTTAACCCTCGTTCATTTTTTCTGAAACAGGCGGGCCAGGTTACGTTTGTCCTCGCGGTCGCGGATGGCGTCTCGCTTGTCGTACTCTTTTTTGCCACGACCAATACCTATCACCAGCTTTGCCAGACCGCGGTCGTTGATGAACAGCCGCAGCGGCACGATGGTGTTGCCCGGCTCCTTGTTGGCCTTGGCCAGGCGGTCAATCTCGCGCCCCGTCAGCAGCAGCTTGCGGTCGCGCCGGTCACCGACGTTGTTGTACGACCCGAAGGCGTAGGGCGCGATGTACATGTTCTTTATCCACACCTCGCCGTTGTCGATGTAGCAGAAAGTGTCGACAAGCGACGCCTTGCCCATGCGGATACTCTTAATCTCGGTACCCGTGAGCACGATGCCCGCCGTAAACGTGTCGCCGATGGCGTAGTCAAAGGTGGCACGTCGGTTCTTTATGTTAATCTCCTTAGGGAGCTGCAGTTTCTTTGCCATAATCGTAATTTTCCCTTATAACAACCGGGAGGGGCGTTTTGTCAGCGGATGATGAGTAATCGCAGGAGCCAGCCGAAAAACACCGGCATGGCGATGATTGTCAGGAAGGCCACGAGCAAGTATGCAGCCTGGCGCTCCTTTGCTACCTGCAGGTAATTATGGGCCTGCCATATCATCGGGACGATGAAAATGGGCAGGAACCAAAGCGCGGCGAGGGGTGTCGGGCTCAGATTGCCTATAATCTCTATCAGCGCCATCAGAGAGATACCGTAGATGCAGACAGTGTTGAAGCGGACCTTGTCCTCGGGGCAGTCGGCGACATTCGGCAAAATGGCCTCAAAAGCAGCCCGGGCCAGCATCATCGACACGAAAAGCGCCACCACCTGTGCTATTGCCGTCTGCAACTGAAGGACATAGCTGTATGGCTCGGGATGATACAGGCCATTGGTCATCGCCGTGATACCGACAAGCGCCAGCAGAGGATAAAAGCCTTTTTCAAGCAGCACCTGCGGTTGTTCTGGCTCATCGGCAACATCCTCCCACCCATGTGTGGGCGACAGCACCAGCTGCACCATATTTTTGCAAAATGTCAGAAACGAATTCATCTTTTTTCGTCAGTAAAAATTTTTTGTAGCGCTTACAACCCGCAAAATTAGCAAAAAACCGCGACATTTCACTCTTCGTCCTCCGGTTCTGAACGATTTAACCGATTTTTTATTACCTTTGCGACATAAGATTAGTATATTACCTATGAATAAACTGATGAAAAAAATGTTGGCGGCCGTAGCCTGCCTGGCTGCCGTTACAGGATGGGGGCGTACTGCTCCTGCCGTAGACTCGCTGCTGGAACGCATTGACAATGGTCTTTCAAAAAAGATTTTGGTGGAGGTGGATACTACCGCTAAAAACGACAAAGGCGACTGGTTCTGCATCGGCTCTAAAGACGGCAAGCCGCTTGTCACGGCCGGCAACGACCTCAGCGCTGCGGCCGGCGTCAACTATTACCTGAAATATTATGCGGGGGTACACCTTTGCTGGGGCAACATGCACGCGGTGGTCGGCGACAGTCTGCCGATGCCATCGGCAAAGGAGTGCCACAGCTGCCGTGCCGACATGCGTTATTATCTCAACTACTGCACGCACTCGTATTCGATGGCCTTCTGGGACTGGGAACGGTGGCAGGAGGAGATTGACTGGATGGCTCTGCATGGTATCAACATGCCGCTGGCCATAACGGGCACAGAGACGGTGTGGCGCAACGTGCTGCGGCGTCTGGGCTATCCGGAGGAGAAAATCGGAGAGTTCGTGGCCGGTCCGGGCTTTCAGGCCTGGTGGCTGATGAACAATCTGGAGGGCTGGGGCGGCCCGGTGTCGCCGGCTTACTACGAGAGGCAGGAGGCGCTGCAGAAGAAGATTGTGGCGCGCATGCGTCAGCTAGGCATGGAGCCGGTGTTCGCGGGTTACGCGGGGATGCTGCCGCACGACGCGGCGGAGACTTTAGGCATTGACGTGCAGGACCCGGGCAGCTGGTTCGGCTACAAGCGCCCGGCCTTCCTGCAGCCCGGGAGCAAGGACTTTGCACGCATCGCCGCTATATACTACGACGAGCTGAACAAGCTCTACGGCGTCACACGCTACTACAGCATGGACCCGTTCCATGAGGGCGGGAGCACAAAGGGTGTCGACTTAGGCGCGGCGGGCAAGGCCATCATGCGCGCAATGAAGGCCAATAACCCGGAGGCCGTGTGGGTGATACAGGCGTGGCGCAAGAACCCGCGCCTGGAGATGATTGGCACCCTCGACAAGGGCGACCTGCTGGTGCTCGACCTCCACGCCGAAACGGAGCCCATCTGGAACGACCGCGGTTTTGCCGGGCACGACTGGCTGTGGTGCATGCTGCACAACTTCGGCGGCAATATCGGCCTCTACGGTCGCCTCGAGACCATCGGTCCTGACTACGGCAAGGTTCTTGCCGAGAATAGCGACATCCGCGGCATAGGTCTGACGATGGAGGGCATAGAGACCAATCCCGTGGTGTACGAATACATGTCCGAGCTGCCGTGGGCCGACAGTGTCCCCGACCTGGACGGATGGCTGGGCGACTATGCCACGGCACGCTACGGCGTCCGCGACGACAACGTGGCGCGAGCATGGCGGTTGCTGGGCCACTCGGTATATGCCTGCCCCGCAGGCAATCGCCAGCAGGGTACAGCCGAATCGCTGTTCTGCGCCCGTCCGTCCGACAGTCCGCGCCAGACCTCGGCATGGTCGAAATACACGCCTTACTACGACTACGCACCGGTGGCCGAGGCTGCACAAATTCTTGTCGATAATGCCGACAAATTCCGCGGCAACGCCAACTACATGTACGACATGGTGGACGTTGTGCGCCAGGTCGTCGCAGACAAGGGCCGCGAGGTGGCCGCACGCTTCTCCAAAGCCGCCAAGGAGGGCGACAGGGAAGCCTACCGCCACGAGTCGGAGAAATTCCTTGAGCTGATACGACTGCAGGACGAGCTGCTGGGCACCGTCCCCGACTTCCGCCTGGGCCGCTGGCTCGACCGCGCCCTCAAGCTGAGCGACGACTCCGCCGAGCGCGACAACTACAATTTCAACGCCCGCGTCCAGATTACCACCTGGGGCAGCCGCCAGCCCAGCGAGCGCGGCAAGCTGCACGACTACGCCCACCGCGAGTGGCAGGGTCTCCTGGCCGACTACTACCTTCCCCGCTGGCAGCGCTGGTTCGACTGGCGCCTCGCCAACTGGGAAAGCGACCCCAAATCGGCTCCCGACGCCTTCGACCTCGAATATCCCTGGTCGCACCAATCCAACCCCTACCCCTCGGCTCCCCAGGGCGACCCCGTCGCCACCGCCCGACGCATCCTCCCCCTCGTCCTGGCGATGTAAAACAGTAACTTATACCGGCTACTATGGGCGACAGGCACCAATTCAGGGCAAAATGGCATGATTATGCTTATGGTGTCTATTTCGTCACGGTCTGCTGTGCCTATAAGCAACATTATTTTGGTGAAATCCTTAATGAAAGGATGGAATTTTCTTCAGCCGGAATTATTGCAACAAGTCAAATTCAAAACATACCAAAGCATTTTGAAAATGTTGAATTATTGAATTTCGTTGTCATGCCTAACCACATTCATTTGGTTATTGCAATCAACAAACCGATTAAAAGTAATCAATCTGCTGTAGGGACGCTTTTTAAAGCGTCCACATCGTCAATGACCGCAACTCAGAGATTTGGATGCCTAAAACCTCGTCGGCATGATGCTCCGGCTTATCAGGATTTTCACCATAACAACAGTCTTGCCATCGTAATAAGAGGGCTTAAAGGAGGCATAAAACGAGACTGCGGCAAACAAGGAATAGTTTTTCAATGGCAATCACGGTATCATGAGCACATCATTCGTAACCGTCGCGCATTCGACCGCATCATGAACTACATAGTTACCAATGTTGAAAACTGGTGCTACGACAGATTTCACCCGTCGCCCTTGCCATCAGCCCCATGGGATAATAGCACATCCTCCGAATAGAGTATAGCAAACCCGCTGATAATAGTGTCGCTTTAATAAGCGTCCAACTATAGTTTTAATTCAGCCATCCGGAGGCGGACGCTTTAAAAAGCGTCCCTACAAATAGTCATTGAAACTAGGTTTTTTACACCACTCGACAAACTTAATACTATAAATAATCAATATACTTACAACATGAAACGACTAATTCTTTCATTTTTTCTATACTGCATTGCAGCTTGTAGCTTTGCTCAGGAACATCTATCCTTTAAAGGCATTCCCATTGAAGGCGGTATGACAGACTTCTGCCAAAAACTCAAAGCCAAAGGGTTTTCGCCAATTGCTCCAGACGACAACATTACTGCGTTTACCGGTGATTTTATTGACCGAACAGCAACTGTCATTATCAGCGCAACTGATGATTGCAAAAACGTATATTCTGTAGATGTCATTTTTGACCCCATTAAAGGGTGGGATGCTCTTGTTAATACTTATGACTATTATAAAAGTTTATATATTCGCAAATATGGTAAACCCACAAAATCTAACGAATACAAACCAAATCCTTGTGAAGGCAATAACGCATTGATGCTTCGATTAAATCAAGGAATAATTAAGTATTCAAGCAGCTGGAACGTTTTAGGAGGAACCATTGAAATCTCAATAGAAAAGGGCAAAAATCGTGAAGGTCTGATTGTCATTAAATACATCGATACACAAAACACTAAAGTAAAAATTCAGAAAGAGTTAGAAGATATTTAATTTAATATTATAAGTCAATCATGACATATAGTTAATGAACAATATTATGGTTCAACTTTAGCAACAGCTAATATTCAGCCATCAGGAGGCGGACGCTTTAAAAAGCGTCCCTACAATGTTTTTTTCTGCAATCCATCATAATAATACATTGAACATAAAAAGCCTGCGCTCCGAGATTCTTGCGAGACTTGGAGCGCAGGCTTTTATTGGTTAACCTTGTGAGGTCAGAAGTGGTAGGCGAGGGAAAGGACGATGTTGTTCTGGGTTTCCTTGACCTTGAAGGCGGGGGGAAGCTGGGCGGTGGGCATGCCGTTGTAGGGGGTGTAGGCGTGCAGAGTGCTGTTGCGCTTGGTATACATGTAGGTGGCGTCGATGGTGAAGGCGCCGGCACGGTAACCAAGGCCGAAGCTGATGTTGTTGGTGTCTTTGTCGAAGCGGTAGGAGGGGTCGGTGCCGCTGGTGACAATCTCGACATCATCGTTGGCAGCCACATCTTTTACCATGGAGGTCTGGTAGTTGTAACCGGCACGGATGCTGAGGGGACGGATGGGGCGGACCTCTACGCCGACGCGAATTTCGTCGGAGCCCTTGAAGTAGTCGCGGATGTTGTTGGTGATTGTCTCGTTGCGGGTGTAGCCGTCGATGTAGCCGTAGCCGTCATAGTAGGCGTTGGAGACGGTCATGTCGCCGTATGCCTTGCGCTCGTAGTCGAGGCTGACTATGGCGTAGTTGCCGATGACACCGGCCACACCGACCATGAAACGCCAGGGGCTGCGCAGACGCCAGTCAAAGGAGGCGACATCGGTCTGCTCGGGCTTTTCGGGCCGGTAAGGGTTGTCGGGAGTGGCGGGATTGCAGTAACTGTAATCGACGTTGGCGTCGTAGCTGTGGTCAATCGACCAGTATGTGGGGCTGTGGACGGCGGCGCCGATGCGCAGCTCGTTGATGGGCTTGAAGATGAGGCCGAAGCTGAGCTTCCAGCCGCTTCCCGACATGTGCTTGTAGTTATTGAGGTAGTAGCCTGCGTCGGCGTTGTTGATGAGGCCCGACTGCTTGCCGGTGTAGGCGGTAGCGTTCTCAAGGCTCTCGTCGTAGGTTGACTGCAGGGTGTAGCTGAGGTCGGTGATGCCGACACCGATGCCCCAGTAGAGCATGTCGACAAAGTTGCCGCCGAAGTTGATTGAGTATTCGTCGACATAACCTTTCTCACGGATGTTGAGCTGGGCGTCAGCCACCGTTCCGTCATGGAACATGCCGCTGTAGCGACCGTTGGGGCCGGTGGGGTTGATGAGGTACGAGTTGTAGGCAAGGATGGACAGCCAGTCCACATCGCTGCGGTAAGGGTTGTAGTTCTCGCCGAAATTGAGCTGTTCCTCGGTGTAACCGGCTCTGTTGGTGAAGTCGGCGATGTAGTTTGTCAGCGAGCCGCCCTGACTTTGGCTGTAGCCGGACATACGGCGGTCGAACTTGGCCACGCGGTTGTACGATACACCCCAGTTGAAGAACCGCAGGGGCGAGTCACCGAGGTTGAGGGCGCCGACATAGCCGAAGTTGTTGCAGGCGACAGTGGTGGGGTTGTCCTTGTATTTTACGTCGCTGAGGGTCTCGGTGCTCATGGCGTTGATGTCGAGGGTGACACCGATTTCGCTCTTGCGGTAAATGCCGATGCCGCCGGGGTTCTGCGTCAGTGTCGACAGGTCGCCGCCGAGGGCCGTGAAGGCACCGCCCATACCCATGAAGCGGGCTGTACCGCGCAACTGTGTCTGTGTGAGAGACAGGGCGTCAATAGCGCTCTGTGCCAAGCTATAAGGAGCAACTGCCGCTACGGCCAGAGCTGTAATCAAAATCTTTTTCATTGTCGAATTAGAGTATAGATGTTAGTCAGAGGGAGAGAATGTCAGTCAGTGGCAATTAGCCCGTCAGGACTAATCGGAGTCGATAAGTTATAGTTAAAACGTCTGAGGTTAAAAAGTGTTTCGCCGCCGGGATGCAAATTATCGGCCAATCGACATCCCGGCAGCGAAATCATGTGCTTTTATCTGCGGCCACGGCCTCCGCCGCCTCCGCCATGCGAACCGCCGCCGTAGGAACCGCCGCCGCTGCGTCCGCCCCAGGACGAGCCTGAGCCGTAGCTGCCTCCGCCGGACGAACCGCGTCCGCGGCTCGAGCCCCACGAGGAGTTGCTGTTATTGTTGTAGTTGTTGTTACGGGTATTGTTGTTATAGCGGGTGTTGCTGTTGCTGGTGGAATTGTTGTTCCGGTCGGCGTTGTTGCGCCCGCGGTTACCGTAATTGCCGTAGTTGGAGTTGCCGGTGTTGACGTTGACGTTCTTGTTGGCGGACGAGCCGCCTCCGTAGGTCGGACGTGTCGTGACCGTGCCGGTCGAGCCGTAACGGCCGCGGCCCATGTTGCCGGGACGGTTGAAGCCGCCTACCGATGACGAACCGGCGCTGCTGCCGGGCTGACGGCCGTTTGCCGTGCCAAAGCCTGTCGAGGCGTGGGGACGCGATGCTCCGGGCGAGGGACGCCATGCCGTCGAGCCACCGGGGATATAGCCGGGACCATGTCCGGGATGCCAGTGTCCGGGTCCCCAGTAATCCGGGCCCCAGTAACCGGGCCCCCAGCCCCATGACGGACCCCAGTTCCAGCTCCACGACCAGTAGGGATCCCATCCCCACGACGTACCCCAGTACCAGGGGTCATAGAAACTGTAACGCCAGCGCCAGCTGCTATAGGGGTAATACCAGCTGTAGGACGGCCCCCAGAACGGGTCGTAGGTGTTGACGATGACGTTGGTGGTGGTGCCGTCGTTCAGGCCTTTCTGATAGCCCTGATTATAATAGTAGTTGATGAGGTCCTCGTTGCCGGTGGAGGTTACGACGTCGGGGTTGTGGAAGGCCTCGATGCGGTGGGTGTAGAGAAACTCACCCAGCGTGTCGGCGTTGACGGTGCGGGCGTCGAGAGTGTCGACGGGGGCGAACATTCCGCGGCGGTTATACTCGTCGATGTCGCGCATGGGCACTGTAGTCGTGCTGTATGACGTCTGCGAGTAGGTGTCGGCGGCAGGATAGTCCGGGGTCGGCACATAGTTTATCTTCTTTGCTTTCTTCTTGGGCTTGGCGGCTTTTGACGGATTGTAGTAGATGTCATCGTCATAGTCCTGGGCCATGGCCCGGCCGGGCATACCCAGCAGAAGAACGGCAGCTAAAATGCCTGTAAGTATTTGTGGGGTTTTCATGCTCGTAAAGTTATTAAAATTAATTCATTCAGCTTTTGTACATAATGTCGGAAACTGTTGTCGGGTCAATTTCCTCCATTTTATAATAAGACACCTCCTGAAAAGGAAAGTTTAGTCAAAGATACCGCTTTTTTTGTAATAATGTGACCAGGTAGCCCCGGTTTTCGCCGGATAGGACAATTTATTGCGTTAAAAAACCATAATAAACGGGACTGCCCTCCCGCGATGGCCTTTATGGGCCTCAAACGGGAGGGCGGTCCGTTTTAGTTAGCCAACTCAGCTATAATAGCTGTAAGAAAACTTACTTTTCGGCCTTTTCGACGGGTTTCATGGCGTAGCCGGCGATGGCGACGGTGAAGCCCCAGTAGATGAAGGCGATGGAGGTCAGGAACGATACCATGAACATGTCGCTGACGTAGCCGGCCTCAAGGAAGAAGAAGCCGATGATGAGCAGCAGTACACCGTTGATGATACTGAGCCACCAGTATTTGCGGCGTCCGTAACCGGCGTTGACGAAGGCCTCGATGCCCCAGAAGATGAACAGGAAAGCCAGGAAATAAGGGAATACAGCCTCGGCGAGGAGCACGCTGCGGACGAGCATGAAGCCCACGAACATGTCAAGGACGCCGCCGGCAAGCCACCAGCCCCACTGTTTGGCATGGTCAGGACCGGCTGCAACGCAGAGCTGGACGATGGAGGTCAGGATGAGCAACCATCCGAAAAGGATTGAGGCCGTGGCAAAACCGGCTGCCGGCCAGAACCAATAAGCAAAGCCTGCCAGTACGAGCAGGACACCCACGATCTCTACAAGCCAGTAAAGGCGAGTAGACCCAAGATAACTGTTAACATTGAGTGCTTTCATAATTGTGTGTTTTATATAGTTTTAATTTTTTTGCTCGCACGGTTGAAACGGCCCGCCGGGCTTTTTTGTCTGACTTATACAAAAACAACAAGCAAAATGAGTTATGGTTTGCAAAGCAGGCACAATTTATTGTCATGTTGCCGAATTGTACGAATTTCCGTAACTTTGCACGTTAATAAGAAGAAAAAGACAAAGCGACAGAGACACGACCACATGAAACATATTCGCAATTTCTGCATAATCGCCCACATCGACCACGGCAAATCCACCCTGGCCGACCGTCTGCTCGAGTACACCGGCACCGTCCAGCCCAAGGACATGGAGGCGCAGGTGCTCGACGACATGGACCTGGAGCGCGAACGCGGAATCACCATCAAGAGCCACGCCATACAGATGGAGCACACCGCCGAGGACGGCGAGCTGTACACGCTCAACCTCATCGACACCCCGGGACACGTCGACTTCTCTTACGAGGTGTCGCGCTCGATAGCCGCCTGCGAGGGCGCCCTGCTCATCGTCGACGCCTCACAGGGCATCCAGGCGCAGACCATCTCCAACCTGTACATGGCCATCGACAACGATTTGGAAATTATTCCCGTCATCAACAAATGCGACCTCGACTCAGCCAAGCCCGACGAGGTGGAGGACCAGATTGTCGAGTTGCTCGGCTGCTCGCGCGACGAGATTATCCGCGCCTCGGGCAAGACCGGCATGGGCATCCCCGAAATCCTGCAGGCCATAGTGGACCGCGTTCCGGCGCCGCAGGGCGACCCGGAGGCTCCGCTGCAGGCGCTGATTTTCGACAGCGTCTTCAACCCTTTCCGCGGCATCATCGCTTATTTCAAGATTGTCAACGGCACAATAAATAAAAACGACTTTGTCAAATTCGTCAGCACCGGCAAGGAATACCACGCTGACGAAATCGGTGTGCTCAAGCTGCAGATGTCGCCGCGCGACACACTGTCGGCGGGCAATGTCGGCTACATCATCTCGGGCATCAAAACCAGCCGCGAGGTGCGCGTGGGCGACACCATCACCCACGTCGACCGCCCGTGCTCGGAGGCCATCGACGGTTTCGAGGAGGTCAAACCCATGGTCTTCGCCGGCGTCTACCCCATCGAGACGGAGGATTTCGAGAACCTGCGCGCCTCGCTGGAAAAGCTTCAGCTCAACGACGCATCGCTGACTTTCGTCCCCGAGAGCTCGGCGGCCCTGGGCTTCGGCTTCCGCTGCGGCTTCCTGGGTCTGCTGCACATGGAGATTGTGCAGGAGCGTCTGGGCCGCGAGTTCGACATGGACGTCATCACCACCGTCCCCAACGTATCTTATAAGGTGTACGACAAAAAGGGCAACATGACGGAGGTGCACAATCCCTCGGGCTTGCCGGACCTCACGCTCATCGACCACATTGACGAACCGTACATCCGCGCAACAGTCATCACCACCGCCGAATTCATAGGCCCGATAATGACGCTATGCCTGAGTAAGCGCGGCGAGCTGATTAAGCAGGAGTATATCTCCGGCAACCGCATGGAGATGACCTTCGACATGCCGCTTGGCGAGATTGTCATCGATTTCTACGACAAGCTCAAGAGCATCTCCAAGGGCTATGCCTCGTTCGACTACCATCTGCACGACTTCCGCCCCTCGCGCCTCGTCAAACTCGACATCCTCCTCAACGGCGAGAGCGTCGACGCGCTTTCCACCCTCACCCATGCCGACAATGCCGTGACATTCGGCCGCCGCATGTGCGAGAAGCTGAAGGAGCTCATCCCGCGTCAACAGTTCGACATCGCCATCCAGGCCGCCATCGGCGCCAAAATCATTGCCCGCGAGACCATCAAGGCCGTCCGCAAGGATGTGACGGCAAAATGTTACGGCGGCGACATCTCCCGCAAGCGCAAATTGCTCGAAAAGCAGAAAAAAGGCAAGAAGCGCATGAAGCAGATTGGCTCGGTCGAGGTACCGCAGAAGGCTTTCCTGGCCGTGCTGAAACTTGATTAATAAAAAAAGACAATGCTGGTTTTCGCTCCCTGCAAGATAAACTTAGGTCTGCACATTCTGAGCAAAAGGCCCGACGGGTACCATGACATCGAAACGGTGATGGTGCCGGTGCCGTGGTGTGACATCGTGGAGGCCAACCGGTCGGAGAGTGCGACTGACACACTCGCCGTCACGGGCAATCGCGTGGACTGTCCGCCCGAAAAAAACCTATGCATGAAAGCGCTGAGGGCGCTACGCGAGGTGACCGATTTCCCTGTCACCGACATCCGTCTGCACAAGATTGTACCGGACGGAGCAGGTCTGGGTGGCGGCTCGTCTGACGCCGCAGCCACTGTCCGTGCCGTCAACGGCCTTTACGAACTCGGGCTGAACGAAGACGAGATGGCGAAAGTTCTTGCAAAGGTCGGCAGCGACTGTCCGTTCTTCGCCTACGACCGTCCCATGCTGTGCACAGGAACCGGAACGACACTTTCCGACTGCAACGTCAGCCTTGGCGGTCTGCATCTCGTCATAGCAAAGCCCAAAGGTGTGGCGGTATCGACTGCAGCGGCGTATGCCGGCGTTGTGCCCGATGCCGACGTAGAGCCGTTGACCGATATTCTGGCATTGCCCGTCAGTCAGTGGCAGGGACGGCTTGTCAACGACTTCGAGCCCGGAATTTTCAAGGCCGCGCCGCAGATAAAGGCCGTGCGCGACACCTTGCTGTCGATGGGCGCCGTCTACGCCGCCATGTCAGGCAGCGGAGCCGCCGTGTTCGGACTCTTCACCGCTCCCGTCGACGAGCTGTCACTCAAGACACGCCTGTACAACTGCGACCGCTTTGTCTGCAAACTGAAAGGCTGACCTTTTTGTGTCAGGAGTGCGGGCAAATCTGAACGTTATCGCACTATTTTTGTTATCAGAGTAAACAACTCCGGGCCAGCGGCACGGTTTGGCAACATTTTTGCAGTAACAATACATAATTAGCATAAACAAATATGAGCAAGAATAAATACACAGAAAAGGCCGAGGCTAAAGCCAAAGAAGCCGGAAATCTGAACGACAAAGAAAAATATGCCGTCGAAGACGTTGTGGCTGATGTCGATGACTCGTCCGAGGAACTCAACGAGGTCGAGGATGACCTGACAAAGACTCAGAAAGAGCTGGACGAAACCAAAGCCGCTCTCGAAAAAGAGAAGAATGAATACCTTTTCCTGGCCGCTGACTTCGACAACTACCGCAAGCGCGTGCTCAAAGAAAAAGCCGAGCTGCTCAAGAACGGCGCCGAGAAAACGCTGTTCGGCCTGCTCCCCATCGTCGATGACTTTGAGCGCGGTCTCGCAGCAACAAAAGACGCCGAGGACGCCGCTTCGGTACGCGAAGGCATGGAGCTGATATACAACAAACTGGTCAAGTACCTCTCTGACAACGGCGTCAAAGAAATGGACACCAAACAGGGCAGCGATTTCGATGCCGACCTGCACGAGGCCATCGCCACTATCCCCGCTCCCGCCGAGGATCTCAAGGGCAAAATCATCGACACCACGCAGAAAGGCTACATGATCAACGACAAGGTTCTGCGCCACGCCAAGGTTGTCGTGGGCGAATAATCCGTGCCACGGCGTTTTTCATTTACTTACAGAACATAATTCATACAGGATAAATGGCTGAAACTAAACGAGATTACTACGAGGTCCTTGGCGTTGACAAAAACGTCAGCGCTGATGACCTGAAGAAAGCCTACCGCAAGCTGGCCCTGAAATACCACCCCGACCGCAATCCCGGCGACAAGGCCGCCGAGGAAAAATTCAAGGAGGCGGCCGAGGCCTACGACGTCCTCTCCGACCCCGAGAAACGTCAGAAATATGACCAGTTCGGCCACAACATGGGTCCCCAGGGCTTCCCCGGCGGAGGCGGATACGGCGGATTCAGCTCGGGCGGATTCTCGATGGAGGACATCTTCGCCCAGTTCGGCGACATCTTCGGAGGCGGCGGTTTCGGCGGCTTCGGCGGAGCAGCCGGCATGGGTGGCGGACGCTCGCGCGGCGGACGCCGTCAGCCCCGGCAACGTCGCGGCAGCGACCTGCGCATACGCGTCAAGATGACGCTGCAGGAGATAGCCGCGGGTACCACCAAAACACTGAAAATTCCCACTTTCGTCCCCTGTGAGCACTGCAAGGGCACTGGCGCAAAGGACGGCGTGGCATTCGCCACCTGTCACACCTGCCACGGTACCGGTGTCATCAACCGAGTTCAGCAGACGCCTTTCGGCGCCATGCAGAGCGAGTCGCTCTGCCCCGAGTGCGAGGGCGAAGGCAAGACCATCACCGAGCGCTGCACATACTGTAACGGCCAGGGCGTAGTCCGCAAGGACGAGACGGTGTCGTTCAAGATTCCCGCAGGTGTCGAGGACGGCATGACGCTCACCATGCGCGGCAAGGGCAACGCTCCCGCCCACGGCGGCGTCAACGGTGACCTGCTTGTCGTCATCGAGGAGGTCAAGCACCCCGAACTCATCCGCGACGGCAACGACGTCATATACAACCTCATGCTCGACATCCCCACCGCCACCCTCGGTGGCAAGGTTGAGGTGCCCACCATCACCGGACGCGTACGCCTCACCATCCAGCCCGGCACTCAGCCCGGCAAGGTTCTGCGACTGCGCGGCAAAGGTCTTCCCGGCCAGGGTGGCCAGGGCGACGAGCTCATCAACGTCATGGTTTACATCCCCGAGAAACTCAGCGACGGCGAACGCAGTGCAATTCAGAGTCTGCAGAACTCGCCCAACATGCAGCCCACCGAGGCCGAGAAAAACCGCCTGTTCTCAAAGCTCAAACACATTTTCGGCGACGCCGAATAAACCCATGCCCCATAATACACGAAAGGCCGACGCAACCACGCGCCGGCCTTTCGGTTTTATTATAGTGTCATACCCATTTCAGCTTGCGCAGAAGCATGAAGGCGAGGAAGGTGAGAATGATGGCGATGCCGATGATAATCCAGAAGGCGTAAGGTCCGGTGAGGAGAATGTCGACGTTCATGCCATAGAGGCTGGCCACGAAGGTCGGTACCATAAGAATTATCGTCAGTCCGGTCATGCGCTTCATCACCGCACTCATATTGTTGGAGATGATTGAAGAATATGTTCCCATAGTACTCTCAAGGATGTCGCTGTAGATTCCTACGGTGGTGTCGGCCTGGTTGAGCTCGATTTCCACGTCCTCGTAGAGGTCCATGTCCACATCCTTGCCGTAGATTTTGGGGATACGCTCAAGCAGCATCCTGTCGCCCTTGACCGCGGTATTGAAATAGACCAATGATTTCTGTACCGCCAGCAGGTGTATGAGGTTGTCGTTCTCGACGTCGCCGGTGAGCACTTTCTCTGTTCCGACGACAAGGTCGGCGAGGGTGCGCAGATAGTCGAGGTACCAGAAGGCCGCCGAATACAGGATGCGCAGCGTGAAGTCGGCCACGGTGTCGTAGCAGATGCCCTTACGGCGCGTATGGTCGGCAAAATCGGATGTGAGCCGGTTGGTGTGATAGCAGACGGTGTACACACGTCCGTTGTCGCGGCTGATGACGCCGAGCGGGACGGTGCGCAGGACATTGTGGCCGCCGCCGTGGCACTGGATGGGGATGCGGATAATCGTCATCGTCCACTCGCCGTCACGCTCGAAACGCGGTCGCTCGTCAAGGTCGGACAGGTACTCGAGGAACATCCGCGGAATGCCCTCATGCCCGGTCAGATAGTCGTTATCCTTCTCGGTGGGCGTCTCGGCAGAGACCCAGCAGGCTTCGTGCTCAATCTCTGTCTCAAAAAATCCGTTGTTGCTGGCGTATTTTTTTATCATTGTCTATCTCATCTGAAACGTGTCATAATTATTAACAACTCAACAGCCTTTTTGCTCATATACGAACCGTTGGCGTCGGCAGTTTGTTTTATATCAGACAATAATCTTACGGTGATGTAGGGACATCGCTTTGCGATGTCAGACCTGAAAACAATTAAACCGTTTTTATGATGAAAAAGATAATAATGCTGCGCCACGGGCAGAGCCAGTGGAACCTCGAAAACCTGTTTACCGGATGGACCGACGTCCCCCTCTCCGACCTCGGGCGGAAGGAAGCCGCCCAGGCCGGCGAAAAGATAAAGGCGGCCGGACTTGCCCCCTCGTTCTTCTTCACCAGCTACCTGCGCCGTGCCATCCACACACTGCAGATTGCCGCCGAAAAAATGGAGCTGGACTATATCCCCGTCATCAAGGACTGGCACCTCAACGAGCGACACTACGGCGCCCTGCAGGGCCTCAACAAAGCCGAGACAGCCAAGAAATACGGGGCCGAACAGGTACACATCTGGCGTCGCAGCTACGACGTGCGGCCGCCACAGCTCACTCCTGACGACCCGCGCTTTCCCGGCAACAATCCGCGCTACGCCACCCTCACTGCCGACGAGTTGACCTTAGGCGAATCCCTACAGGATACCATCGCCCGCGTCCGCCCCTGCTGGGAAGAAGTCATTGTCCCCACCATCAATCAGGGCCACGACACCATCCTCATCGCCGCCCATGGCAACTCCCTGCGCGCCCTCGCCATGATGCTCCTACACCTCACCCCCGGGCAAGTCGTCTCCCTCGAGATTCCCACCGGCGCCCCCTGGCTCTTCGAAACCGATGACCGCCTCACCGTCCTCTCCAACCACTACCTGTAAGGCCTGAGGTCTACAAAGCCGTTAACGACCTAAGGGTCCTCAAAGTCCTTAGGTCCCTTAGAGTCCTTAATGACCTTAAGGTCCTTAGAGGCCCTAACCTCCCCCCCCTTAAACCTCGATTTACTCTCAATTTAAACGCACGATTTATAATTTCCTTTCCCAAAACTTGTAATTTTGGCAACAAACGCCTACCTTTGCACTCGCAACGGCAAACCCGTGTAAATTTCACAACCAAGGAGAGATGGCAGAGTGGTCGATTGCGGCGGTCTTGAAAACCGTTGAGGGTCACACCTCCGGGGGTTCGAATCCCTCTCTCTCCGCAAAATCAGCAGTGGTTCCAACACAAAAGTTGGGGCCACTGCTGATTTTTACAAGGTGAGAGGGGGATTTGAAGGGTCCCGCGGAGGGGGGACGTTATCGCGAAGCGCTTTCGGAGCGAAGCGGAGAAAGAATCCCTCTCTTTTTTTCATTCACTCTCTCCTATTACAAAGTGGGCGTTACTGGAGTTTGAATGTGACGGGGAGGGCGAAGCTGCAGGCTACGGGGCGTCCGTCTTTGCGTCCGGGTTTCCATCTGACGGTCATGGCCTTGGCGGCGCGGAGCGCTTCGGCGTCGAGAAGCGGATTTACGCTTTTGACGACTTTGAAATCGGAAAGGGTGCCGTCGGCGCTGACTGTAAATCCGACTACCACCTTACCTTGAATCTTGTTTTTGGCGGCTTCGGCAGGATATGTCACTGTCCTCATCAGGAATTTCATCAGTTCCGAAATGCCGCCGGGATATTCGGGCAGGACATCGGGTGTTTCCTCTACTGCGCTTTTTGTCGGCTTGGACTCTTGCACAGCTTTGCCGGATTTTGTAATTTTGGCATCGTTAACGGTTGCTGCCGGAAGCAGTTCCGATGAACTGAGGCCCGTTACGGCGTTGCTGACGGCGGGAACGCCGAGCAGCATTGCGGCGAGTGCCACTGCGGGCACCGCGGCCAGTACGCGCAGTCGGCGCACAGGCTTGGCTTTTGATTCGTACATCATAGTGATACGTTTTTTAAGATTACTGTGATTCAGGCTGTTGGCGAGTGACGGGGATCTCGCGCCAACGGCCTTTTTTATTAACAACATCTGATAACGGCGCACATTGGCGCCCGAGGCGAGGACTGCCTCGTCGGCCTGATATTCGTGTATTGCCTTCAGCTCGGCAAGCATGAGCCATGATGCGGGGTTATACCACAAAAGTATGCATACTGCCTGGGCAAACAGCAGGTCGGTATAGTGCCGGCAACGTATATGTGCGGTTTCATGGAGGACTATCAGTTCGGCATCTTCAACACTCTCTTCTTCGGAAATGACGATATAATGACCCCAGCTGAAGGGTGCGAATTTTGAGCCTGCGATACGCACAACTGTATAATTGCCATTGTCAATGTGAGTGCCGGAGGCGACAAGCCTATGCAGACGTATGGCTGTGACCGCAGTACGGATGGTAACGATTACCGATCCGATTAAATAGATGGCTATGAGTATCCGGAAAACAATGTCCGCGGATGACTCGTTTCCGGCGGTGACAACGGCTGTCGGAGAACCAAATTCTATGCCTCCTGTCCCTACCGCGTCATACGAGTGTATACGCAAAAAAGGAAGGATAAAAGACAGAGCATAAAGTCCAAGGATGGTCGCTCGGTTAAACGCTGCCTGCTTTTCATTGGCCAGCAATGACTTGTAGACAAGATACGAAGCCAGCAGAAAAACACCGGCGACAAATGTGTAGGCGATAAAAGCTCCCATAACTATTCGGATTTGTTTCGTTCTACCATGTCTATAATCTGACGGAGTTCGTCGACGGTTATCTTCTCGTCCTTCACGAGTTCCGATACTGCAGCAGCAGCGGACCCGCAGAAATAGCTTTTGATTACCTGAGCCAGCGAACGCCCGGCAAAGTCCGAAGACTGCGCCACCGCATAGTAGCGGTGCGAGCCGCCTATGACCTCATGGGCCACATAGCCTTTGTCCTCGAGAATACGCACTGTCGTAGACACCGTATTAAAATGCGGTTTGGGGTCAGGATAACCGGCCAACATCTCCCTTACGAAAAGCGGGCCTCGATGCCAAAGCATTTCCATGATTTCAGCCTCACGCTCGGTGAGACGCGGAACAGAAGATTTCGTTCGTGTCATAACTAAATTTTTAGTTGATATCGCAAAAGTAAAACTAATTTTTTAGTTATGCAAGCTTTTCAACTAAAAGTTTAGTTGGACCTGTAAATAAATTCCATAGAGTAATATAAAATTTGACGTGTGGCGAAATTTCATTATCTTTGCATACGGCATTAATTCATAGAATTAATAGAATTATATGTAATAGGCCAATCATGAATACGATAATAAGATTGACAATATACAGACTGTTTTTTATGCTGGCGGCGGTGATGACGCTGACGGGCTGCCGGTCGGATGAGCCGGAGGCGGAGACGCCCTCGCCGCAGGTGGTGTTCCTGTTTTCGCCCGGAGGACTGGGCGACATGAGCTATAACGACTGCATCCTGGAGGGCGTGCAGCAGTTCCGTATGGCGCACCGCGAGACGGACGTGTTCGCCTATTCGCCGCAGTCGCTGGAGGAGGCAGAGCGGATTTTCTCGGACTGGCTGAAACGCCCCGAGAGCAATATCCCCGTGCTGTTCGTACTGGCCTCGAGCGACTACGAGCCCATCGCCGAAAAATACCTCCGTGAATACAGCCTCACCCGCAACAAGAGCCTGCTGCTGTTCGAGAGCCGAAAGAAATTTGCCGACAGCCGTGTACACACCTTTCAGATTTCGATGTACGGGGCGTCGTACCTCGCAGGCGCCACCGCCTCGCTATGCAACGCCGAGAAGGACGCGCTGGTGCTCCTTGCCAATCCCTCCGACAGCCCTATTGCCATTGCTAAGGACGGCTTTTTAGCCGGATATGGCCGTGGCTGCGACGTGGAATACCTCGCCGACGACTGGACGGGCTATGTCCAGGCCGCAAAGACCTATCAGCGGATGAGCGAGTGGTCGCGTAAATACGGCTTCATCTTCCCCGTGGCGGGAGGCTCCAACGCCGGCATCTACCGCTACTCGCGCGAGCACGCCGACTCGCCCTGCCTGGCCGGCATGGACACCGACCAGAGCGGCCTCTCCGACAAAATCACCGGCTCGGTGATAAAGAACATAGACCGCCTCATACTCGAATATCTCACCGAATGGGTGACCACGGGCGCCATGCCCGAAAGCCGCCTCTACGGGCTGGAGAGCGACTATGCCGACTGGCTCCTCGCCCCCGCCTACGCCGGCCGATACAGCGACGCCGTGTCGCATCTGCGGCAGACGGCCATCGACAAGGAAAAGGAATATTTTGCCACCAAACCGCAATAACGCACCGCGCACGCCAATCATGAGAAATATCTTCAGCCTCGCCATAATTTCCTGCCTGCTTTTCCTCAGCGCCTGCTCCGACGAAGACACGCCGCTGACGGACGGCCCGACCGAGTGGACCGAGCACACCGTCGCCATCGTCATGCCCATGGGCAACGGCCTCGACGCACACTGGCAGCGGACCCTCGGCCTGTTCAGCGCCAACTTCGAGCGCGCTTTCCGAAACCGGGAGCGCGGAGTGAAGCTCCGGTTTGAGTATTACGACGAGAGCACCGCCGACATCCCCGAGCTGGCCGAAAAACTTGCCTCACGCGACGACATCTACGCCGTCGTAGGCGGCCTGTACTCCTCCGACGCCGCCGACCTCGCCGCCGGTCTCACTCCTGCCGGCAAGACCTTCTTCACGCTTGCCACCGCCGAGGAGCTGGTCCGCGCCTACGCCTCTACCGGCAATCTCTGGGCCATGACCGAGACCGACATCACCCAGTGCGAGGTGCTGCTGTCAAAGGTCATCAACTATGGCGGCACGAGCGTGGCTCTGCTGGCCAAAGACAACGACGCCTACGGGCAGACCTTCATCGACTGGTTCGCCTTCCAGTCCAAGGAACTCGGCCTCGAGAACAAGGGTGTCTTCGTCTATGACACGGCGACTCTTGACGAGATGACGCGCCGGGTCCTGCAGTCGGGCGCCGAATACGTCATCTGCGTACCCTCGGAGGTCGAGGAAATGGGGCCGATGCTGCGGGGCTACAAGGTTCAGCCGCACAACGGCTCGCCCGTGCCGCGCCTGCTCTTTTCGGACACCGCATACGGCGCCGACGTCCTGGCCATCTACGGCGAGGCCGCCGAGGGCATGGAGGGCGTGGCCTTCGGCTCGGACCCCGAGTCGGGTTTCGACGTCTCCTACCACACGTTCTTCAACGACACCCCCACCCTCGGCGAGGCACAGCTCTACGACGCCGCCATGCTCCTGGGCTACGCTGCCTGGGTGCAGGAGTTACAGTCCGGATTGTCATTGCAAGCGGCCCTGCGCGCAGTTGTATCGGGCACCACTCTCAGCATGGGCAGCTGGACGGGCGAGAACATGAGCCTCGTCGTCGACGCGCTATCCCGCGGCGAAACACCGTACGTCCGTGGCGCCTCCGGGCATCTGCGGTTCGACTCGAAGGTCTACACCAACGTCCTCTCCACCACCTACCACAACTTCAAGGTCTACAACGGGCGCTACATAATCCTTGACTACAACACCAGCGACGGCGGCAACCGCTCCGACGCCACCCTGGCGGGCTGGAACTGGAAGGCATCGCAGATGCAGGATTTCGACAATGGGCAGGAGGCCATCGCCTACCCCGAACACAAGGGCAACCGGGCGCTCCTCGTCGCTACCTCCACGGGCTGGACGAACTACCGCCATCAGGCCGACGTCCTGGCCATCTACCAACAGCTCCGCGCCCGCGGATATTCCGACGATGACATCATACTTATCGCCGAAGATGACATCGCCCACAATCCGTCCAACCCCAGTCCAGGCGCCATCAGCGTCACACCCGGCGGCCCCAATGTCTACGAGCATGTCCGCATCGACTACCGCACGTCACAGCTGACACCGCAGGACCTCGCCGCCATTCTCACCGGTCAGAAAAGCGACAGGCTGACCGAGGTCATCGAGGCCACGGAGAACGACAACATCTTCGTCTACTGGAGCGGCCACGGCGTCCCCGGAGCGATGTGCTGGGGCGATGACCGCCATGCCGTCACCGGCGACATGCTCGCCTCGGTCTTCAGCGAGATGAGCCGCCGCCACTGTTACCGCAAACTGCTGATGATGGTCGAGGCCTGCTACTCCGGCGGCGTCCTTGCCAGTTGCCAGGACATCCCCGGCATGCTATTCATCACCGCAGCGGCAGGCGACGAAAGCTCCAAAGCCGACATCTTCAACAGCGACCTCCGCGTATGGATGACCAACCGCTTCACCGCCACGTTCATCGAGCAGACCGCCGCCAACCCCTCCATCACCCTGCGCGACCTGTACTACCGCCTCTTCCTGAACACCGTCGGCAGTCACGTCACCGTCCTGGGCGCCCACGGCTACGGCAACCTCTACACCTCCACCATGTCCGAGTTCCTAATTCCACGACTATAGGTCGCTACATGACGATTGTCCGTTTTTGGGACAGAGAGGTGACAGAATTGGACGGTTTTCTGAGAATTTTGCGTTAACTTTGCAAAACAAGTTTCGATAAGACTAAGTTTACCAATTGTTATTACGATGAAAAAAAGTTTCCTTTCTAAAGTAATGGTGGCCGTAGCTTTGGCCGTAACTACTCTGGCTTTCACCGCCTGTGGCGATGATGATGACGAGCCGACAGTGGAACCCAAGTGGTCGACCTCGTATGTGGTGTCATTCAACCTCGGCGAGGATGTGCTGAAGACCGCCGATGTCACCGCCCATATCGCCAGGCCCGACGGCACTTTCGCCGAGGAGCGTGTGACCAAAACCAATCCCAGCTGGACACTCACCGGCGACAAAATTCCTGACAAAGCGGGCGTGCTGCTCACCTTCGTGCCCAAGAAGGACATCGTCGAAACCGACGCCTACGAAATCAAAATCGGCGGCGCAATCTCGGCCACCAGCTTTAAGGACGGCGGCGCAGTCGACTCGAATAAATATGGCGTCAACGGCTCGATGACCGTCAAGGGCGACAGGCTGGCCGAATACTACACCGGCAAGGGCACAGCTTTTGCCTTCGGCATCAACGACCAGGGCAAGGTTGTCAGCGTCAAAACCGACGACTTCGACTTCGGCCTCAACGGCCTCTGGGAGTGGGTGGCCGGCCTGCTGAAAGACGAGTAATTTAACGCGTCAGCAATGCAGGGGCGTGCCTTTGGCACGTCAGGTATGCTGTAATCGGCCGACCTGACATCGCAAAGCGATGTCCCTACATCACATTTCCGCAATATTTTCCACCATATTACACTGATGACTCCGAAAATCCGTAGGATACTGCTCGTGATGGCGGTGATGTGGTTTGCATTGCCGTCATGGGGCGTGCTGTCCGAATACAACCTTGACAAGACGCTGGTGTCGCTGTCGGCGGACATGGCGGCGCTGCAGAAAAACCTCGACAAGGACATCCGGCGCTTCGAGAACCGCCGCGTCGAGTTCCGTGACGAAATCGCCGCGCTGGACGAGACGTGCGACGATACGGGCATCATGCTCTACTCGCAGGACGAGCGCTATCTCTACGGCACCCTGCAGGCTACACAGGGCATGAAGGATGTCATCCGGCGCATCCGCACCCAGGAGGACAAGCTGACGCAGCTGGAGAAAGAGCTCTCGGTCATCACCGGCCGCTACGGTCAGTTCGCGGCATTCCTGCGCGAGCTGGAGAACCGTCCGTCCACACCGGAGAGCCGCAAGGCCCTGCAGTCGTCGGTGAAGATTGCCGACTCGCTCAGAACGGCCATAGACTGCTGCCGCGCCGCGGTAGCCGCGGACATCAGCAGCTACCGCGGCCTGCTCTGCAAGGCCGACCGGCTGGAGGCGTACAACGACAAAGTCATCGGCAACACCCGTGCGAGGATGTCTGGCAGGGGCGGCGAGTCGTTCCCCGAGTTCCTCGGCCACTTCTCAACCCGCTGGCACGAGTTCAAGGATGACCTTATATGGCGCTTTTTCACCGGACAAAGCGACCAGGACGACTGGAACTCGAAGGAGGACCGCATGTACCGGCTGATGGACATAAAATTCTATGTCGCCCTGGCGCTGGCACTGATTTTCTACATCGTCATCCGCTTCACCCGCTTCTGCCCCAAATGGGTCGCCACAAAACGCATCTACTGGACGCTATGCTTCTTCCTGATGGCAAACGTGGTGGGCCTGCTGCTGATTATCCTGACCATAGGCGTGGCGCCAATGCTGAAGATAATACTGATGCTCGACTCTGAACTGTATCTGCTGGCGTTCCTCATCCTGACGTCATCGACACTGCGGCTGAAACGCAAGCAAATCGGCAAGTCATTGCTGTTTTATCTGCCGATGTTCCTGCTGACATACATCCTCATCGAATACCGCCAGGACCTGGTGCCCGTCTCGACTGTGACTTTCACGGCGCCGTTCTTCTTCATCCTCGGCCTCGTCGGCCAGGCAGTATTGATGGCCTTGTATCTGAAGAAGCTCGAGCCGACGGACAGACGTATGGCATGGGCCAACCTCAGCGCCATCGCGGTATGCACGGTGTTCATCTTCTGCGGCTACACCATCCCGGGCAGTATGCTCTACCTGCTGTGGACGGGTCTTGTCACGGGAATTCTATTTTTCGGACTGCTCAAGGATTTCATCGACAGCAAACATCCCGAAAAGCACAGCGTGGCCGGCATAACGGTGCGGCGGCTGCTCTATCCCGTCGCCATTCCGGCCATCGCCTTTGCGGCGGTATCGTGGGTGGCTCACATCTACAACTTCACCTCGTGGCTCTTCGACATGACGAACACACCCTTCGTCAATATGCCCGACAAGGTGGGCGTGGTGTCGGTGGCCAAGATTATCTACATCTACGCCCTGGGCGTACTGGTCAACTACGGGCTGACGCTGACGAAGTTCCTGCTGCGCCGCAACGCCGCCAACCGTCAGGGTCAGGTGGCCGTATGGATTTCGATAGGCTCCATCGTCACCTGGCTGTGCTACATCATCGCCGTCATCCTCATCCTCGACATCAACAAGGCCGGACTCATCGCCGCCGTCGGCGGTGCCAGCGTCGGCATCGGCTTCGCGCTGAAAAATACCTTCGAGAACTTCTTCTCGGGCCTGTCGCTGATGACGGGACGCCTGCGTCCGGGCGACATCCTGGAATACGAGGGCGTGCGCGGCAAGGTGCTCGACATCGGCATCATCTCCACGCAGATGGAGACCGAGGACGGCCCCATAATGACGATGACCAACCGCATGCTCTTTGAAAAGAATTTCAAGAACATGACCCGCAACCACCGTGTGGAGCTGCGCCACATCGTCTTCGACATCTCCGCCGTCAACGACCCGAAGGCCGTCCGTGACATCATCCTCGGCTCGTTCAGCGGCATCGACGGCGTTGATGACAGCCGCCGCCATGTGGTCATCATGCGCAATTTCGCCAGCGGCATCATGCGCGTCGAGCTGAAAGTATGGATTGACTCGGAGAAATACCTGGCAACCGAACCCGCGGTGCGCGAAGCCATCTTCGAGGCCTTCCGCCGTCACGGCATCCAGGCCGCCACCTTCCTCCAGCAAATCGACTCCAAAGGCTCCGACACAATCATGAACAACGGCATAACGATTTTATAGGATATGAAAAATTTCAGATATACAGCGTACTGCCTTACGGTATGCATGGCGTTTTCGGCAAATATTCGGGCACAGGAGGCCGAGTACACGCCCCTGACGGGCAGCTACGATTTCCTGGCCATAAAGGATGTGAAAGTCTATACCTCGCATATAGTAAAAGACGGACAAGTCGAAGTATGGAACGGCGAAGGCCTACATGCCGGTTTCCAGGCACTCGGCATGACACTGTTCAACTGCAAGGACATCCCCCAAAAACTGACAATTCCCGATAATCCGGCGTTCATCTGTGAGATAAGGGACATGCAGGGACAGGTGGCCGGACGCAACGAGAGGGACCTGACCGGCACGTTCAAGCGCCTGCAGTTCACATCAAAGTTCACAAGCGGACTCAATGCCAGCGCGGCGGTCCTGCGTGGCGGCGAATACCGGCTGACGGCGCAGATTACCCCCGGCCTATATTCGTTCGAGAAGGACCTGGTGCTTGTCGACGAACCGGGCATATTGGTCAGCGACACGGAGTCGCGCATTGACTCGCTGGTCTGCCCTAAGGTCACCATCACCAGCGGCTACCCATATGTACCCGAGCAATACGTCGGCGAGAAGCATCTGCACTGGCAGGTTGCGTCGGTAAATTCACCCACAGAAATAATCACTGCAAAGGACGAAGTCTTTGAACTGAAATCCGAGACCCCAACCCTTGCCGCCATAGCCATGTTCAACCTCATCACGGAGAACCTCGAACCCGGCGAGTATCAGTACGTCCTCACATCGGACTACGAACCCGCGAACTACTCCTTCAAGGCCAAAGTCTACGACTTCCTCGACCCCGAAATCTCTCTCGACAAGGCTCTTTACACTGTCGGCGAAAGCAAGGAGGCCATCGTCACCGTCGCCATGAGCTACGGCTATCCCTACGTCGGCAAGAACCCCGCCGAGGACAAAAAACCTACCGTAACCGTGGCTGCCGAGCTACAGGGCACCGAGACCGCCGAGAGCTACAGCGACGAGGCCTGGGCCACCGCCGACATGCACTGCACGGCCGAATTGCACGTCCCCCTCGACAAAGTCACTGCCGAAATTGCCAACGAATACAAAGGACATGTCCCTCTCTCCCTCACAGTCAGCTTCAACGGCGCACAGCAATACCACACCACCGTCGCCCTCCCCTTCGAGTACGATGACGCCGGCATCACGGGCATCACCGTCGCCCGCCCCGCCCCCGTCCGCTACTACAACCTCCAGGGCCACCAAGTCGCACCCGACACCCCCGGCCTCCTCTTCACCTCCGACGGCCGCAAAATCATCCGCTGAACCCTGCTACAAATAAATAAAAACATCCGGCACAACAACGTCGGGCGTTTTTATCAGCCTTTGCGGAACCGGGTGCGGAACTGTGTCGGGGTGAGGCCGAGTTTGGACTTGACGAAGCGGCTGAAATGGGAGAGGGAAGAGAAAGACAGGCCGTAGGATATTTCTTCCAGAGGCCGGTCAGTCTGCGCGAGGGCTAAGGTGACGGCGCGGGTCAGGAAAAGCTCTATCCAGTAGGTGGCGGGACGCCCGCTTATTTTCTTGCTGATTTCGGTTAGGTAATGCGGGGTGACGCACAGCGCCGAAGCGTAGCGGTCGAGCTTGCGGTTGCCGGTATAATCTCCGTTAATAAGCATTTCGATAAACCGACGCATTATGCGCGCAGGCTGTGAGTTTATTTCAATTCCACGGTTTGCGCGGGCATGGATGTCGTAGAGGTCGAGGACATGGGCCTTGAGCAAGGCACCGGTGAGCTCCTCGTGAAAGACATGACCGGTCTCGCCGTTTCGCTGCCACAGATTTTCCAAGTCTGCGGCAGCGGTCGAAATCGGTTCCGCTGAGCCTCATGACGGGATTTTCTATCAGCGAAAGATGCCCGAAAACACCGTAGTTGCTTCGTATCGCCATTGAAAAGACAACACTCTCGGGAAAATAAAGCACTATCGCCTTTACATCCACCGATAAAGACAAATCAGTAATGCCGATACCGGGGTGTGAGGATAACATAGTCACCGGCAGAGACATTGAAACGGATTTGGCTGCGCGTAAAACTGAAACTGCCCTCCAGGCACAGTAAATGCACCGTCATATTTATGCCGGAGGTAAAATTAAAGCTCCTGATGTCATCGGCAAAAGTGATGCCGGCCGAAATATTACCGTTCATGCCGCAAAATCAGTCAAATACCACGAATTATGAAAATTTCTGTCAGATATATGTAAGTCCTTTCAGCTTAACCGGCAGTACCTTTGTTGTGTAAAATTCAAACATTTCCAACTATGAAACAGGTAAGATTATACAACGGAGTTGTTATGCCGGCAATCGGCTACGGAGTTTTTCAGATTCCACGTGAAGAAACCGAAAAAGCTGTCAGCGAAGCTCTGGAGACCGGCTACCGCATGGTAGACACCGCCTCGGCTTATTTCAACGAAAAAGAGGTGGGCGACGCCATCCGCAAAAGCGGCCTTAAGCGTGAGGACATTTTTGTCACCACCAAACTGTGGGTGCAGGATTACGAATACGAGGATGCCCTGAAGGCCTTCGACCGGTCGATGGAGACCTCGGTCTGGACTACCTCGACCTATATCTGCTGCACAAACCCTACAACAACTACTACGCCGCCTGGCGTGCCCTGGAGAAGCTGTATAAGGAAGGTCGTGTGCGTGCAATCGGTGTGACAAGCTTCACCGACGAGCGCCTGCTTGACCTCATCCTCTACAACGAGATAAAGCCGATGGTAAACCAGATGGAGACCAATCCCTATTTCCCGCAGGTGGCAACACATGACTTCCTCGCCGCCGAGGGCATCCAGCAGGAGGCATGGTCGCCTTTTGCCGAGGGTAAGGACGGACTCTTCACCAACCCCGTGCTGGAGGAAATAGCCCAGCGTCATGGCAAGACGGTCGGTCAGGTAGTCCTCCGCTGGCTCAACCAGCGCAACGTCGTCGTCATCCCCAAGACCGTCCGCAAGGAACGCATGGCCGAGAACCTCGATATCTTCAATTTCACCCTCTCCGATGACGAGATGATGGCAATCAACGCTCTCGACAAAGGTAAGAGCGTAGTATTCGACGCCAACGACCTCTCGACTCCCCGCATCATCCACGACCTGAAGATACACTGATGTCTCACGAACGCGATTTTGTCGTGACTGAATGACAACAACAAAGAGGCTGTGTCGTAATTAAGGTTTTACGGCGCAGCCTCTTTTTTTGCGTCT
>JBJEDC010000066.1:0-11614 GCA_051871645.1 Muribaculaceae bacterium | reverse complement strand
ACAAATATTGCTGCCAATAATCTTCCACATAGCTTTTGGCTTATTGAAATCGTCCCAATAACCAATACTATCTTGCGTCTCAAACCATTTGTTATTAGTGCGTTTTCGAGCTTTAATCTTCACTCCTTCAATAATATAACTTTTGCCAGTTTGCTCTAGCCTTTCAATACTGAATGTCTGAAGAAATTTCTTGAGCGCAGGATAGAGTTCAATGTCGTAATGGCGAGAAGGGAATGTCGCAATTAAATATAGTCCGGCCCAGTCGTAGCCGTAACGCTTGATGTCACGGCCACGAAGAATGGGTCATTTTCTTTCCATTAGTTTGATAAAACGAGCAAGAGTATTTCTATCGACCTTACATATCTTTGCGATTTTTCGCTTTGAGACTTCTTCCTTTAGCAATTCACGGATAAGTGTTTCTTTTCCGCTCAGCTTGTATTTGTCGGGAGAACTCTTGCGCCCTTTGGGGCGGCCGAGGACTACGCCTTCGGCTTTTTTACGGGCCAACGCTTCTTTTGTGCGCTGAGAGATAAGGTTACGTTCTATCTCTGCCGAAAGGCCAAAGGCAAATGCCAGGACTTTTGA
The DNA here is from genome assembly GCA_051871645.1 of Muribaculaceae bacterium. Classification (GTDB taxonomy): domain Bacteria; phylum Bacteroidota; class Bacteroidia; order Bacteroidales; family Muribaculaceae; genus CAG-873. The sequence goes on along the minus strand of JBJEDC010000066.1, from coordinate 11,029 downwards.
CTGGATGTCATCGCCAAGGCGGTAATTATCCTTGATTGTCCACACCTTCGCTTCCTTTGTCATGCAGATATTGAGAATCTCCATAATCATGAAGAGGTTGCGACCCAGGCGTGAAAGCTCAGCGCAGATGATGAGGTCATCTTTCTTGATGCGTTTGAGCAACGCTCCTAGCTGACGCTTGTTATAGGCTTTGGTGCCGGAGATGGTTTCTTCAATCCAACCATCTATAGTCAGATTTTCGCGCTTGCAGAAGTTGTTTATCTCGAAGCGCTGGTTCTCTACAGTCTGCTTGTCGGAACTGACTCGAATATAGCCGTATATCATTGATGTATTAGGATTTTTTTGTAATTTTGAAAAACAATATCTGGTCATAAAATTATCTCGACTTTACGTTATGAGCAAATTAAGCAAATTATATGAGTTGCGCCGACTTTCGCAGGAGTTTGGCATGGAGTGGACTGAGAAACAGGAGCGCCAGCTTGAAGCGGAGGAAGAGCATCTCATAAAGAAAGAGGTGTTCCCTGTTGTCACGAAAAGTATAGAACCGGCACTTTCGCAGGTTGAGCGTGAGCTGGTGCTTGTTGTCGATTATATCCCCGGCACGCCGCTAAAAGTCAGCCTCTCGCGTCAGCGTAAGCTCTTTGATGTACTCGAAGACGTTGTCGAGATAAAGCCCGACCCTGAAGTCGAGCATACAGAGAAGAAAAAGGGCGGCAAAAAAGTCGTAACCAATCCCCGTACACGTCTGCGCATAACCATGCCCGACGGCTCTGTTATCGAAGAACGCACAGCATGGGAATCGCTGAAGGATTTCATCCTCAGCGTCGGTGTGGAAAAGGTGCGTGCGGCCGGTATCATCGCCAACAAAATACCCCTCGTCAGCAACACTGTTGATAAAAAATATAAGAAAGCCCAGAAACCCCTTGGCTACGGCTGGCTGCTTATGACCTGTTCCGACACCGCCACCAAACGCAAACAAATCCTCGCCATCGCCTCCCACATCGGCCTAAACGTCAGTGTTGAGATTATATAAGCAGGCGAGAACGAAGTTAGACAGGATTATGTCAACGAGCAAAGGTTGTCCCCAATAATTGGCAAAATTATTGGGGACACGTTATGTTAGCCTTGGTGTTTGTGGGTGAGGTAGGCGAGGGACTCGCGGAGGATGGGGGAGTGGATTAGGTAGAGGGTGCCGGTGTAGAGGGTGGCGGCTATCAGGATTTTCAGGAGGAGGAATGATATTAAATAGATGGTGTGAGGGAGGGGGGTGAGGGTGGTCAGGGCTGTGAGAATCAGGGTGGTGAGGAGGTGGGTGGCGGCCATGGTGGCGGCGGCTAACAGGAGGTAGGGGAGGATGTCGCCGAGGACGTCGCGGAGGCGCAGGCCGGTGTGCTTGCGGGCGTAGTGCTGCCAGACGAAGAGCCACAGGATGTTGACGGCGGTGTAGACGACGAGCATGGTATAGAGGCCGAAGGGGTAGCTGCCGACGAGGCAGGCGAGCTGGACGAGGCCGAGGGCGATGGTGCACCACATATAGATGCGGGGGCGTCCGAGGCTGTTGAAGAGGTTGCCGTAGAGGGTGGCGATGGGCATGAAGGCGCCCCACAGGCACAGTATCTGCATGATGGGCACACAGGGGAGCCATTTGTCGGAGATGGTGAGGACGATGACTTCTTTTGCCACGAGGGCGAGGCCGAGCATGGCGGGGAAGGAGAGGAAGGCGATGAAGCTGACGAGTTTGCGGAAGACGCGCCGCAGCCGCTCGGGGTCGGCGGAGGCTTCGCGGAGGACGGGCTGGCCCACGCTGTTGGTCATGCCCGAAAGGGTGGAGTAGCCCATGGTGGTCCACTTGTTGCCCTGAGTGAAATAGCCGGTGAGCTTCATGCCGTAGAAGCGGCCCAGGAGCAGGGCGAAGACGTTGTTGTTGATGTGGGTGAAAAGCGAGGTCATAAGCTGGCGAACGCCAAAACCGAACATCTCGCGTATGGGCGCGAAGTTGATGTGCAAGGTCGGGCGCCACGGGCAGCGCAGCCAAATCAGCAGCGAGTTGATGCCTGAATAGAGGACGGTCTGCACGGCCAGACCCCAGTAGCCCATGCCGTTGTATGCGCAGATGACGCCGACGGTGCCGGAGATGATGATGGCGATAATCATTATCGTGCTCTTCTCCTTGACCATGAGGTTGCGGAAGAGGTAGGCGGTGGGCGCGCCGGAGATGCATCCGAGGAAGAAGCTGAGGAAGAGGAAGCGCGACAGCGCCGTCATCTCGGGCTGGTGGTAGAACCGGGCTATCAGCGGCGCCAGAGCGAAGAGGAGACAGTAGAAGAAGGTGCCGGTGATGAGATTGAACCAGAAGACGGCGTTGTAGTCGTCGTTATCGACCTGTTTTTTGTTGACGATGGCGAGGACGAATCCGCTGTCGGCAAACATTCCCGCCGCCGCGGAAAAGAGGGTGAGGGCGCCGATGGTACCGTAGTCGGACGGCGAGAGCAGCCGCGACAGAAAGATGCCGAAGAAAAGGTTGAGCAGCTGGAGGGTACCGTTGCCGACACCGCCCCAGAGCAGCCCCTTGGCCGTTTTCTGTTTCAGCTGTGAGTCCAAAATTATTGGTTTTGTGTCAAATGAATTGCGTTTTAATCGGTTGCAGGCATGACCTCTCGCCGTCACTTGTCGCCGAGGAGGCGGCGGTATTCGGCGGGGGTGGCGATGATTCGGCGGGCTTCGTTGAATACGGGGTCGAGATGGTTGACGGCGCGCATGTAGGTGCCGTTGGGGTATACGTCGCGCTCGATTAGACCTTTCATCATGGCTTTGAGGACGGCTGACGAGGTGGCAATCTGCTCGTCGTTGCGCTTTATCGAGTCGGCGGTGGCGGCCTCGATGAGACCTTCCATCATGGGTGCCGAGTCAAATTCCTTGGCGAAACTGTCCTCGGTGGGATATTTGGCGAGGATGGCCTTGCGGTTCTTCTCGACATAGTCCTGGACGTAGCGGTTGAGGACGCCCTTGGCGATGACGTCGCGGTAGTAGGGTGAATAGTTGGAGGTGTCGACCGGCACGAACTTGTCCGGCATGATGCCTCCGCCGCCATAGACGGTGCGGTGGTTGCGCAGGGTGTAGGTCTTCTTGGACTCGTCGAAGTGGATGGAGTCGGCGCTGAACAGCTCGCCGTGCTTCATGCGGTTGAGCATGTCCAGCTCGTATTCCTCGCCCTTGCCCTTCTCGTAGGGTTTCTGGATGAGGCGTCCGCTGGGGGTGTAGTAGCGTGCCGAGGTGAGGCGTATCATCGAGCCGTCGGGGAAGGGGAAGGGACGCTGCACGAGGCCTTTGCCGAAAGTGCGGCGGCCGACTATGACGGCGCGGTCATGGTCCTGGAGGGCGCCCGACAGGATTTCGCTGGCCGAGGCCGAGTACTGGTTTACCATTACCACCACGCGGTCGATGCCGTTGTTGACGTTGTCTTCTACGGTGAGGTTCACACGCGGCTGGTTGAGGCCCTGGGTGTATACCACCAGATCACCCTTGTTGAGGAACTGCGAGGCCAGGGAGTGCGCGGCGCCGAGATAGCCGCCGGTGTTGTCCTCGAGGTCGATGATGAGGTGCTTCATGCCCTGCTTCTTGAGCTTGGCGACGGCCTTGCTGACCTCGTTGGGGGTGTCCTCGGCAAAGCGGCTGATGCGGATGTAGCCCACCCCGGGGTCAACCATGTACGAGGCGTCGACGCTGTAGATGGGTATGTCGTCGCGGACGAGACGGAAGTCGATGAGCTCGGGCGTGCCGGCGCGCTTGACCTTGAGGGCCACTTTGCTGCCCTTGGGGCCGCGCAGCGTCTTGAGTACGTCGGTGTTGACCATCTTGGGACGGGTGAAGATGGTGTCGTTGACATAGATGATGCGGTCGCCGGGTAGGATGCCGGCCTTTTGCGACGGGCCGTTGGCGGTGGTCTGCACTACGGCGACGGTGTCACGGATTATCGAGAACTGGATGCCGATGCCGCTGAAATGCCCTTCGAGGGGCTGGGTCAGGTCCTGCGTCTCTTTGGGGTTGGTGTATGACGAGTGCGGGTCGAGGGTCTTGAGCATGGCCACGATGGCCTCCTGCGTCAGCGAGTCGGAGTTGACCGAGTCGACGTAAAAATTCTCGATGATGCCCATAGCGTACATCAGTTTCTGACCGGGGGTGAAGGATTTGTTGAGGCTTGAAAGACGAGCCGAAAGCGGGATTGCGGCGACAGCCGCCAGCATCAGTGCGGCAACGGTGCGCATGGTTGTTTTTTTGTTCATATTCGTTGTTGGAGAGAGTTTTAAATCAATGTTATGTGCTCGAAATGTAGGGACGTGCCTTTGGCACGTTGAACCTGCCGAACGAGGAGCAGGACTGACATCGCAAAGCGATGTCCCTACATTGGCCGTTGTAAGTCAGTTTTGTCCCTTGTTCAGCAGGGGCTCTGCGGGCCGGGGAGGTATTGCGCGGCGTCGAAGCCGAAGGCCTCGAGCTCGCGCACCATCGAGGACGATATGCAGGCCAGCCCGGGGTCGGCGAAGAGCGTGAGGGTGTCCATGCCGTTGATGCGGCGGTTGATGTCGGCCATCTCGCGCTCGTATTCAAAGTCCTTGACCGAGCGCACGCCGCGCAGTATGGCGTCGCATCCGGCCTCGCTGGCGGCAACGGCCGTCAGACCCGTGTATGTTATAACGCTTACGCGGGGGCAATCGGCATACAGTTCCGCGATTTTTTTACATCGCACGGCCGCCTCGTCTTCGTCGCCGTCCTTGCGCACGTTCACGCCAACACCGATGACAACGTCAGCGCCGAGCGACAGCGCCCGCCTGACCAGGTCGGCATGTCCGACAGTAAACGGTCTGAACGACCCCGAGAAAAACAGTTTCATATAGGAGATCGAAAAATATTATGTGTGGTTGCCAATGTAGGGACATCGCTTTGCGATGTCAGTCCGGCCTACGGGCAGGATAAACGTGCCAATGGCACGTCCCGACATTCTGCGGGATTGTTTGTCGTTAGATTATTTCGCTGTCCTCTTCGATAACCAGGTTGTCGATGATGAAGTTCTGGCGCTCGACGGTATTTTTGCCCATGTAGAACTGGAGGATGTCGCCCACGGCGTCGGCTTTGCGCAGATTTACGCGGTCGACGCGCATGTCCGGACCGATGAAGGCGCGGAACTCGTCAGGGGTAATCTCGCCGAGGCCTTTGAATCGCGTAATCTCGGCGTTCTGCTTGCCCACGCGCTCGATGGCCTGGATACGCTCTTCGTCGCTGTAGCAGTAGTACGTCTCGTCATCGCTCTGACCCTTTTTGTTGCGCTTGGCCGTCTTGCGGTTGCGCACGCGGAAGAGCGGCGTCTGCAGCACATACACATGGCCCGTCTTTATCAGCTCCGGGAAGAACTGGAGGAAGAAGGTAATCATCAGCAGACGTATGTGCATGCCGTCGACATCGGCATCGGTGGCGATGATGACGTTGTTGTAGCGCAGGTCATCCAGCGAGTCCTCGATGTTGAGGGCGGCCTGTAGGGCGTTCAGCTCCTCGTTTTCGTAGACCACCTTCTTTGTCTCGCCGAAGGTGTTCATGGGCTTGCCCCGTAGCGAGAATACAGCTTGTGTGCGGACGTCGCGGATTTTGGTGATGGAGCCCGTTGCCGACAGTCCCTCGGTGATGAAGATTGACGAGGCCTCTTTCAGCTCCGGGTCGCCTTTGGCGTCGCTGTAGTGTATGGTGCAGTCGAGTAGCTTGTCGTTATGTACGGCCACCTTCTTTGCTTTCTCCTTGACCTTTTTCGAGAGGCCGGCCATGGCCTTGCGGTCGCGCTCGTTCTCCTGGATTTTCCTGAGCATGGCCTCGCTGATTTCCGGCTCGCGGTGCAGGAAATTGTCGAGCTCGCGCTTCAGGAAGTCACCCACGAACTTGGCCACGGTGGGGCCGTCGGGACCGACGTCGCGGCTGCCGAGCTTGGTCTTGGTCTGGCTCTCGAACTCCGGCTCTATTATGCGCACCGACACGGCGGCCACGAGACCTGAGCGTATGTCGGTGTACTCCATGTTCTTGCCGTAGAACTCCTTGACGGTGCGCGAGAAGGCCTCCTTGAAGGCCGTCAGGTGCGTGCCGCCCTGGGTGGTGTGCTGGCCGTTGACAAACGAGTAATATTCTTCGCCGTACTGGCGGGCATGGGTGATAGCCACCTCGATGTCATCGCCCTTGAGGTGGATGATGGGGTAGAGCGGGTCGGAGGTCATGGTCTCGTTGAGCAGGTCGAGCAGACCGTGGCGCGAGACGTAGTTCTTGCCGTTGAAATTGATGGTGAGACCGACGTTGAGGAAGGTATAGTTGCGCAACAGAGGCAGGATGAACTCCTCGCGGAAACTATAGCCTTTGAAGAGCGTCGGGTCGGGGATGAAGCGCACCTCCGTGCCGTTGGCCTCGTCGCAGGGCACGTCGCCGGTCTCCTCGACGAGGCGTCCTTTGCTGAAGACAGCCGTGTGTGTCAGACCGTCGCGTACCGAACGTATCTCGAAGTGCGTCGACAGCGCGTTGACGGCTTTCAGACCCACACCGTTGAGGCCCACCGATTTTTTGAAGGCCGCCGAGTCGTACTTTGCGCCGGTGTTCATCTTGCCGGCGACATCGGCGAGCTTGCCCAGGGGGATGCCGCGTCCGTAGTCGCGCACATATACCTCGGTGTCTGTGACGCGCACCTCGATGCGCTTGCCGGCGCCCATGGCGTATTCGTCGATGGAGTTGTCCACCACCTCTTTGAGCAGCACGTATATGCCGTCGTCGGGGTTGGTGCCGTCGCCGAGTTTGCCTATATACATGCCGGGGCGCAGACGTATGTGGTCGCGCCAGTCGAGGGTTGTGATGTTGTCCTCGGTGTAGCTCGGGGCGTCGGCGGCAGATGTGACGTCATCCTCGAGGGCGGGGTCGCCGGGAGCGCCCGAGCCGGTGAGGCCGGGGATGCCGGAAGCGGGGCTATGCTGTTCCTGTGAAAGTTTGTCGGGGTCTTCGAAACTCATGTAGGCGGGTGGTAAAGGGTGTTGTGTGAGTTAGATGGTTTATTTGCAAAATTCGTTGAAGGTGTCGACCTTGGACTGCCAGAAGTCGCGGACGTCGGTCCATTTGTAGTAGGGCCAGGTCTTGGTGGGGATGGGCAGGGTAGTCTCCTTCTCGTTGTGGAGAACTTTCACCAGCACGTCCTCGGGCTTGGCTGCTCCTTTACCTTCGGGGCGGTAGAAGACGAACTGGATGTTGGCGGCCATGGGCGTCACCTCGTAGTCGCGCCATACGTCCTGAAGCTTTTCGAGATTGTCGGTGTCGGCGCCGAAAGTACCTAACTGGAGCATGCAGACAAATGGAACGACGACGCTGTCGTGGCCGAAGCGCAGGTTGACAGTGGGGTTCTTGCTGACGACGGCGGTGTCGGCACCGGCCATCATGTCGCGCAGAAGGTTGATGACGCGGTAGGGAGGACGGTGGTCGGTGAGCGATGTGTTGCCGCCGTGGATGTACCATTTGGCGTTGTCGACCTTCCATTTGCCCTGCAGCTCGGGCAGGGTGAACCATTCGTAGATGTCGTAGAGGCCGTCGTGGCTCTGCGCGTTGAGGGCTACCTGGGCGGCCTGGTTGAAGAGTTTGTCGGCCTTAAGCTCCTTCTTCGCATACTCGGGGTCTTTGAATACCTTGGCGATGAAGGCCGAGTGGTCGTTATTGACCCGTACGGCCAGCGAGTCGCGGCGCCATTTGTTGTCGTTGGTGGGGTCGTTGGTGCAGGAAAATCCGGGAGGGCCCATGATGGGCTGGGTGGATGCCGAGGCGTCCTGGCGTGTGCGGATGCCGGGGTTGAGACGCTCCAGCTCGGCCACCTCGTTGGCCATGGAGAGGATGCATCGTATCACCATGGTAGATTTGGCGTCGAGGTATGTCGAGTCAGTGAACATCTGCGGGAAATTCTTTGACATGCGATTGGCGATGCCGCGGTGCTGGCGTGCGCCCACCTCGGTGAGCTCGCCGTCGTGGCCCTTGTATGCCTCGGCTATCTTGCGCATGCGGTGCAGCAGCTCCTGACCCGAGGGTGTGAGCTGACCCAGCGAGTCGGCGTGCTCGAGCAGGCGTACGGGCCTGGAGTAGACGTTCTCGCCTATGAGCCAGCGGCTGCCGTGGCGTCCGTAGTGCTCCATGTGGAAGGGCACATAGCCTTCCGGCGCGGGAGTGAGCGCGGGGATGCCCTTTTCGGGCACGGGGTAGGCGTATTGCTGGGCGCCGGACTGGTATTTGTCAGGCATTGTCGTGTAGTGCGGGACACGCGAAGGCGTTTTGGCGTTGATGGTCAGCACTGAGGCCGCGAGGACCAGAACTGAGAGGATTGAGCGGTATTTCATGGGTTTGGGCATGTGTATGGTTATGATGGCTTATTGTTCGGGATAGATGGGGTAGTCGCCGGGTTGTGTCGACGGGACGGAGAATATCGATGTCGGAGGCTGTTCCGTCTCTTTTTCGGTCGGTGGAGGCGTCTTCTTGCCCTTGTTGAGCGGCAGGGTATAGGAAATCGAGAACGAGCCTGAGATGCTGGTGTTCTCGGTGCCGTAACCGGGGATGTACCAGGCGTCGCCGACGGCGGGATGGGTGCGGTGCAGCAGGGCGTGGTAGTGTATCATCCATCCGGCCGAGATTGGTCCCCATATCTTGACGCGCAGGCCGAGACGTATCTCCGCCCAGCCCGCGAAGACCGAGGTGGAGGGGATGGAGAAAGCCGCGTCCTCGCCCCAGTAGTTGTCCCTGATGGTGACGTTGTCCACCGAGAAGCGGAAGGGCGAACATCCGTAACGGACGCCGGCGAAGAATCGGTAGTCGGGGTTGGAATTGTACAGGAAATTATAGTCCATGCCTATCTTGAAGAAGGGCGAGACCTTGCCGTGGTAGGTGTAGTTATTATTGTCGGGGGTATTCTTGGCTCCCGACATGCCGAACTCGAACACGGGGTTGTAGCGGTTGTGCAGCGACAGCGACACCCATGCCGAGGCGCCACCGTAGTGCTGGCCGAAGAGGCGCATGACGGGGTCCCAGAGGTTGATGCCGGCGGTGACGTCGTGAAGCAGGGGATATTTCATCGGCGGAGCTTTGGGCAGCAGCGTCGAGTCAGTCCACTCAACGCCGGTGAGGGTGTCCACCATCACTATCACGCCGTTATCGTCGGTGTACTGTGTCGAGCGTTTGCGGCGTGCCTCAAGAGCGCGTATAGAGTCGGCTTCGGCGTCCTTTAGGGGCTGGGTGCGCGTGGCCGGCGTGTTGACGGGGGTGGCGCGGCGCTGTGCCGGTGCTGTCTCCGCGGCGGCGAAGAGCGCGGTAAGGACTATTACTGTGGCGGCGAATATGTAAAGCAGTCGTTTCATTGTCCGTCGCCCCCTCCTTCGGTGCGGAAGTAGATGGTGAGGTTGGGGTCGCCGAGGTTGGTGACGTGCGGCTGAGTCACCTTGATGGAGTCGATGAGGTGGTCGGTGTGGCGGACTGCCTTGATGGTGTAGCGGTACATGGCGCCGCACTCGTCGCCGGCGAGGTAGGGCTGCGTAGTGTAGTCGATGGTCACCGTGTCGTTGAGGGCGGGATTGTCGAGCGCCTTCCACCTGTAGCTGAAGCACCATACCGTCTGCTCCTGAGTGCTGCGCATGGGCAGATAGGCCTGACGGATGTCCTCACCGGCCTTGTAAAGTATGGAGTCGCCGGGGGCGCCCACGCCGTGTATCTGCAGCGAGTCGAGTGTTATGGCCTCGCCGTTCGCAGAACTTGCGAAAGTGGCAAGGGGAATCGACGACCGGTTCTCGGTGCATCCCTGGGTGTTGCAGGAGGTGGCGCCGAGGATGACGGAAGCGGAAGCGGCTGCCAGGGCGGTTATTTTGCGGAATATTTCTCGCATGAGATTGTTTCGGCGGTGGGTTTGCGGACTTTCTGAGGGACTTCGGGATAGTGCTCTTTGTCGGCATATCCTACGGGGATGAGTGCCACGCACTCCACGCCTTCGGGGAGGGCGAGGACGTCGCGTGCGGCCTCGGTGTCGAAGCTGCATATCCAGCATGTGGCCAGTCCGGCGGCGGCAGCGGCCAGGCAGATGTGCTCGGTGGCGATGGAGAGGTCGACGTCGGTATGGTCCTTGCCGTCAGAGGGGCGGTGCCAGGCCTTGTCGTGTATGCCGCAGCAGGCTATCAGCACGGGAGCGGTGACGAAGGTGGGGCGGCTCTTACCGAGGAGTTTCTTGCGTGCCTCTTCGTCGCGTACCGTGACAAACTGCCAGGGCTGTCTGTTGCAGGCGCTGGGGGCGAGGCGGGCGGCCTCGAGGATATTCTGCAGGTCTTCGTCGGCGACGGGGCGCTGTGTGTCGTAGAAACGGCACGAGTAGCGGTCGCGGCAGAGGGTGAGGAAGTCGTTGATGCTCATAGCTCGGTTTCTATTTCGTAGTGGTTGCGGTTCTGGGCGTTGCGGGCGATGAGTTCGCCGATGAAGCCGGCGAGGAAGAGCTGGCAGCCCAGAATCATGGTGGTGAGGGCGATGTAAAAGTAGGGCGAGTCGGTGACGAGGATGTAGTGGTTGCCGTGGTACATGTTCCACAGCTTGACGGCGCCGACGGCGATGGTGGCGAAGAAGCCGATGATGAACATCAGCGAGCCCAGCAGGCCGAAGAAGTGCATGGGCTTGCCGCCGAACTTGCCGGTGAACCACAGCGTGCCCAGGTCGAGGTAACCGTTGACAAAGCGGTCGAGGCCGAACTTGGTCTTGCCGTATTTGCGGGCCTGGTGATGCACGACCTTCTCGCCGATGCGGTTGTAGCCCGCCAGTTTGGCCAGGTAGGGGATGTAGCGGTGCATGTCGCCGTACACCTCGATGTTCTTGACCACGACACCGCGGTATGCCTTGAGGCCGCAGTTGAAGTCATGCAGGTCGTGGATGCCGCTGACACGGCGGGCGGTGGCGTTGAAGAGCTTGGTGGGGATGGTCTTCGACAGCGGGTCGTAGCGTTTCTGCT
>JBJEDC010000065.1:0-11911 GCA_051871645.1 Muribaculaceae bacterium | reverse complement strand
CAGTGCTCGAGCCATGTTTTTCGAATTATTTGAGTTTTATCGGACAGCAATAAAAAAATATCTAATAAATTTGTCTTACAAATGGATTTAGTTCAACGTGTTTATAATATTTTAATCAGCAACTATGTCGACGCCTATGCTTGTACGCATAAAAGTATGCGAATTATGCCATTCGAGATATTTAATTGATTCTTTATGAATGGTAACACGGATTGTCCCATTCAAATGAAGATTTTTTCTATCCATATTTCGAAAGAAATCAGAAAGAACCATTTTGCCATTGTTATCAAAAGTTAGATATCCAAGGTCAAAGAGTGTATGGATTGTTGGTGTCATAGTGAATCCATTGAATTCATCAAACTGTTCCTTTGAGTTGCAGTCGGCGAAACCTTTAATATGACAGGCAATCAGAAGGTTTGGGTCAGTAACCTTTGTAACTACGCAATAAGGATATTTTGCAAATATTGCTTCTCTATATTTATCTTGCCCCTTTCGACCACGTTGTCTGACTTCTTTTGAATCTTTCTTTGTGTTTGACCGTTTAACCTCGGTTATATCTCTCGTTCCAAAGAACGGTTTAATGTAAATGTATATTTGTTCGGTTTCGAGATCTAATAGTTTTACGAAAAGAAGACGAGTAACTCGCGGAAGGCATATGTCTCGCAGATAATCATAATTAATATGATCTGCCAGATTCTCTTTTTTACGTTTAGGCAGTACTAAGTAATATCGATTTTGCTTGTCGTATGTTGCTGTGAAGTGGAGGTAAAGTCGGGGTTCCTTAAGCGCTTTGATTTTTTGTTGGTATTTTAAGAATAATTTATATGTCTCGCGCACTCCTTCTCCGTAATTATATGTCGGGTCAAGAAACTCTTTTTCAATAGATGACATATATTCCTCAAGATCATCTTTTTGCAGGAAGAATACAGGATTCTTTGCAAAAGCGAAGAATTTATTAAGTTCTGCCTCGTCGTGACCACAGTAGATGCGCTTTTCACCTATCCCTTTCTTTGCCTGACGTCCGTCTATGTGATGTTTAATCTCACGGACTTTATATTCCGGACGAGCAAATGAATCCGCAAAGGTAACATCAAAAGAATCTATTCGTTTAAATTTTTCCATTATGAGAGAGCTTTGGTTTTTAAAATTGAATTTATGATGTTCATCATTACATCAACAACAATCGAATTTCCGGCTTGTCGGAATATTTGCCGAGAAGAGACAACTATCTTGAAATTATCAGGGTAACCCATAAGCCTTAATGCCTCTCTATCAGAGAGTGAACGTAATATTTTAGGATTTTCTGATATGGTAATATAATTATCAACTCCTGCACGGTGATGTTGTGTCATGGTCTTAAGTATAGTACGAGCGATAGGTAAGTCAGTTTTTACAGATGTTTTAAAATTTTTTGTTCCGCTTGAAAGAACGTAATCCCGAACTTTGTCAGTAAGCGTAAATTTAGGGTCGGGAGTACCTTTCGTTTTAATAATATATAATTTGCCATCTAATGCATTATATGTGAAACACCCATACGCACAGTTGTCTTCTAAAAAATCCTGCATAGAATATTCTAGTGGAATTGGATTAGGATATTCAAATCTTTGGCAAAATTCTGGTTCTTTAAATCCGACCACAAATAAGCGTCTGCGTGTTTGCGGAATCCCAAAATCTGAAGCATTTAAAACTTGTGGTTCCGAAATGAAATATCTCAGGTCTGATGTAAATATTTCTTTAATTTTTTTCCACGTACGACCATTGTCGTGGGTTGTCAGACCACGTACATTTTCGAAAATAAATACTTTTGGCTGAACTTCTTTAACAATACGGGCAAAATCATAGAACAGGGTTCCTCGCGCATCTTCAAGCCCATGTTGTGCTCCTACAGTAGAAAATGACTGACAGGGGCTACCTCCTACAATTAGATCTACTTTGTTATAATAATCTCTGCCGTCAAGAAAACGTATGTCAAGATGATAATTATTTTCGTCAATATTATAGTTCGCACAATATGTCTGTTTCACAAAATGATTTTGGCGAGTAAACTTATGATATAATGAATCAATGTATTGTTTCTTTTCTGAAGGAGATTTTAAAGAGTATATAATCCTTTTAATATCTTCTTCATCAATTGAAGGAGGAAGCTCTATTTCGCCATTATCGCAAGCAAATACAATGTCATGAGGAATAGCTAACCTGATTAATGCCTGTTCCACAGAGCCTATCCCTGAAAAAACTGTGGCTAATCGTATCATGAAAATACTCCCGTTTTTAAAATGTTGGAGAGAATAAGTTCTAAGACATTAACTACGATTGAATTACCGCATTGTCTCCACATCATAGTGTCTTTTACTACGATTTTAAAAGAGTCAGGGTACCCCATCAGACGCAAGCATTCACGTGGGGTAAACATTCTGATTACACCTTGCCGGTTTTCCCAAATGCCGATATATGCTTTTTTTAGAATTTCGGCAGTATGTTTTTCTGAAAAATCTTCAAATATGAATGTCCCATTCCAATTAAACTGTTGATTTGCCTTTTGACAAGTCATAATAGGGATTCCAACCTGAGCTCTTGATGGATGTGTGGTTACAAATTCAAACCCTTTTTGACTTAAATAATACTTTGGAGGGACATTGGTGTCCAAATAATCATAAACAGTGGTCTTGAGGGTAATCGGTTCGGGGAAAGTAAAATCTTGATTTAAACGAATATCGTTACGTATGCCAATTATAAATAATCGGTGCCTTAATTGAGGCATTCCGTAATCAGCGGCATTTAAAAGCGGAGTTTCAATGCCGTCGTCATTATGTTTTATATAGAGAGTGTAATTCAGTTCCCGAAATACGGATTTTACTGTTTCCCATGTCCTGCCTTTATCATGAGTAAGCATACCCCTGACATTTTCAAAAATAAAACATTTAGGCTGGGCCTCTTTAATAACACGTGCATATTCATAGAAAAGAGTCCCACGCGTGTCCGACAAACCCTTACGTTTGCCGTTAGAAGAAAAAGCCTGACACGGACTTCCTCCAACAATAATGTCTACTTTACCATTGAATTGGCGGCCATCGAAAAATCGTATGTCTTGATAGAATCTATTGTTTGAAATATTATAATTTGACTTGTATGTTAATTCCATTAAATTAGCTTTCCCGGTCAAATTATATAATCGGACAACTTCGGCCTCGCGTTCTTCAGAAGATCGGATTTTATAGATGTATTTTAAATCATCATAGGAGCAGTTAAGTTCTCGTTCACCATTATCGCAGGCAAACATAATCTCATGTTCGAGACCGAGTTTAAGAAATGCCTGTTCAATAGCACCAATTCCACTAAATAATGTTCCTAATCTAATCATTCTACAAAGATTGAAAGCTTCTGAAGACCAACTTGCCATTGGAATGGAAGCAAGTTTCCGTAGTTGATTGGTCTTTACTGTTTTATTCTTGCATGCTATTGCTGATTGTAATTCAGATTGCCTTATATATTTGCAAAGTTACGAATTTATTTCGAGACTTTTACTCTTGAACGCAAAGTTAAAAGCAACCGTGGGAAAAATCCTGTCACCGTAATGTTAAAACTATTAATTTATGTCGTAGGGAATCTCAGGCTCTGCGGCTTCCATAAAGATATGGCCTGGGTGTGAATATGTATGGTTGCGAATGCTGAAAAGCTCTTGGACAACTTTTCCGAGGGTTGCTTCTCTGCGCGATTTATTCTTCAGGTCACACTCCCAGATTGTTATTACATTCCAATCTTCCTTCTCAAGTTCTGTTTGGACTTGCGCGTCGCGTTCGATGTTCCGGCTGATTTTATTTCGCCAAAAATCTTCGTTGGATTTTGGTAGCTGAAAATACTTACAGCCCTGATGGCCATGCCAAAAACAGCCGTGAACGAAAATAACGGTATGCAAACTGGGAAAAACAATGTCAGGGCAACCGGGTAGATTACGTTTATGTAGACGGTATCGGTAACCTGCAGCATGAAGGAACCGCCGCACAAGCATTTCGGGCTTGGTGTCTTTGCCTTTAATCGCGGACATATTATGACTGCGTTCTTCTTTAGTTTTAATATCAGCCATGATATCGATAGAAGGAGGAATAGAAATCACTACCGGCGGTCAGGGATGGGATTTGAGCTGGGTGACGTAGGCGGAGATGCGCTGCATCTGTTTGGGGATGGCGATGCGCTGTGGGCAGTGGGGGGTGCACTGGTTGCAGGCGATGCAGTGGTCGGCCTGGCGGACGCGGGGGATGGCGCGGTCGTAGCCGACGAGGAAGGCGCGGCGGGCGGCGCGGTAGTCGGGCGACTGGGCTGACTGCGGAACGTCCTCGGCGTTGACGCACTTGTTGTAGTGCATGAATATGCCGGGGATGTCGAGGCCGTAGGGGCATGGCATGCAGTACTTGCAGTTGGTGCAGGGGATGGTGTCGCTGCCGGCGATGCGGGTGGCCACCTGCTGCAGGAATTTCTGCTCCTCGTCGGTGAGGGGTCTGAGGGGCGAGAAGGTGCGGATGTTCTCCTCGAGGTGGGGCATTTTGGCCATGCCGCTGAGGACGGTGAGGATGTCGGGCCAGCCTCCGGCGAAGCGGAAGGCCCACGAGGCGGCGCTGTCCTCGGGCTCGCGTTCCTTGAAGCTGCGGAAGATGCCGTCGGGGACGTTGGAGAGGCGTCCGCCCAGCAGCGGCTCCATCACCACGGCGGGGATGTTGCGCTTGGCAAGCTCGTTATAGAGGTATTCGGCGTTGGTGTTGCGGTCGTTGATTTCCTTGGCGTGCAGCCAGTCGACGTAGTTGAGCTGTATCTGGGCGAAGTCCCAGCGGTATTTATCGTGATGCTGGAGCAGGTAATCGAAGGCGCGGATATCGCCGTGGTACGAGAAGCCGAGGTTGCGGATGCGTCCGGCCTCGCGCTCCTTGAGCAGGAAATCGAGCACGCCGTTGTCGATATAGCGCTTGAACAGCTCCTCGTAGCCGTTGTCGCCCATGCCGATGCCGTGGAGGAGGTAGTAGTCGATGTAGTCGACCTGCAGGGCCTTGAGCGAGTCATGGTACATCTGCACGGCGCCATCGTAGGTCCATGTCTCCTCGGTGAAATTGGACAGCTTGGTGGCGATGTAGAACTTGTCGCGGGGCAGCTGTTTCAGCGCTATGCCCGTTGCCGTTTCCGACTTGCCCTTGCAGTAGGCCGGCGACGTGTCGTAGTAGTTGACGCCGTGGTCAAAGGCGTATTTCACCATGCGGTTGACCATCTCCTGGTCTATCGCGCCGCCTTCGCGGGCGGTGCCTCCGGCCTGGGCGGGCAGGCGCATCATGCCGAAGCCTAACAGCGACACCTTGTCGCCGGTGTTGGGGTTGGTGCGGTATGTCATCGTGCCGGCGGCCTGACTGCCTTTCTCATCTTTTTTGCACGATGTCACCGCCGAGAGGCCGGTGACGGCGGCCGTGGCGAGGCCGAGGCGCTTCATGAAGTCGCGGCGCGAAATTGCGTTGCGTGATTTATCGTTGTCTTTCATTTCGGGTCAGATTGTGGTGTGGATTTCGAGGCCTTCGACATGGATGGCGCTGAAGGGACGTGCCGGGCACAGCAGCTCGCAGGTGCCGCAGCCTATGCACCGCTCGGGGTTGATGGCGGGGATGGCAATGGCGTCCGGGTCGCCGGGGATATTGGGCACCATGATGATGGCTCCGGCGGGGCAGTGGCGGGCGCAGTTGCCGCATTCAACGCCGTCGGTAAGGGGGATGCAGTTTTTGGGCTCCCACACGGCGATGCCTATCTGCGTCGACGATTTCTCCTCTTTCGTTATCGGCGTGATGGCACCTGCGGGGCATACCTCCGAGCATTTCACGCACCAGGGTTCGCATGCGCCGCGCTCGAACGACATCACGGGCTGCATCATCGTCGACAGCTTTGTCGAGGGACGCAGAATCTGGCTGGGGCAGACGGTGACGCACAGCTGGCAGCCCGTGCAGTGCTGTGCCATGTGCTTTAGGCTGAGGGCGCCGGCGGGGACAATCTGCGTCTTGCGTTCGGGGGCTTTCTTGTCCTCGATGACGGCAAGGCCTCCGTCCACCTTCTTCTCCTGCGCCTCGATGGCGGCGGTGACGGCGGTGAGGGCCGTGAGCGACAGGAAGGTGCGTCGGCCCGAGTTGACCTCGGCTGTTTGGGGCTCGGTCTGCGGCGCTTTTGCGGGAAGCGGGAAGCGGAAGCGGTACGAGATGGCGTCGTGGGTGCAGGCGCCGATGCAGTCGAAGCAGGTGACGCAGCGGCTGTAGTCGATGGCGTGGTGCTTGCCGTCGATGCACGAGGCCTTGCACTTGCGCGAGCAGACTCCGCAGCTGACGCACTTGTCGGTGTTGATGGTGAGGCGGAAGAGGGCGAATTTGGACAGATAGCCCAGGACGGTGCCGACGGGGCAGACAGTGTTGCAGTAGGTGCGTCCGTTGCGCCAGGCCAGCCAGCCCACGATGACGAAGGTGAGGGCGGCGACGGCGAAGGTGCCTATGCCGCGCATCCACACGTCAACGCTGTAGAATGCGTAGCTGTCGTAGTGTTCGGCTATCAGCGCCAGCAGATTGTTGCCCCAGAGGTACAGCGGCTCAAAGAGGTTGCTGACGATGCGGCCGTACGAACTGTAGGGCGCCAGCAGGGCCACGAACGAGCCTATGCCGGCCACGATGGCGATGATGAACAGCGCCAGTACGGACAGACGCAGCACCCGCAACTCGCGCGAGTATGTGAAGCGGAATTTCTTGCCTTTGCGCTTTCCGCTCAGCCACGAGATGACGTCCTGCATGACGCCCATGGGGCATATCACCGAGCAGTAGACGCGTCCGAAGACGAGGGTCAGCACTACAAGGGCCGCGACGATGATGACGTTGCCGGCCATCAGCGCGGGCAGGAGCTGGACGCGTGCCGTCCATCCCAGCCAGGCGTGTACGGTGCCGGTGAAGTCGAGGAAGAGCGCCGTGACGCAGACCCAGAACAGCACCGCCAGCGTAATTCTGATTTTTCGGAGCATAATGATGGTCAGATAGTTAAGATTGTGTTCCGGAAAGGCAGAAGCCGCTTGTCGGTGCAAACAAACGGCCTCGATGCATTGCCGTATGATGTTTTTGCAAATTTATAACATCTGCGGCAAACGAGCAAAATACATTTGGCGGCTTTTCATACCAATTTCATCGAAAAACGGTGTTGGCGTTGCAATCGTGTTCATTCAGCCCATGTAGGGACGTCGCTTTGCGATGTTTATCCGGCCAAACGTCCGGCAGCAGGCTTAACGTGCCAAAGGCACGTCCCTACAGCTCCGGCTCGGTGTAGACGTAGGCGCCGAGGTCGGGGGCGGAGCCGCGGGGCAGGCCGTAGGCGTCGGTGGCGGCCTCGGGGAGCGTCAGCGACGGGTCGCCCATGCCGATGGCGGGACTTTCGGGCTTGAGGCGGTAATCGAACAGATAATCCTCGCGGACGGTGTAGTACAGCGGGTCGGCGTCCCATACGCAGGCGATGAAGTTGTTGTCGTCGGTGCCTTTGCTCTTGAGCAGGCAGTTCTGCAGGAACACTTGCGTGCCCGTCAGGTCGCCGTGGCTGATGTCCTTGCCCAGACCGTAGATGATGCTGTTGGTAATCGTGGCGGCGGTGTAGGGCGTGCGTGTGTCCTCGCTTGTGCCGGGGCCTCCGCCGTTGTCGGGATTGCTGTCGCCCTCGAGGCCGAGGTGGTCGAACTGCAGGGCCGGACCGGCGATGGCGGCGAAGAGGTAGTAGTTGGCGAAGGTGCAGTGGTTGAAGACGTGCTTGCCGCCGGCGAGGCGTACAAGGCCGTTTGCGGCTTCGCCGAACTCGCAGCCCGTGGCGGTGACGTCGGCGTCGTAGACCTCCAGGACAAGGTCGCCGGAGTTGCGCAGGCGGCTGTTGCGCAGGGTCAGCTTGGGCGCGGTCTGCTCCGAGCCGTCGCCGCTGACGATGACGCCGTACCAGGTGTTGCGTACCGACGTGTGGGTGAGGATGTTGTCGTGCGACGAGGGGGTGAACTGCAGACCCTCCCACTGGCGCGACATCAGGTCGAAGGTGACGTCGGTGATGACATTGCCGGTGCGGTCGCCGCGCAGCTCTACGGGCTTGTCCCGGGTGCCCTCGGCGCGCAGGCTGCCGCGCACAATCATGCCGGCACCGTCATGGAAACAGAGGCGCGTGCCGGCGGGCAAGGTGAGGGTGGCGTTCGGGGCCACGACGAGCGAGTCGAAAATCTGATAGGGTTTGCCGGCGCTGAATTGTGTATCGCTCTCGACGGTGAAGCCGCGCAGGCGTGTGACGTCCTGGCCGGTGGCGGCGACTGTGACCTGAGTGAGCGTGCCGTTGGTGACGAAGTCGACGGTGGCGTCGATGTCGATGGGCAGGTCGCTGTGGTTCTCGGGAAGCGTGGCCTCCACCATGACGAAAATCGAGTCTTTGGCGCGTATCTCGACGTCGCTGAAGCGTGTGCCGCTGATGCCGTCGACATTGAGGCGGAACAGTCCGGCGTTCTCGCCCGACATGTGGATATCGTTGATTACTATGCCTTTGTTATTGCGGTTATAGACGGTGAAGCGGTGTGTGGTGGTTACCTCGTCGGTGAAGACGGTGCCCATGTGCAGGGTGTCGACCGAGAAGGCGGGCTGTGCCGACGGCGACGTAGTCACGCCGTCCTCGATGCACGAGGTGGTAAGCGTCGCACCCGCGAGCACGACGGCTATAAAGAATACAAGATATTTCAGTCTGTCCATTTTTATGCGTTAAATTCTTATTTATAACGCACAGGAGGCCTTATTATTGCCCTTTGGCATGCCGGGATGCGAGGTCCTCCACTATGAGGCGGGCGGTGTTGTCGGCGGCGTCGCCGTCGCCGAGGACGGCGCGCATCTCACGGTAGTCGTCAAGCATCTTCCGGCGCTTTTTCGAGGTCAGCGATGTCAGCGGCGACAGGGCTTCGGCCACCGCCTCGGGGGTACATAGATGCTGCAGCTTCTCGGCTATGGCCTCGCGCCCCAGGATGAGGTTGGGGAGGGTCACAAAGTCGATTGTCAGCACCTTCTGCATAATCTTGTAGGTCAGTTCCGAGCCGTTGCCGCGGTAGCAGGCCACCTGGGGCACTCCGGCAAGGGCGGCCTCGAGGGTGGCGGTGCCGCTGGTGACGAGGGCGGCGCGGCAGACGGCGAGCAGGTTCATGGTGTCGCCGGTGACCACGGGGGCATTGGTGAAGAGGCGGTAGTATTCCGGCTCGATGCCCGGGGCGCCTGCGATGACGGGCTGGTACTGGACAAAACCGGCCACGGCCTTGAGCATGACGGGCAGATTGTTGCGTATCTCGCCGCATCGGCTGCCGGGGAGCAGGGCTATTATCGGCTTCTCGCGCAGTTTGTGTTTGGCTATGAACGCATCGGAAGCGGAAGCGGAAGCGAGGGCGGAGTCTATCTCGGCTATCGACGGGTTGCCGACGTAGGTGACCTCCATGCCGTGACGGTCGCGGTACCAGTCGACCTCGAAGGGGAAAATGACGAACATCCTGTTCACCAGCTCTTTGATTGTGCGGACGCGCCACTCTTTCCAGGCCCAGACCTTGGGCGAGATGTAGTAGTAGACGGGGACGCCGAGCCTTTTTGCCGTGGCGGCGACCTTGAGGTTGAAGCTGGGGTAGTCGATGAGGATGAGGCAGTCGGGGCGGACTTTCTCGAGCACCTTGCGGGCGAGCCTGAGGTTGCGGCGTATGGAGCCGAGGTTGCGGATGACCTCGCTGAAGCCCATGTAGGCCATGTCGCGGTAGTGTACGACGGGGTCTCGTCCTGCCTGTGCGGCCATGAGGTCGCCGCCAAGGAAGACAAACTGCGCCTTGGGGTCGTGGCGGCGTATTGCGGCCATCAGGTGCGAGGCGTGTAGGTCGCCGCTGGCCTCACCGGCTATGAGCATGTAAACCATTGGGTGTCTTTATCTTCGTTTCTTGAAAAATTCGCGCACTATGCCGGCGCACTCGTCGGCGCGGACGCCGGTGACCACCTCGGCGCGGGGGTGGAAGGGCTCGCGGCAGACGTAGGTGGTGTAGCCGCGCTTGGGGTCGGGGGCACCGATGACAATGCGGCGCAGCTGGCTCCAGGCGATGGCGCCCGAGCACATCAGGCACGGCTCGACGGTGACGTACAGAGTGCAGTCGGTGAGGTACTTGCCGCCCATGGTCTGCGCGGCGGCGGTGATTGCCAGCATCTCGGCGTGGGCGGTGACGTCGCCGAGGGCCTCGGTCATGTTGTGGCCTTCGCCCACGACGCGTCCGTTGCACACCACCACGGCTCCGATGGGCACCTCGCCCTCGCGTGCGGCCTGCTCGGCCTGCCTGAGGGCCTGCCCCATCCAGCGTGCGTCGGCGGCAGGGCCTTCCATAGCTATTCTGTTCTTGTCCATTAGTTTAAGTCTATTTTCATGCCTTCGGTGGCGGCGATGGTGTCGGGGAAGATGGCGCGGGCCTGCTGCAGTAGCTCGTCGGTGTCGTTGTACCGCGATGAATAATGGCCTATCAGCAGCCGCTTTGCGCCGGCCAGCCTGGCGATTTCGGCGGCCTCGGAGGCGGTGGAATGGCCGCGCTCGGCGCCTTTGACGGCCAGCTCGTCGCCGTAGGTGGCCTCGTGGTAGAGGAGGTCGACACCGCGAACGCTCTCGGCGACGGCGGGGTTGAACATCGTATCCGAGCAATAGGCGTAGGAGGCTGACGGGTCGGCGGGCGTGGTGAGGCGGTCGTTGGTAAAGACAGTGCCGTCGGCGCGCACAAAGTCGGCTCCGGCCTTTATCCCGGCCAGCTCCCGCACGGGTATTTCAAGGAATTTTGCCATGTCGCCGCGCAGATGCCGGGGCTTGGGCTTCTCGTCGAAGCGGAAACCTACGCAGGGTACGCTGTGGTATAGCGGAAACGATGTGACGGTCAGCGCGTTGTCCTCGTAGATGACGTGCATGCCGTTTGGGTTGAGGATGTCGTATTCAATCTCGAAACTCGTCTCGTGGCCCACCGTGCTCAGTATCTCGTGCATGAGCCGCGCCCCCTTCTCAAAGATGTGTACGCGCACCTTGCCACCCTTGCCGTGCAGCGACAGCGTCGACAGCAGCCCCGGCAACCCCAGCAGGTGGTCGCCGTGCAGATGGCTGATAAACACGTCGGTAAGCCGCGAAAAGTTGAGGTGCTGCCGGCAAATCGACAGCTGGGCTCCCTCGCCGCAGTCGACGAGCATCAGCTTACCGCGGTACTCGATGGCCTGGCATGACGGCAGATGCCTGACCGACGGTTTCGCCGACCCGCACCCTAAAACAAAAACCTTGAAATCTGCCATAATCAAAAATTTCCAAACCCAAAGTTACCCAAAATTCTCCACCCGCACAAATCCCCCCCGTCCGACGAGCCCCTGCGCCGTGTTATTTTGTCATCTCCTCCATCAAGTGCCGCAAGGTATGCAGCTGTTGTTTTCCGCATAAATGGACTTGAAGCATTCCTTTGATACCTTGCAGATTGTTTGTAACTTTGCGCTATGGCTTGTACTCCTGAATATATTGACTTCGTTTGTGAAGTCCTTGGTCCGCTCGGAGAGGTTCGCTCCCGCAAGATGATGGGCGACTATGTCATATATGTGAACGAAAAGTGCGTTATCACGGCCTGTGATAACAATTCCTACGTCAAAAAACTTGATTGTATCGCGCCACTTATGGCCGATGCGGAAACCGGATGTGCCTACGAGGGCGCCAAGGAAGGTTATATACTCGACTTTTCAGACCCCCGCAAAGCCAGGGAGGTAATCTCCACCCTCTGGGATGCACTATCTTTCCCCAAGAAAAAGAAAAAATAAATATTGCTGTCCGATAAAACTCAAATAATTCGAAAAACATGGCTCGAGCACTGAAT
>JBJEDC010000064.1:0-11965 GCA_051871645.1 Muribaculaceae bacterium | reverse complement strand
CCCCTTTTCACACCCGCCGGATCAGCGCTCCGCTGACCCGGCGGTTTTTTTTATGGACGCTCCAACCGTTTGGACGGTTTGGATGTTTTTATTCTGTTGACAATTACATATACTGACGACTATGGCTGTTTTCTATACGGCGAAAAAGACGCTGAAGAACTATATGAGCGGCGGCACTGTGCTCATGGCGGCGACGGTGCTGGCCCTTATCTGCTGCAATATCCCCTTTACAAGGCATATTTACGAAAATCTCTGGTCGCATGAGGTGATACTGCAGATCGGTGATTTCAATCTTTTCAGCCATCATGGCGAGCCGATGTCTGTCATGGCTTTCATCAATGATGCGCTGATGGCGATTTTCTTCTTTACAGTAGGCCTCGAGATAAAGCGAGAAATCCTCGTCGGCGAGCTATCCAATGTCCGTAACGCAATGCTGCCGATAATCGCAGCCATAGGCGGCATGCTTGTCCCTGTGACCGTTTACTGGCTCATGGACCACAATACGGAGTACGCAAACGGCATGGCAATCCCGATGGCGACGGATATCGCATTCTCACTGGGCGTGCTGTCGATGCTGGGCAAACGCGTGCCAATCGGCCTGATGGTCTTTCTGACAACGTTGGCTGTAGCCGACGATATCGGTGGCATCCTTGTCATAGCACTTTTCTACAGCACTGACATCAACGTTAATCTTCTGCTTATATCCGCCGGACTGCTCATACTTCTGGCCCTCGGCGGAAAGGCGGGCATCCAGTCCAAACTCTTTTACGGTTTCCTTGGCGCGGGTGTATGGTTCTGCTTCCTCAACGCGGGCATACATCCCACCATCGCGGGCGTCCTTATTGCTTTCTGCGTGCCTGCAAAGCCGCTGTACGCTCCGGCAAAGTACATCAAGAGTATCCGCCGCAACATCATGCACTTCGCCATGGAGGATGACGAAAAGCTTAACAAGAAATCGATACTGAACAAGTACCAGATGAACTGGCTGAAAGAGATAGAATCGTCGTCAGATAAGGTAATCTCGCCTCTGCAGGATATGGAAGACTCGCTGCACCCGCTGGTAAACTACCTTATTGTGCCTCTCTTCGCCTTCGCCAATGCCGGGATTTTCTTCGGAGACATGGAGATTGGCCGGCTCTTCCACGGCCTCGCGCCGTCGATTATCGTCTCGCTGGTGGTGGGCAAGTTTCTGGGCATCTTCCTGTTCTCGTTGCTGACAATCAAGCTGAAATGGGCACCGATGCCCAAGGGCGCTACCTGGGGCAGCCTGGCGTCGGTATCGGTATTGGGCGGTATAGGCTTCACCGTCTCGCTGTTCATAGCGGGACTGTCGTTCGGCTCGTCCGACCCGGTGATGAGCGAACTGCTGAACGACGCCAAGCTGGGTATCCTGGTGGGCTCGCTGCTGGCGGGCGTCTTAGGTTATGTGTTGCTCCACATCACGCTGCCCAAGGGTAAAGTGGAAGAGGAAGACGACTGAGGCGTTTTTGGCGTTGCAAAATAAATTGTCTATCTTTGCATTAAAGCAAAACAGATGGCAAAAGACAAAAAAGGCGGCAAAGGCGCCGCCAAGACCAACGCGGTGCGCCTGCTGGAGAAGGCGGGCGTACACTTCGTGCTTCATGAATACCCTGTTGACGAGGAGCACCTGGAGGCGCAGCATGTGGCCGACGAACTCGGCCAGGACATCAACCGTGTCTTCAAGACAATCGTGCTCAAAGGAGAGCGCACCGGACATTTTGTCTGCGTTGTCCCCGGCAACAGCGAGATTGACCTCAAAAAGGCCGCGCGTGCCGCCGGCGACAAGAAGGCGGACCTGATGCATGTAAAAGAGCTGTTCGGCCTCACCGGATACATCCGTGGCGGCTGTTCGCCCGTGGGTATGAAAAAGCCATTTCCAACGTTTTTCCACAGTACGGCGCCGGGTTTCGACACAATCTTTGTCAGCGCAGGCCAGCGCGGGCTCCAGATGGAGGTAAACCCCGAGGTGCTTATCGACTATGTCGGCGCCACTGTGTGCGACCTCACCAAGGAAGCCGAATGACGGCTTAACCGGTAAAATTTGATAACTAATAATAAACCTCAAAGCACGGCGATATGGCGGCATCCAACACTTTCGGAACGATTTTTACACTGACATCCTTTGGCGAGAGCCACGGTCCGGCTATCGGCGGCGTGGTGGACGGCATGCCCGCCGGCGTGTTTATCGACGAGGATTTTCTGCAGGAGGAGATGGACCGCCGCCGTCCGGGTTCGTCCGACCTGACCACCTCGCGCAGCGAGGCTGACCGGGTGCGCATCCTTTCGGGCGTTTTCGAGAGTATTTCGACCGGAGCGCCTATCGGCTTTGTCATAGAAAATACCTCGCAGCGCCCGTCCGACTATGAAAATATGCGCCATCTCTATCGTCCGGGACATGCCGACTACACCTACCAGGCCAAATATTGCATCCGCGACCACCGGGGCGGCGGCCGCTCGTCGGCGCGTGAGACGGCGGTGCGTGTGGCCGCCGGGGCGATTGCCAAAATGGTACTCGAAATCTATGGAATTTACGTCGAGGCGTGGGCGTCGCAAATCGGTACGGTGAAGCGCGAAGGGCAGGGGCCTCTTACCGACGAGATGCGCAGTCAGATTCTGGAAGCGCGCAGTCAGGGCGACACACTCGGCGGCATCGTTTCGTGCCGCATCAGCGGCTGTCCCGCCGGACTGGGCGACCCCGTCTTCGGCAAGCTGTCAGCAAAGCTGGCCTCGGCGATGCTGAGCATAAATGCCGCACACGGTTTCGATTACGGCATGGGCTTTGACGGCGCTGCAAAACGCGGCAGCGAGGTCGTGGACAACTGGGTGCCGTGTGCCGAAGACCCGCGGGAAATAAAAACTACCGCCAATAACTCCGGTGGCATTCAGGGCGGCATCTCCAACGGCGAGCCTATAGAGTTCCGTGTCGCCTTCAAGCCCGTGGCAACGTTGATGCGGGATGTCGAAACCGTTGACGACGAAGGCAAGGCAACCATTCTGCATGCCCGCGGAAGACACGACCCGTGTGTGGTTCCCCGCGCCATTCCCGTTGTGGAGGCGATGGCCGCAATGGTTGTTCTGGACGCGTTTCTGCTGGACAGGGCTGCGCGCAGTTGACTGAACTATGGACGGTCTGTATAAGGACTACAGTCAGTACCTTGCCGGGCGCTTCACCGGCAAAGTGCAGAAAATCAGTATCAACGCAGGCAACAGCTGTCCCAACCGCGACGGCACGATAGGTCGCGGAGGATGTCTGTACTGCAACAACGCCGCTTTTGTACCGGGCTATGTAGAGGCATCCGAGCCTGTTGCCGAACAGCTTAGAAAGGGCATGGCCTTTTTCGCACGCAAATATCCGGCAATGCGATATCTTGCGTATTTCCAGGCCAATACATCGACGAATACCGCTGTCGATGACTTTCTCGAACAGGTGCGCGAGGCAACATGTGTCGAGGGTGTCGCCGGAATTGTCATCGGCACCCGTCCCGACTGCGTTTCCGATGTTCTTCTTGACCGGTTGGCTGCCATCAATAAGGCTGTTATGCCTGTCATCATGGAGTATGGCGCCGAGAGCTCGCACGACGCGACCCTGTCGCTGATAAACCGCGGCCACTGCTGGAGCGATACGGTGACGGCCGTTACGGCTACGGCACGGCGCGGTATGGATGTCGGCGTTCACCTGATAATGGGACTTCCGGGTGAGGCGGAGGAGATAATGATGGAGACCATCGACCGAGTAAATACGCTGCCGGTGTCAAGCGTAAAACTGCACCAGCTGCAGATAATCCGAGGAACGGCTCTTGCGCGGCTGTATGAGCGTCAGCAGAGAGGCGAGGAGACATTTTTTCCTCCGATAACACTCTTTGATAAAGACGAATACGCTGACTTGTGCATACGCATAGTGCGCCGTCTGCGCTCCGACATCGCCATCGACCGTTTTGTGTCATCGGCTCCCGCGTCATTGCTCGTCGCCCCCTGCTGGGGCATTAAAAACCACGAATTTACGGCACTTGTGCGTGCCAGGCTGGAAAAAAGCAATGAATAAGGGTGAATTGAGGGCTGTTTTTTTTACAAATATTTTGTGGATAATAAATTAGTTTGTAACTTTGCACCGCTTATCGGGCTGCGGGTCGACCTGCTGCCCTGTTACCAGTGTCAATAATAAAAACAATAAAATCAATAATCAAAAATGATCATCGTACAAGTTAAAGAAGGCGAGAACATCGAGCGCGCTCTCAAGAAATTCAAACGTAAATTTGAAAAAACCGGTATCACCAAAGAACTGCGTGCCCGCCAGGCATTCCAGAAGCCTTCAGTCACCAACCGCAAGAAGATGATGAAGGCCGTGTATGTGCAGCACCTGCGCAACGCCGAGGAATAATCCTCCCCTCCTTCACCAACTTGTAAAAGGCGTCGCTCCCCACAGGGGACCGGCGCCTCTTTGCGGTGGAAGGGGTGAGGATAGATAGCTCGCTGAAGCTCGCGGGCTGAAACAAAAAGGGAGGGTAGAGGACAGCTCTTGGAACGGAGGGAGGTGTAAACTGAAAAATTTGAGCAAAAGTTTAAAGTCTGGGCAAAAGGGATGGCGGGTGAAGGGGGGTATTCCAATATTATTTGTAAATTTGTGAAATCGCAATCGAAAAATAAAACCAATCGGTAACTAATCCTTAAAGGCTATGAACAGGATATGTATAAACGGACGTGACGAGCTGATGGTGATAGACCTGACAAAGGTGGCGTGCCTGAAGGCGGATGTCGACTATACGACATTGTATCACATCGGAGGGCTGACGGCCACTCTGCCTTTCAACCTCGCCAGGATGGAGGCGCTGCTTGCCACGGTGCCCAAGACCAGGGAGTGCGATTTCATTCGTCTGGGCCGCAGCTGCATCATCAACCAGTACTATCTTTACCGTGTGCAGACGCTGCTGCAGAAGGTAGTCCTGACCGACGGCGTCAAGGCCATCACACTCGGTGTATCGAAGGAGGCACTCAAAAAGTACAAACAAATGATGGCCGAACGGTTCAATTCACCGACAAATCACGGCAACTGACCGACAAATCATGCCAGACGTTTGTTTTTAAGCCTCTGTATTATATCTTTGCGCTGTGTTTAAGCACGGGTGACGGCCCGGACAAAAATTTAAAAGATGAATTCCGATAACAAAGACAGTATTAGTGACAAATTGGCCGAGGTAACTCCTGTTTTCGATGATACAGGCCTGAGCCGACCGGAATATGTGGCCGAGTTTGATTATTCCGAAAAACTGCCGTTGATGAGCGTGGAGCGACTTGACAACAGGGGTGCCGCTATGGATGCGGACTACGAATTTGACCTCGACCCGGTTTATGACATCAATGCCCTGCAGGGTTCGGATGCCGGCGGAGGTGGAGTATGGGAAGATGGCACGGTGATGTTTGACGTCGACACAGTCGGCGCTCTTGACCTGGCTGACGGCAACGCTGACCTGACCGTTCCGTATTTCGCCGGCGCTGATGACGTGACGGTGGACATCTCGGACTTTGATGCCGCCGACTATGATGACATGACAGGCTGCGACGCTCAAGACATAACGGATTTTGGAGCGGACGCCGATGACATTATGCTCATAGACGGTATAATCTGACGAGGAGGACCTGACCTGTGAAAGAAATAATAATAGGCCGTAACGGGACGCAGCCCTTCGCCATCAGGGCCGAGGGCGTAAGCGGCCGCCATGCCATGCTGACAGTCGGCGATGACGGAAGCATGACGCTGAGGGACCTGGACTCGAAAAACGGCACCTTTGTGCTTGACCGTGAGACCAGGCGCTTCAACCGGGTCGAAACCGTTGTCATTGACCGGGATACGCTTGTCAGGCTCGGGCCGGATGATACGATACGCAGCTATCAGTTTGTAGTCAGGCAGCTCTTCAAAGCCGACCAGGATGATTACAGCGAGGAGTTTCAGGAGCTTCGCCGCCGCTGGAGGGACCTGACGGTGCGCCGCGAGACTCTTGAGGAACGGATTACGGTCAGCGCCTTTATCCCCGTGGCCGTGTCGGTGGTGCTTCTTGTGGCCACATTCCTGCTCCCCGAGTCCATGTCGGTGAATGTGCGCATGAACCTGATGCGATGTGTGATGATGGTTCCGGCCCTTCTTTCGCCGGTAATAAGTCTTTACGGACGCAGGAAACTGCGACAGTTGACTCGTGAGATGCACGAAGCCATGATTTGTCCCAATCCCGCATGCCGTCATACCCTGACTGAGGACGAGATAAGGCGCGGACAGTGCATCAAGTGTAAAAAACATATCTGACTATGGCAAAGGACGACAACATAAAGCAGCTAATCTGCAGGACCGAGGGCTGCGGATGCAGTTTTTGCTTCGAATTACCCGAGGCTCCGGGCATATATGAGGTGAAATGTCCCAACGGGCATCCCAACCGCATCCGTATCAAAGGCCCTGCCGACGGGTCCGTGCCGGTGACAGGCCCGGGACTGCCGGCTGTCGAGGACGGCGAAGACTCCGGCACCGAGACCACTACAATCTCGCGCACGGCAGCGCGTGTGCGCGGCAAGCTTGTCGTTATCCCCGCCGGCATTCTCGGCCGCTTCCGCAGCCGCGTATATCCGCTGCATCCCGGGCCCAATGTCATAGGCCGCCATGACAAGGCCTGTCCCAGCGACATTGAAATCGGCAACGACAAATTTGTCAGCCGACGTTCGGTAAACATCGATGTCAACGAAAAAGAGCAGGGCTTTCTTTTCAAGATGACAGTGCTGAAGGCCGCCAATCCGGTGTTGCTTAACGGAAAACGCCTCCACGAAGGCGAAGTGATATATCTTAATTATGGAGACACACTCCAGCTCGGCTCCACACGAGTTAATTTGATAAAGGAATAATGCTATGAAAATAAAGCCGGGAAAAGCTTTGTCCTTCAGCCAGCTCGGGCAGAGGGGCAATCAAGAGGACTCGCGCTGGCCCGACGCTGACACAGCCGGAGACGGACAGCGCTTCTTTATTGTCTGCGACGGTGTGGGCGGCAGCAGCCACGGAGAGGATGCGAGTTTTATCGTTGCGGACACTATGGCAAGGGCACTCGTTGGCCGTGACTGGAACAGACCGTTTGTCCGGCACGACCTGGACGAAGCCCTCGACGCCGTATACGAGCGCCTTAACCGTGAGGCCGGTCCCGACAACAGCGACATGGCCACCACCATGGCCTTCGTGGCCTTCCATGGCGGCGGCTGTCTGGCTGCGCATATCGGCGACAGCCGCATTTACCATATCCGCCCCAACGTGGGCGTGCTCTATCGCAGCGAGGACCATTCGCTGGTGAACGCCATGGTGCACAGCGGAGCCATAACGCCCGAGGAGGCACTGACACATCCGCGCCGCAATGTGGTGACGCGCTGCATAACCCCGACCAGGCATACCGACGAGCGTTCGCGGCCCACGGTGACACAGCTTTCGGAGCTCCTTGACGGCGACTATATCTTTATGTGCAGCGACGGCGTGCTCGAAAATATCAGCGACAGCCGCCTCACCGAAATACTCTCCGCCGAAACGGATGACGGGCAGAAGATGCAGACAATCCGGGATATCTGCTCTCAGTCCCGCGACAATAACACCGCATGGCTCATACCCGTCGTCAAAGACGAGGCAACGGAGGCATCCGGACGCAAAAACAATTTTTTCCGTAATCTTTTCAGATAAATCCTACTATGGCACACGAATGCGAGACAGATAAGAGCAGATTGCTGACACAGGCTCTGGCAGCCGGTATCGTCATCGAGGGCGCGGGAAGGAAATTTGTTGTCGTCAGGGCGCTCGGGGCGGGCGGCTTCGGCATCACCTATCTTGTTGACTGTGACGGCAAGCCTTTTGTGGTGAAGGAACATTTCCTGAAGGGTTGCTGGCGCGACGCCGACGGCAAGACCGTCCGGCACGCCCCCACCGTCGACCACGATGTCCTCGAAAGTCGCGCCGACTTTACGGAGGAGGCCCGCCGTCTCGGCATACTGGGCAATGCAGCATCCAATATCGTCAAGGTTTACGACACCTTCGAGGCCAACGGCACGGCCTACTATGTTATGGAATACCTCGACGGCGGCGACCTCGAGAGCTATATAAAGGCGCACGGGCCGATGAGGGAGGAAGAGGCCGTAGCCATGATGCAGCAGATAGCCAAGGCCGTGGGCATCCTCCACGCCAGCCATATCCTGCACCTCGATGTCAAGCCAAGCAACATAGTGCTCAAGAAGAACGGGGCCGACGGCACGCTTATTCCGGTGCTGATAGACTTCGGCATCGCCAAGCATTTCAGCAGCGACGGCACTCCCACCTCGCATCTGCTGGCAAAAGGCGCCAGCAGTGGCTACGCCCCCATCGAGCAGTACGACGACATCAAGAAATTCGCTCCCGAAATCGATGTATATGCCCTCGGCGGCACGCTCTATTTCATGCTGACGGGCAAGAACCCGCCAAAAGCGTTCAATATCGAGTCGTTCGACGACCTGCGCGTCAACCTCCCCGAAGGCATCAGCGAGCGCATTGTCTCCGCTATCGAAGGGACCATGCGCCGCTCGGCCAACGCCCGTACCCCCTCTGTCGACGCCTTCCTGTCGGCCCTTGCCGGCACCGAAGTCCACACCAACGCGACCGAAGTTTTCGTAAAGGCTCGTCACAGACGTGTCAACCGCCGTAAAATACGGTACATCGGCGCAGCCTGTGCGGCGCTGTTGCTTGCTGGTATCGGAATATGGGTCTTCTTCGGCCATAATCCTGTGCCGGCTTCACAGCGTATGGCTCAGGTGGCACCGAAAGCCGTTGCCGACACAATAAACCGTGTGGCGGACCCGGCTGTCGTGGCGATGTCACCTGACACGACCGGACAGGACATGCTGAAAGAACTGAGTGTCGTAGAACCGGGTGCCGATACCATTGTATGTACGATTGATGCCAAGTCGGCGCTGAATTCGTCAAGTACGGAACTGAGAAATCTCATGGGAGACTTTATACTGGCCAGGGGCCGCGAGCTGCTGCCCGGAGTCAGAGGCGCGATATACACCGCAGGTTCATTGAGGGCGGAATGGCACCCCGGCCCGCTTTCCGAAAAAAAATTGCTGAACATGATGCCGTTCAGAGATAAAATTTGTATTCTTGAAATAAAAGGTACTCAATTTCTTGACGTTCTTGACCAGCTGGGACCGTCGGGACATAAGAGGTCGGACGGCATTATAAAAGGGTTTTCCAGCACGAGGGAAATCGAGCCTAATATGATTTACAGAATAGCGACGACCGGCTATCTTGCCGGTGGCGGGGACTATCTTTCATCCTTGAAAAATGCGGTGAAAATAGCCGAGAGCAACTATTATGTGGGCGATGACTTCTACTTCTATGCCAAAAAGAAAGGAACAATAAAGACTGACCCCAGACCACGGACTTTCACCTATGCCGACCAACCCATAGCAGTTCAGTTTAAAAATGCCCTGCAGAGCGGCGACATGAATAAGATTTCCCGCTTTGCCCGGCAAGGTTATGCCCCGGCATTTTATCCTTACGCCGACTACTGTTTCCTTAATAAGGAATACGGTACGGCATCCTATTTTGCCGCAAAGGCCTATAATGCCGGAACGGATAAGGACGAAGCCCTCAGCCTTATGCGCATGCTGAAGGACTTTTATCCCGAGAACGAACTTCCGGAAGTGCTGAGGGACGAGGAAAAGCAGGAGTAGGGGTAATCCGGTAGCTCTCATGGTAAGGATGTCTCAAGTCCGAAAATCCCATTAATTAATACTGCTACATCAAAAAAAAGTTCGGATTTATGTCATCTTCGACATTTTTCCGAACTTTGTTGTGTAATGAAACCCCTTTTGTGTTTCTGTTATCGAGTTGTGTTTTTGCCTGTCAGTGGTAAATCAGATATGGGATAATTCCTTTAGTTGTATATTGTGTAAGGTTTGAAACGGAAAGAGTAATGTATTGGAGGATGTGTGATGACAGGTCAGTTATTATTGGCTGTGACGGCGGGGAACAGTCGCGGACATTTTGCCAGGGTCAGCTTTAAGAGTTCCGACCGGTTTTCTCCGATGGTGTCAGCACGTTGAACAGCATTTGCCGCTGCGGCTGCAAGCGCGGGAAGAGCATAATTCTTTCTGACGGGGGGAATTACGACATGTTGAATCTTGGTGTCGAAGGCGTTTAGTCTGTATTGCGACAGTCTCTTGGTGTAGATTGCCGGGACACGGGTATTGATTTTCGGAGTCGGAATGACACTGGAAACTCTCATCTGAGGCACTTTGGGAAGCGAGACTTTGGGCACTCTCGGAATTTTAAATGACCAGGCGTTAACGGGTTCGGCACCGGCAGTCATAATCAGGACTGCCATCGACATCATTATAATTTTGAATAAATTTTTCATCTTCGTGTTAATTTATGTGGTTGAACACTAATTTTTTCTTGCACTGCGAAGATACGGCTTTTATGCACCGGTATCCAAGCATTTCGACCTTTTTACGGTGAACCCCCCGGGTTTTTCAGGTGAATTGGCGGCGAATTGCTCCGTTTTAGCCAGAGGGCCAAAAACCTGAACGTCAGGTCAGAGTCTGGCGGTCTCGGCTATGGCGGCGAGCATCAGGCGGTAGGCGTCGTACATCTCTTCGAGAACCGAATATTCCTGGGTGGAGTGGATGGCGTGCTGGCCGGTGAAGACGCACATGCCTCCGCGGAGTCCCTTGGCGGTAAACATTGCGGCAGTGGTGCCTCCGCGCTCACTTTTGAACTTGACGGGAACGGAGGACCTTAGGGAAGCCTTCTCGATGACGGTATGCGAGGCGGGGTGCATGTTGTAGGCCACGTTCTCGTACTGGAGCGCGTCGCTGATGACGTCGACGCCCACGTTGGGAAAGTCCCTGCGGACGTTGTCGAGGTCGGCGCGGATGATGCGGTCGAATTCCTCCCCTTCAGCTTTGTCGAAATAGCGGATGCGGGTGGAGACAGTATAGTCGTTGCCGTCGGCGGTCATCTTCCAGGGATGGATGTAGCCCTCCTTGCCCTCGGTGTTCTCGGGACGATATTTCACGGGGATGCCGGCGATGAAGGTAGAGGCGGCGGCAAGGGCGTCGCCGAGTTTCATGGCCTTGGCGTCGCCGGGATGGGCATAGTGGCCGACAAACCTGACATCGAGACCCTTGGCAGTGAAATTCTCGTCAGTGATTTCAGCCGTTCCTTCGCCGTCGAGGTCAAAGAGGATGTCGGGACTGAAACGCGACTTGTCGATACGCCCGGCCGACAGGCCTATGTCCTCGTTGGGGCAGAAGACAAACAGCACCTTGCCGTGCCTGAGTTTCGGATTTTTCATCAGGTCCTCGATGAGGCTGACGGCGATGGTGACGCCGTTGCGGTCGTCGCCGCCGAGGAGGGTCGAGCCGTCGGTGTGGACGATTGTCTTGCCGACAAGGCCTTTGAGAGCCTGGCCTTCGGGCGAGTCAGCCTTGATGACGTGCCCGGCCGACTGCTCGATATCACCGCCGCGGTAGTTCCTGATTACGATGGGTCTGATGTTGTCGCCGGGAGCCTCGGGGGTATAGTCGAGGTGGCAGCTGACGCCCATGACCGGCACGTCTTTCCTCACGTTTGAGGGGATGGTGACATAGACGTAGGCGTCATCCGAGCGATAGACATCGGCGCCGAGAGCCTTGATATCGGCCTCGAGCACCTGAGCCATCTTTACCTGGCCGGGAGTGACGTACCACTCGCCGGGAGTGGCCGACTCCTCCGACCGGCCGTTGACGGCCACATATTTCAAAAATCGGTCAAGCATGACGTCCTGCGACACTACAGGCTTCTGTGCCTGCATCGAACCCGAAAAAGCCGCCGCAAAGGCAAAGGCGGCAACAGTAAAGCGTAAATTCTTCATATCTTGTTTGTTTAGTGTGATAAGACCAAAAGGATTATTAAAAA
>JBJEDC010000063.1:0-12352 GCA_051871645.1 Muribaculaceae bacterium | reverse complement strand
TTGATATCCATACTTTTAAAGGCTTTGTAAAGTGGTTGGTTATGTAGTTTCCGATTAAGCGGGAGGCGTCCTCCCGTATGATTGCTATGCAAAAATACACAAACCAAACGGAAAAGGGTGCAAAATCCCGTCAAATTTTAGAATATTGCCGTTAAAAATACTTAAAATTCGGCGTCGCCGGGTATTCGCGCTTGCAATGTGTTATATAACATGTTTTTAGGCGTGATTTGTAGCCCGGGTTACGGGTTCAATGTATGCAGATTCTGATTAAACCGTGCGAGTATAAGACATTGACTGTGTGCGTATGGAAAGCAATAAGGGAGAAGCCGGTGGGCCTCTCCCTTACTAACTTACTAAATAGAGAATATGGAATTCAAAAGCTGCTTACTGTTTGAGCTTGAAGGTCACGGGAAGGTTGTAGATTACGCGAACGGGCTGACCGTTGTTACGGCCGGGGTTCCATTTCGGCATCTTCTTCACTACTCGGAGAGCCTCGGCGTCAAGGGCGGGGTGTTTGCCGCGGACGACGTTGACGTGGCTGATCGAGCCGTTTTCCTCAACAATGAACTGTACGACTACGCGTCCCTGTACACCCTCTTCGGATGCTGCTGCGGGATACTGGATCTGGTCGCCCAGCCATTTGTACATTGCTGCTTCACCGCCGGGGAACATAGGTTTCTGCTCTACGATAGCCATGTTGACAGGCGCATTGTCCTTCTTGACAACAGGCTTGGGAGCTTCTTCTACGACTTTCTCCTTGACGATTTCCTTACGTGAGTCCTCAACACCTTCGTGGTCTTTCGAACCAAAATCGCTGGTGTTTTCAAGAAGCTGGTCTACGTCCTTGACTTTCTTGTCCTCGTTAATCTCGTTCTTGATGACGACTTCGGTTACCTGCTGTGTGGCGGTTACCTCTTCTTCTTCCTGAACGGGCTCGGGCTCGTCGGGGATTTCGAGAGGAATATCTTCGATTTCCTCTTCGTCATCAGCTGCCTGAGCGATCGTTACAGCCTCCTTGCCGGCGTCAACGTTCATGTCGTCTTCGGCAGTCTTGAAGACGCCCTTGGCGATGAGGATGAGCAGGATGAGGATGACTGCGAGAACAGAGAGGACGCAGATTACTGCTATGTTGTGGCGTTTGACCGAGCCGCTGCGGAGGGTATATGCTCCGTACTCTTTGTTTTTGCCTTCAAAAACAAGGTCGGTCCATTCTTTTGATGAAAGATCTACGTCTTTTGCCATTTTTTCGATGTTTTACGGGTTAAACAATAGGTCTTTCACTTACTTGCGTACACGAGGGTTGATAACCTTGACCGAAGGGTTCGCCTTCTGGAAATTCTCGAGCAGTACGGTATCCTGGTGCGTGGGCATCTGGATAGAGTAGCGGCGGATCTGGTTGAGGTTGAGTTCGTCCAGAGCGCTGATGAGAGATTCGTAGGTAGCGTTGGGTCCGGGTTTGATAACCACTACGGGATGCTTGAACTTCTCGTTGGTAGCCAAATCTTTGGCTTTCTCCTCGAATACTTCCTTCGTGATTTCCTTGTTACGCCACTGCTCTTTGAGCTTGTCGTACTGGTCCATCACGTCTTTGTGACGTTCACGGAGGATCTGACGGATGCCCTGCTGGCCCTGTTCGGTTGTGACGAACTGGGAGAGAGCGACGGCACCCTTGGAGGTACGCTTCTGACCGATGACGTTCGAGTTGGTTTCGTCAGCCATGCCCTCGTAGTAGTATACACGGTGCTTGGTGTTGCCGTTCTCGTCGTGAGCGGGCTGGAGCGTGCCGTTCTGATATTCGGTATCGAGGATGAGTGTGATAGCCTCGTCAGCTTTTGCCTCGTTCTTGTCCTCCTCCTTGATGTTCTTGTCGTTCGAGGGAAGGAAAATCTGCATGGTGCGCGACTGAATCATAGTTGTGCAGAGCATGAAGAACGTGATCAGAAGCATGTTCATGTCGACCATGGGAGTAAAGTCAACATGGATAGCCATCTTTTTCTGGGCGCCTTTCTTTTTCTTGCCGCCTGATGATGATGTATCTATTTGTGCCATAATTGATTTTACTTTTTAGTTGGTCTCGGCCTTAAGCGCGGTCTGCAAGGTGAACTTGTTGAGGCGCATGGTCTGAAGGTTGTCGAAAACACGGTCGATAGAGGCGAAGGGGGTGTCCTTGTCGGCCTTGACGGTGATACCGGTACCCTGCTTTACTGAGTTGTAAAGGATGTCGAGGTCACGGATCTTTTCACGGCCTTCGGGAGTGCTCTCGTCGAGACCCATCTGCTGGATTTTCTCTTTACGCTTGTCAGATGCCACGTAGTTGATGGCCTGGCACCAGATCTGGAAATCGTTGAGACGTCCGTCGGGGTCGTTGTTGTCGTTGATGGGTATGCCGACATTGGGATTCTTAAGATCGGTCTGTTCGGCTTCGAGCTTAGCGGGGTCCATGCTGAGCGCGTTCTTGAGATTCGTAAAGGGAGTGCCCATCATCTGAATCTTCGAGAAATTGGCGCGCTCGCGGTCGGTGAGTGTGATGTTGTTCTTCGGGTGCTGCTTGTTCCAGATTTTGATAGCCTCGTCGAGAATGAGTATGCGGAGGTTCTCGTTGGAGATAAGAGAGTCACCGGTGAACGAAAGGAAGATTTTGCCTTCGCCCTCGATGTTGTTGGGGTCTTTCTTATCGGCTGAGGAAACCAGTACTGTAATCAGGTTGGAGGATGGAATTGCTTCCTCAGAAACCGACGAGGGGGTGTATACCACCGTGGGCTCCTTCTTGAGGAAGGTTGAAGTCAACATGAAGAAAGTAAGCAGAAGAACCGTCACATCACTCATCGCCGTCATGTCGATAAGCGTGCTTTTTTTCTTGATTTTTACTTTTCCCATATTTACTTATTTTAAATGGTTAAGGGGTTTTTAAAACAGGTAAACGGGGATCAGTGAGTAGCCTGGAATGTCTGAACAATCGAGAAACCGATTTCGTCGATAGCGTAGGTGAGGTTGTCAATCTTGTTGGTGTAGTAGTTGTAGAAGATAACGGCGAAAGCACCGGTTGCGATACCGAAGGCGGTGTTCACAAGTGCCTCGGAGATACCTACGGACAGCTCGGTGGAGTCAACGGCACCGCCGCCGGCACCGAGGGCCTGGAACGATTTGATCATACCCATTACAGTACCGAGAAGACCGACGAGAGTACCGAGGGTGGTCATGGTAGCGACGATGGGGAGGTTCTGCTGGAGAGCGGGCATCTCGAGGGCGGTAGCCTCTTCAACCTCTTTCTGCAGGGTAGCGACCTTCTGCTCTTTGGTGAGGACGGTGTTGCTGTCCATCTCACGGTAGCGGATGAGGGCTGCGCTTACAACAGCGGCAACCGAACCCTTCTGCTGCTTGCAAAGCTTCTCGGCACCGTCGATGTC
Organism: Muribaculaceae bacterium; assembly: GCA_051871645.1. GTDB lineage: Bacteria > Bacteroidota > Bacteroidia > Bacteroidales > Muribaculaceae > CAG-873. Next base: position 8,945 of record JBJEDC010000063.1, on the reverse strand, counting down.
GTTCTTGGCGAGGCAGGCCTTTACGCCGGCAACGAACTTGGCGATGTTGCCTTTGCCTTTGGCGGCCGACAGAGCGATACCACGCTCAACGGCGAGAACGATAACAGTAAGGAAGAGGGTCTGAAGAACAGGAACGATGAAACCACCTTTGTAGATGGTGCCCCAGATGTCGAGGGGATGCTGCTCCTCGTCGAAGTGCATGTCGTTACCGAACCAGAAGATGAACAGGCAGACTGCTACGATAAAGCAGCAGACAATTACCCATGATGCGTTTTTGATGCCGGGAGCGTTGGACTTGGCCTTCGCGGGCTTTGTGGCTTTTGTGTTGGGCTTTTGAGCTTCCATAATTAAAACTGAAAGATAAAAATAATTAAAATTTAGTTATTAATGATTAATTTATTAGTCTCTTGCTTCATTATCGTCTCCCGGGACGGCCGAGGTGTTCAGAGCGGTTGATTGGCTGTGGGGGGGGCAGGAGGATGTGTGATATGCTGAAATGGTTTAGGTTTTAGGTGGTTATGTTTTGCGGAGCCTGTCTATGTCAGTCGGGGGCTCCCTTAATAGCTTTCATTGCTAACGCAAAATTAGTTTTTTGTTTTTATATGACAAAATATTTTCTATTAAAATTCAGTTGCCGCGGGGCCGGAAAGCGATAAAAAGACGTTAAACGCTGATATCTCCTTATAATCCGTAGCCGCGGGAGCGGCTGCGTGAGTTTTCGGCTCCGGTAATGGTTTATAAACGGCGACGGGGCGCCGATAGTGTGCGAAACGGCAATAATAATGGCTCCGGCTGCAATTTTTAAGATTTTGTCACACATTTGTGAAAATATATTTGCTAACTTTGTGGTGTCGCTTTGAAACAGGGCGGCAGACATGAAAAATCTAACCTCATTGAAGGCTGTTGACGCTGTTGTCAATATACCTTAAATATACTGACCTTATATGGAAATTAGAATAAGGAAAGGCGCCGACCTGCCGGTGGCGGGGGCGGTGGCCGATTCAGGGGCCGCTCCTGTCAGGGTTGCGTCGCGTTTTGTCGCGCTTGTCCCCGATGATTTCGAAGGCCTGACGCTGAAAGTGGACGTGCATGCGGGAGAGGCCGTCAAGGCGGGGACACCGCTGATGCACTCAAAGGCCAATCCGTCGCTTAAGGTTGTGTCGCCGGTCGACGGCATTGTCGCCGACGTTGTCCGCGGCGAGCGCCGCAAGGTTTTGCGCATCGTCATCGACACTGAAGGCAAGGACGGAACGGAACCGATGCCTGCCGTAAAGGCCGAGGCCCCGGCCGCAGCAACACCCGAGGCGCTGAAACTGGCCGAGTCGGGTCTTCTCGCATTGGTCCGCCAGCTGCCGTACGACATTGTCCCTGACCCCGCCGTGAAGCCCCGCGACATCTTCGTTACCGCTTTCGACTCCGCGCCCCTCGCGGCCGAATGGAAGTTCGGCGCTGCAGAACTGCCTCAGCTGAAAGCGGCCGTTGCATTGCTGGGCAAGGCAACGAAAGGCAAAGTCTACATCTCGCGCCGTGACTCCAACCATTTGCCCGACATCGAGGGCGCCGAGATGGTGGACGTCCGCGGTCCGCATCCCGCCGGTCTCCCCAGCGTGCAGGCGGCTAATATCAAGCCCGTCAACAAGGGCGAGACGGTATGGATGCTCGACGCTTACACATTATTAAAAATAGGCGGTCTGGCTCAGGGCAACCCCGTATCGTGGGAGCAGCCCGTGGCCGTCACCGGCTCTTGCCTGGCAAAGCCCTACATAGCCATGTGCGTGCCCGGAACCGAGCTGAAGGCTCTCGTCGGCCCCGCCGGCCTCAACGCCGAGGATGCCGCACATCACCGCCGCTACATCTCGGGCAACATCCTTACCGGCCATGCTGTCGGAGAGGACGGATTCCTGCGCTATCCCTATACGCAGGTCACGGTCATCCCCGAGGGTGACGACCGCGACGAGTTCATGGGCTGGGCCTCCGTCTCGCCAAAGAAGATGAGCATGTCGCCCTCCTTCCCGGGATTTTTCTTCAAACGTCTGTTCAAACCCGACGCCCGCGTGCGCGGAGGACGCCGCGCCATGATTATGTCCGGCATTTACGAGAACCTCATTCCCATGGACATCATGCCCGAGTACCTCATCAAGGCAATACAGTCGGACAATATCGACGATATGGAGAAGCTCGGCATCTACGAGGTCACTCCCGCCGACTTCGCACTGGCCGAGTACGCCGACTCGTCGAAGCTGCCCCTGCAGGCCATCGTGCGCCGGGGCCTCGACCTCATGCGCAAGGAAACCGAGTGACGGAACAAAAATTGTAAACTGAAATTTCACAGATATATGAAAGCATTGCGAAAAGCTCTTGACCGCATGAGGCCGCAGTTTGAGGAGGGTGGCAAGCTCCACGCCTTCCGCTCGGTCTACGACGGCTTTGAGACATTTCTGTACACGCCGCGCACGGTAGCGGCAATGGACGGAGTGCAGGTGCACGACGCAATCGACTCGAAGCGCACCATGATAATAGTGGTGCTGGCGCTGATGCCCTGCTTCCTGTTCGGCTGTTACAACTGCGGCTACCAGCACTGGCTGGCCGCCGGCGAGACAACCTTCCCGTTCTTCAAGCTCTTTTTCTACGGACTGCTGAGCATCCTGCCTATGGTAATCGTCACCTATGTCGTGGGTCTCGGCATAGAGTTCATCGTGGCGCAGTGGCGGCACGAGGAAATTCAGGAGGGCTTCCTGGTGACGGGACTCATCCTGCCAATGATCTGCCCCATCGACACTCCGCTGTGGATGGTGGCTCTGGCTACGGCTTTCGCTGTCATCTTCGCCAAGGAGGTCTTCGGAGGCACCGGCTATAACATCGTCAACATCGCCCTCACGGCACGCGCCTTCCTGTTCTTCGCCTATCCCTCGAAGATGTCCGGCGACAAGGCTTTCGTCGCCACCGACAGCATAGGCTCGTGGGCTCCCGCCGTTCCCGACGGCTTCACCTGCGCGACACCCCTCGGCGAGGTCGCCACAAGCACCTCGGCGGCTTATCCTTTCGATATGTTCCACGGCGTGGGCGGACAGGCAATCGACGCCTGGCAGGCCTTCGTGGGCCTCATCCCCGGCTCGTTCGGCGAGACCTCTACGCTGTGCATCCTCATCGGCGCCGCCATCCTGCTGTTCACCCGCATCGGCGACTGGCGCATCATGCTGTCGGTGGTCGTCGGCGCCCTGGCTATGGGAGCGCTCTCCAACGCCCTTGCCACGCCGACTTATCCCGGTACGATGGTACCCTTCTACGACCAGCTGCTTTTAGGCGGTCTGCTCTTCGGCGCCGTCTTCATGGCCACCGACCCCGTGACGGCATGCCGCACCAATACCGGCAAATACATCTACGGCCTCTTTATCGGCATCGTGGCCGTAATCATCCGCAACTACAACACAGGCTACCCCGAGGGCGCCATGCTGGCAATTCTGCTTGCCAACGTGCTTGCCCCGCTCATCGACTGGTGCGTGGTCCAGGCCAACGTCAGCCGCCGCATGCGCCGCCTTGTCGCAATAGAAAAGAAGGAGGACTGAACCATGGCAATAAACAAGCAAAGCAACGGCTACACATTAATATATATCATTGTGCTCGTAGCAGTGGTCGGAGCCGCCCTGGCCATAACCTCGATGTCGCTGGCATCGCAGAAGAAAGCCAACGCCGACGCCGACAAGATGCGCCAGATTCTGGCCGCCGTACACGTCGTGCCCGAGAAAGGGCAGATGAAGGAGGCTTACGAAAAATATATCATCTCGACGATTGTAGTTAACAGCAAGGGCGAGACCGTCGATGGCGCCGACGCCTTCGATGTCGATGTCGCCGCCGAGGTCAAGAAACCCGAGGCCGAGCGTCAGCTTCCTGTCTACATCGCAAAGGTTCCCTCCGGCACCAAGTACATCATGCCCGTCTACGGCGCAGGTCTCTGGGGTCCCATCTGGGGCTACGTCGCCATCGACGCCGACGGTGACACCGTCTTCGGCGCCTTCTTCGGCCACCAGGGCGAGACTCCCGGTCTGGGCGCCGAGATTGAGAAACCGGCCTTCTCCGAGCAGTTCAATGGCAAGGAGCTGTGGAAGAACGATGTCTTCAGCCCCGTCGCCGTGGTCAAGAAAGGGCAGAAACCCCAGGATGACCGCGACTATGTGGACGGTATCTCGGGCGGCACCATCACCAGCAAGGGCGTCAGCGCCATGCTCGACGACTGCCTGCTGCCCTATGCCGCATTCCTGAAAAAGATAAAGGACAACGACGTGAACAACGCCGCCAACAATAAGTAATTATGGCAGAAAAAGTAAAAAACTCGGCGGTATTCTTTAATCCGCTGTCCAAGGACAATCCCGTGATAGTGCAGGTGCTCGGCATCTGCTCGGCACTGGCTGTCACCGCCAAGCTCGAGCCCGCGATTGTGATGGGCATAAGCGTGATAGCGGTGCTGGCCTTCTCGTCGGTGATAATTTCCCTCATCCGCAAGACAATCCCCGTCAATGTGCGCATCATCGTGCAGCTTGTGGTGGTGGCAGCGCTGGTGGTCATCGTCAACCAGCTGCTCGAGGCATATGCCTACGATGTCTCGCGCCAGCTGTCGGTATTCGTGGGCCTCATCATCACCAACTGTATCCTGATGGGTCGCCTCGAGGCTTTCGCGCTGCAGAACCGTCCCTGGCCGTCGTTCCTCGACGGTGTAGGCAACGGTCTGGGCTATGCGATAATCCTGATTATCGTCGCTTTCTTCCGTGAGCTGCTGGGCTCGGGCACGCTCTTCGGCGTGCAGGTCATACCGCAGGCCCTCTACGATGCAGGATACATGAACAACGGCCTGATGATTCTGCCCCCGATGGCGCTGATTGTCGTGGCCTGCATAATCTGGGCGCACCGCGCGCACAACAAGGAACTGCAGGAGAAATAAGTCCGTAGCCGAGAGTAAATACATTTTCTTTGACCTTCTAAGCATCAAGAAATGGAAAATCTGAATCTGTTCATAAGGTCGATTTTCATCGACAACATGATATTCGCCTACTTCCTGGGCATGTGCTCGTTTCTCGCCGTGAGCAAGAACGTACGCACGGCTCTGGGCCTCGGCGTCGCCGTCACCTTCATGCTCGTGGTGACGCTGCCCGTCAACTATCTGCTGGAGACATACGTGCTCCGTCCCGGCGCATTGTCGTGGCTGGGTCCGGAATATGCCGCCGTCGACCTCAGCTTCCTGTCGCTGATAATGTTCATCGCCGTCATCGCCTCGATGACCCAGCTCGTCGAGATGGCCGTCGAGAAATACATGCCGGCGCTGTACTCGCAGCTTGGCATCTTCCTGCCCCTCATCGCCGTCAACTGCGCCATCTTAGGCGGCTCGCTGTTCATGGAGCAGCGGTCGTTCCCGTCGGTATGGACCGCAGTCTGCGCCGGTGCCGGATGGGGCCTGGGATGGCTCCTGGCCATCGTCGCTCTCGCCGCTATCCGCGAGCGTCTGCAGTCTCACTCCAACATCCCCAAGCCTCTGCGCGGCATAGGCATCACTTTCATCATGACGGCCCTGATGGGCATAGCGTTCATGAGCTTCCTCGGTATCAAAATCTAAACAAGTAAGGATATGAGCAAAGTTTTGACAACAATCTGTCTGGCGGCCGACCCCGCCACGCTGACGGTACTGGCCGGAACAGGCATATTCCTGCTTGTGACAGTGCTGCTTGTGATTCTGCTGCTTATCGCCAAGAAATTCATGGTGAAGAGCGGCGACGTCAACATCAATATCAACGACGAGACCGACATCGCCGTCCCCGCCGGCGGCTCGCTGCTGTCGGCGCTGGCCACCAAGGACGTCTACCTGCCTTCGGCATGCGGCGGCAAGGGCAGCTGCGGACAGTGCCGCGTGCAGGTGATGAGCGGCGGCGGTGACATCCTGCCCACCGAGACCGTCCATTTCACCCGTCGCGAGGTCAAGGACCACTGGCGCCTGGGCTGCCAGGTCAAGGTCAAGCAGGACATGTCCATCAAGGTGCCCGCATCGGTCCTCTCCGTCAAGGAGTGGGAGTGTACTGTCATCTCCAACAGGAACGTGGCTACCTTCATCAAGGAATTCATCGTGGCCCTGCCCGCCGGCGAGCACATGGATTTCATGCCCGGCTCGTACGCACAGATTAAAATCCCGCCCTATACTATGGACTACAACGTCGACATCGACAAGGACAGCATCGGCGCCGAATATCTGCCTGCATGGGAGAAGTTCGGCCTCTTCGGCCTCAAGTGCCGCAACGATGAGACCACCGTCCGCGCATACTCCATGGCCAACTACCCCGACGAGGGCGACGTGATAATGCTGACGGTGCGTATCGCCACACCGCCTTTCAAACCCAAGCCCCAGGTCGGTTTCCAGGATGTCATGCCGGGCATAGCCTCAAGCTACATCTTCACCCTCAAGCCCGGCGACAAGGTGCTCATGTCGGGCCCCTACGGCGATTTCCACCCCATCATCAACTCCAAGGCCGAGATGATGTGGATAGGCGGCGGCGCCGGCATGGCCCCCCTGCGCGCGCAGATTATGTACATGACAAAGACCCTGCACTGCACGGACCGTGTCATGAATTTCTTCTACGGTGCCCGAGCCCTCAACGAGGTGTTCTATCTCGACGATTTCCTGCAGCTTGAGAAAGACTTCCCCAACTTCCGGTTCCACCTGGCCCTCGACCGTCCCGACCCCGCCGCCGATGCCGCCGGAGTGGCCTACACCCCCGGTTTCGTCCACCAGGTCATCTATGACACCTACCTCAAGGACCATCCCGACCCCGAGGACATCGAATACTACATGTGCGGCCCCGGCCCCATGTCCGCCGCCGTCAACAAGATGCTCGACAGCCTCGGCGTCCCCCCCGAAATGATCCACTACGACAACTTCGGCGGCTGACCCGCCCCGTCCCACATAACAACGGACGCCCTTCCCACCTTCGGGAATGGCGTCCGTCATTTATGTAAGACGTACTTTTTGACTGATTGTCGTTGAATTACTTAAATATTGTTGTATATTTGCGGGGTAACGGATAATAACCATGAAAGAGCAGAGGGCTAAGATAATCGGTGTTGTGCGGCATCGCCTTGCCTCGGACGGCGAGGGGGTGACTACGCTTGTGGCGTTCCACGGGTGTCCGCTCAGTTGCCGTTATTGCCTTAATCCGCAGTCGCTGGGCAATGACGGACATTTTCCGGAGTATTCACCGGTGGAACTGTACGCCGAGGTCAGTGTCGACAATATCTACTTCATTGCCACAAACGGCGGCGTAACTTTCGGAGGCGGAGAGCCGTGCCTGCGGCCGGATTTCATCCGTGAATTCCGCGAGCTCTGCGGTCCGGACTGGAAGCTTAATCTGGAGACCTCGCTGAATGTCCCTGTCGCCAATGTCGAAGCACTGCTTCCGGTGACGGATTACCTGATTATCGACGTCAAGGACATGAATTCCGATATTTACCGCAGTTACACGGATCGGTCGAACGACCTTGTCATCGCCAACCTGCGCAAGATAGCCGAAGCCGGTCGCCAGCGTGACTGTCTTGTCCGCCTGCCTATTGTCCCCGGTTACAACACCGATGCCGACCGCGAGGCAAGCCGCAGGCAACTCGAAGCCCTCGGCTTCACCCAATTCGATTTATTCACCTATAAACTCCGCAAACACTGACTATGGCACGAGGAAAACAGACCTGTAAGATTTTGAAAGAAATTCGTCGGCAGATTGCCGAGGCCAACGACATCGAATTCGTGACATCGGAGTGCCGCTACAAAGGCGACTGTCTCGGCACATGCCCCAAATGCGAGGCCGAGGTGCGCTACCTTGAGCAGCAGCTCCACGCCCGCTCCCTTGCCGGCAAAGCCGTAGCCCTCGCCGGTGTCTCCGCCGGCATGTTCCTCATGGCCGGTTGCAACGGCACATCGAATCAGTCGGATAGAACCACTCATGACAAGCCGGTGGAGCAGACGGAGACGAAGGACACCATCGGCTTTGAAGAAGTGGTAGATTCGTCGCTAATCAGAAATTCAGCTTCAAGTACCCCGCTGGAGCCAATTGTAAAAAAAGGAGAGGTACCTGCTATTCCTGAAGATTTGTTTGTCGGGGAAGTGGAACGCGGTGAAATCGGGTTGGGCAGTTCACCTGAAAAAACGGATGAAAGGGACATCTATGTCTATGCCGTTGTGGACCAGAAACCGCAATTCCCGGGAGGAGATGCTGCTTTGAATCGTTTCATAAATGAGCACTTGAAATACCCGGAGGAGCTGTTAAGTGAAAGGATACAGGGTCGCGTCGTTGTAAAATTCTATATAGACAGCCTTGGCTATGTATGTGAGCCGGAAATTTTGCGTAGCAAGGGACCGGCCCTTGACCGCGAGGCTTTGCGCGTAGTACGCTTACTGCCGCGTTTTAATCCCGGCAAACGTAACGGTAAGAGAGTCAACACCTATTACAACCTTCCTGTGACATTCAAACTGCCGGCCGACACCCTGTTCAGCGAGTAATTTACACCGATTCTATCCACATTAGTTTTGCATTGGAGGTGAAAAACCACAAAAGAATGGATTTGTCTATCACCTGTTCACGTCTTAAGGCCTTTCCTGACGTAAACTGCACACTTATGCGGTAATAGCATGGCACTCAGTGAGTTTAGATAAGTGGAAGCAATACGTTTAATCACCTCATTCATTGTTTCACCGACAAATCCAGCTCTTTCACCGGAAATATGCCGTGAACTTTGGTTTGATGAAAATGCTCGTTGTATTTTTGTGACACAGAAACAGTTTCAAACCGTTTTAAATACACAGTGCCGCTGAAAGACACCGGAATTTCCCATCATAATAAAAACAGAAATTATGGCTGACCAGTTTTTTGTATCGGACTCGTATATACTCTCTTATCTCAGCGATATTGAGAGAAAGC
>JBJEDC010000062.1:0-12386 GCA_051871645.1 Muribaculaceae bacterium | reverse complement strand
CGTGGTAGGATTACTCCTACGGCAGTTTAGCAAACTGCTGGTTTCAGCCACTCACCCACCTCTCCTTTGGTGGTGTCGCTGAAGCACGGCCACGAGGCCTTTGCTGTTTAGCGGTACAAAGGTATAAAAAAATTTCGTACCCACCAAATAAATTGTGTGACACACAAATTTTAAAGCTTAAAAAGACGGTGTGTCAAAATAGCCTGAATGTAGGGACATGCCTTTGGCATGTTAAGCCAATCAACTGGTTTACAGGCTTAACATCGCAAAGCGATGTCCCTGCATTCAGGCTATTTTAACACACACCGCCATTCAGGCTATTTTGACACACCTTCTCGGGCGGATGTTCTGTCGGTCTAATCTATGCTTTACCGATATTTACTTTATCAGTACCTTTGAGGCCTTCTTGCCCTGGACGCGGATGTAGAGGCCGGGTTCGGGGTTGGTGATGCGGAGGCCCTGCAGGTTGTAGTACTCGACGGGGGCGTCGGTGCTGTCGGTGACGATGTCATCCACGCCGGTGACGGTTGTCTGCTCGATGTCGGACTGTTTGAGGACGAGGCGTCCGCCGCTGGCGGCGCGTGCGCCGATGTTGGCACCGAAGCCTACATAGTATTTGCCGTCAGCGGGAACCTTTAGAGTCTGGGTGCGGACGGTGAAGTCGGTGCCGCTCCAGGGCTCATTGATGACATAGTCGACGGGGTCGCCGACAATCTCGGGTGTCCATTCGGGAGCGACACGCATTTTGCCGGACTCATCGGGAGTCTCTTCCACCTCGGCCTCGCGTATCAGGCATACTTTCAGGTTCTCGGCGGTAGTGCTCTGGCAGGCGGCGCTGAAGGTGAGCAGACATTCGCCCTGCTTGGCAAAGAAGGGCGGAGTGTAAGCCCAGCTGTTGAGGGCGCCATAGATGGCCATGCCCTTGTACCACTGGGCGTCGTGACCCCAGTCCTGTTTGCTGTCGCCCTTGTCGAGGGTCCACAGTTCGTACTCCTTGCTGTCCATGTGGTCGGGGGTATATGGCAATGCGAGGGTTTCGCCAAGGCGGACGGGCTCGCTGTTTGCGGCCTCGCCCTTGACGTCGTCATAGCCGGCGTATACGGAGTAGGTGTAGAAACCGAGGGGCAGGTCGGCTTCGGTGTCAACGTATGGCTCTGCGGCGACGCCTTCGGCCAGGACAACACCGTTGCGGGAGATGGTGTAGGTCAGCTCAGCGGGCATGTAGCCGCCGTTGGCGCTCTCGGTGACGGCCTCGAAGGTGACTGTGCGGCCGGCGCCGTCATTGGCGACGGTTACAGACGCGGGAGCCTTGGGTGTGTCCTTGCCGACCCATGTCGAGGTGACCTCGGCGGCCTTGCCGGCGTTCTCGTCGAGATAGGGGATGACGGCGTAAGTGTAGAAGCCGGGAGCAACGAGTTCCTTGTCAGTGAACGAGGCGGCCGAACCGGGAGCGGGAGCGTCGAAAGTCTTGATTTCTACGCCGTCACGGGTTACGACAACCTTTGTCAGAGCGGACAGCTCGCTGCCGCTGTTGGTGAGGGCCGGGTTGGTCCACGTCAGAGTTGCCTCGAGAGCACCCTCGGCACCCGGAGCGACTGCAAGGTCGCTGACGGCTGCGGGAGCGGCAATCACCACGTCTACGAGAACGTCATCCACATAAAGGTCATCCCAGTTGTTGGAATCACCGTCGAAAAGGAAGCCGATGTAGTACTTGCCGTCGGCGGGAACAGAGAATACGGCGGTCTTTTCGGTGTATGTGTTGTCGGAGACAACCTCGCGGAAGACCTCGGTGTGCCCGCCTTCGGCAGTGGCGGCGGTGGAAAGTACAACGGCCAGGTTCTTCGATGACGATGCCGACGAAACTTTTGTCTTGAAAGTCACGCCATAATTCTTTCCGGCTTCGAGTTTGAAGGGAGGCAGATAGGCGAAAGCATTGGGTGTACCGCTCTCGTACACTTTAATTGACTGGCTCGAAAAGCCCCAGTCGTTTCTGCCCGGTGCGGCGTGTACAAAAGTCAGCTGTTCAACGCTGTTGCGGTTGTCGAACGTGTTGGAATACGGCAGGGCGACGGCACCTTTGATGGTAATGGAGACTTTCGAGTTGTAGATTGACTCCTTGCCGTTGTAGAGGGCTTTTACGACATATTCGTAGGTTCCGGCGCCGGGGATGGTGGTGTCTTTGTAGGGCAACTCGCCTGTCCACGACTCCTCGAGGACGTCGTTGCCGCGCTCGATGCGGTACGAAATCTTGGCAGGGTCGACGTATGCGCCGTTGGCGCCCTGAGGCGGAATGTTCCATGTCAGCAGCACGTGCTCTTCGTTGTCCGGGTCCTGGACGGCCTTGAGGTTATCGACTTTTTTGAGGTCGGTTTCCTCGCCAATCCATGCCGAGAACTGAGACGGGTCGGAGAGCGAGACACCGTTTTCGTTGAAGGGGACAAAAGCGTAGTAGTATGTTCCGCTGCCGTCCTTGAGGTTGTTGTCGGTGTATGTGCCGATGGCGCCGGGAGCGGCACCCTCGGTGACGGTTGCGATAAGGTGCTCGTCATCGAGTGCAAAATTTTTATACAGATATTCGCGGTAGATGCGGACGCCGGAGATGGCCGAAAGGGCGCCGCCGGTGTTGTTCTTCGACGGATAGGTCCACGACAGCTCGGCTTTCATCTCGCCAAGAGGTGCGGGGGTGACGGTGGCAGTCGAAATTGCCTCGGGAAGCTCGACAAATTCGGCGACGGTGAACGACTTGATAGCGAAGTCACCCTGATAGCCTTCAGATACAAGATGAACTCCGAAACAATAGTCTCCGGAGGTCTCGACGGTAAATATCTCGGACGTTTTGTCGTTGTAAGAATCCGATTTCTTAACGCCGGTGACGTTCAGGATTTCAGTTGTCATTGATTCCACGGTCTGCTCGGAACCGTAGTTGACAACAAAGTCGTTTTTGTCACTGCTGTATCCGTTGACGGTTCTATAGGATATGCTTATTGTGTATTGCTTTCCGGCTGTTAGTGTTATAGCCGGCGAAATCATCCAATCGTCGGCATTGTACTTATAGCTCTTGACCTGAGTATAGTAGGCGGCCTGTTCGCTGCTTTTGAACTTGAACTGGTTGTCGCCGCCGTCTTTGTTTGCGTCGACGGGCAGCCATTTGTCAAATTCGGCCTGGTTGAGGAAGGTCAGTTTGCACGGCGGCGTTTCGGCGCCCCAGACGGAGGCGGCAAGCGGCAACGCCATCAGGAGTGTGAAAAATTTTTTCATACGCACTAAGATATAATGGTTGGTTAATATGCGGGGTGGAGAATTGTACCCTTGGTGGTGTGCCAAATCCGTCTAATGTAGGGACATGCCTTTGGCATGTTCAGGTGGCAGAATTGCCGGTCCGACATCGCAAAGCGATGTCCCTACATTAGCGAATTTGATCCACTATGAGGAGCGAAATTATTTCACTATCGCCTTATGGCTCTTGGTCACGCCGTTACGGGTGGTGACGACGATGTAGTAGCCGGGGGCGAGGGCGGCTGTGGCTTCGCCGGAGACGTAGAGCTCGCTGACGCAGACACCGGCGGCGGTGAAGATGCGTGCGGTAGCGCTGTCGGCGGTGACGGTGATGCCGTCGGCACCGGCGTTGACGCTGACGCCTGAGGCTTCGATGTCATCTACGCTGCCCGACTCGCCGAAGCTGACTTTCAGCTTGGTGTAGATGCCGGGCATCTCGAAGGTGCTGCTCTCGATGGCCTCCTCGCCGTTGAGCGAGTAAGACTTGAACGCCTTGCCGCTTTCGGGAGTGGCGACGATGGTGAGTTTGGCGTATTTGGGCACCATCGAGCCGTGGCTGTACTCCTTGCCGCTTTCGTCAACGACCTTGAATGTGCCGCCGACGGCGGGCAAGAGGTCGAGGTAGGCTGTGGGCGAGCCGCTGTTGTTGCCCTCAACGTTGGGCTTCCACAGACGGTCGAGGGCGATACTCGAGTCGCAGGTCAGGGCTGCGTTCTCGGCGCGGTCGCCGCTCTGCTTGACAAGGAGAGTGTGCGAGACGGGCTTCTCGTCCTCGCCTTCGGGAGCGATGCGGACGGGCAGGTTGTAGTAGATGGTGTTGAGCTGCTCGGCGCCGATGCCGTTGCCGGCGATGCCGATGTTGATAAGGGCCTTGTTGGCGTGCAGGTCAAGTTCGGTGATGTAGTTGTTGTTGAGCGAGAGATCGGTAAGCCCGCTGTTGGCGCTCAGGTCGATGCCGTGCAGCTGGTTGTCGTCGGCTGAGAGTATGGTCAGCATGGGATTGGCCGACAGGTCGAGGGCGGCAATCTTGTTGCGGTTGACGTTCAGTTCCTGCAGGTACAGGTTTTTCGACAGGTCAATGGAGGCTATGCCGAGGTTGTTCTGAACTTTCAGCCAGCGCAGGTAGGGACAACCGGAAACATCGAGGGACGACAGGCGGTTGTTCTTGAGGTCGACATACTGCAGCTGACGCTTGTTGCCGAGGTCGATTTTCTCGAGCATGGCTATGCCGTCGTCGCCGAAGCCGTCGCTGTACATCTCCAGCCACATCAGCTTGTTGTTGGCGCTGAGGTCGATGTCCTTGATGCCTGTGTAGCTGAGGCGCAGGATTTCGAGGTCGCCGTTCTGGCTCAGGTCGATGGAGGTGATGGGGTTCCAGTGGGCGTTGAAGAATTTGAGGCCGGGGCATCCGGAGATGTCGGCGGCGGTGATGTGGTTGTCCCATACGCCGAACATGTCGGCCATGTCGCCGTAGCCGGAGACGTCGATGGCGGCGATGTCGCCGTAGACGGCGAAGTAGTCGCCGACGGCGGTGCCTTCGATGCGTACGCCGCCAATCTGGGTCGTGCCGGTCTCGTAGCCGTACTGGCCGGTGTAGCGGGTGCGTGTGCCGGTGCCCCAGTCAACCTCGACGGTGCCGCCGGCGGTGGCGGTGTTGACCAGGAACGAGAGCTTCTGGCCGTTGGCGACGGCGAAGCGTACGTGCTGCTCCTCGGAGGTGAAGTTTACCTTGATTGTCGAGGGCTCGGAGATGATGAAGTCTGTGGCGTAGATTTCCTTGCCGTTGACGGTCACGCTTTTGAAGCGCTGGCCGTCGGCGGGATAGGCGTGGATGTGCACGGGAACGCCCTTGAGGGCGGTGGCGCCGACGCTGGCGATGGTCTGGAAATAGAAGGGCTGCCACTGGCAGATGATGAACTTGCCGCCGGTGGTCTCCATGACATCGAGATCGTAGTCGAGGCTGTAGGCCTTGAGGGGATAGAGGCGGTCAAGGGTGCCGGTCTTGTTCTCGCCGCTGTCACGGGCGTCCTGCAGGGTTACGGACAGGGCGGTGTGGCGGGCGGTGTTGTCGCCGCTGACGTCACACATCCAACCCATGTCGGGGCCGGTGACGTAGGCGGTGTTCGAGTGCTCGGCGTTGGAGCCCTCGAGGAAGAGGTTTGTGCGGGTGGTCTTCTTGGACTGCTGGAGGGTCTGCAGGGTATAGCTCATCGACTCGGCGGTGAAGTTCTTGCAGTTGCGCAGGTCCACTTTTGACATGCGCAGGGGCTGTGTGCCGTTGAAGTCGACGAAGGAGATGCCCGAACCGGCGGCGTTGAAGGTCTGCAGGTAGAAGGCGTTGATGAGGTTGACGAACGAAATCTCAGTCTCGGAAATGTTGAGGTCGGTCAGGCTGGTAAGGTTCGTGGTCTCGAGCTTCTTCATGGGGTTGCCGGCCACGTTGAGGCTCTTCATCTTGGTGTTGGCGCCGAGGTCAATCGACTCAAGGTTATTGTAGCCGCAGTTGAGGTTTATCAGTTCGGGGCATACCGAGACGTTGACTTTGCGGAATGCGCAGTGGTCGATCCACAGCTGCTCGATGAGGGGCGATTTGGACAGGTCGATGTCCGACAGGTTCTTGTTGCCTTTGAGCGACAGCCATACCAGCTCGGGGTAGTCGCCAAGCGCGAAGGGGCTTGTCGTTCCCTCGGTCATCAGCTGGTTGTTGTCGAGTTCGAGCTTGCGCAGCGATGGCAAGCTGACGGGGTAGAAGTCGGTGAGCGAGCAGTCGTTGATGTAGATGTAGCGCAGGGTTTTCTGCGAGGCCTCCGGGGCGCAGATAAACAGGGATGCGAAACTCGGGCATTTGTTTATCGACAGTGTTTCGATGACCTCCAGGCTGCGGATGTCGAGGCACTTGAGGTCGGGGTTGCCGTTGAGGTACAGCTCGGTGAGGTGGGCGGCGCAGTTCTCCAGGCCCAGTGTGGCATTCTGGCTGGGCGAGTTGCTCAGGAGGTTGTTATTGAGGTTCAGACGCTCGATGGGGGAGTAGGTTTTGAGATTGAACTCGCTGATTTTATTGTCGTTGAGTTTGAGCAACTTCAGGTCGGTCATGTACTCGACGGTGGCCGAGGTGAGGCTGGCGTCTGTCATCTGGAACTCGGTGATTTTGCCCGAGACCTTGATGGTGGAGCCGCTGACGGCGCCTTCCACCCAGCGGTTGTAGCTGCCCTGGGCGGGATTGATGGTGTACTTCATCTCTACGCCGTTGCCCCAGTCGACGGTGACGGGAGCGGTGGCCGACACGGTGTTCAGCAGCATCTTCACTGCCGTCCCCTCGGGGGCGTCCGTGGTCAGATTAATCGCGCCCTTGGCCTGAAAGGTCAGTGCAAGCAGCGCAAACAGCGATAATAGTAAATGTTTCTTCATTGAATTGAGGTGATGAATATGATGGAAATTTCGGATTTCTAAGGAAATGGGGACAAGGCGGATGCACCGGGACGCATCCCTGCGGCATCCGTCAATCGGGATGACTGTAAACGACTGTTTTTGCGGATGTTCCGGGGAGCATCCCTGCAATAATAAATACCCCTTGTCCCCGGTCGGTGAGGGTCGGGAACTGCGGGAGAATGAATGAAAAAATGCGAATTTACTGGTGGAAGACGCTTGGCGCGGACGCCGTTGCGGGGTATCAGGTCAGGGATTGGCGGCCCGCCTGTGCAAGCCATGAGAGGATAAGTGGAACAATCTTTTCGCAACAAAAGTAGACATTTTTTCGGATAAATCAACACTTTTTGGAACAATAAATCCTCTGAACGCTCCAAAAATGTTTTTTTGAGACAAAAAGGTCCGACGCGAGGTGCGTCGGCCCTTGTGAGGGTATTTTCCGGATGGCGGGGTGCCGTCTGCCCTTTACTTAACGAGAACCTTGGTAGCTTTCTTGCCCTGAACGCGGATGTAGAGGCCGTTTTCGGGGTTGGCTACGCGTACGCCCTGGAGGTTGTAGTACTCGACGGGAGCGTTGCTGTCCTCGGCTACGATGTCGTTGACACCGGCGGGGTCGTTATAGTAAACGTTGATGGCGTTGAAACCGGTAGTGGCGCTGGGAGTGATGACTACGCTCTTTGTGCCCTCGGGGAGGGAGAGGGTCTTGCTGCTCTTGTCGTAGGTGCCGACGGAGAACTTGGCGTTGCCGAGAGCGGTGGCATAGCTCGAAGTAGCGGTTTCGAAGACTACGGCGTTGAGGGTGGTCTCGCCGGTAGCGGCGATGGTGACGGTGGTGTTCTTATAGATGCGGTACGACCAGGCCTTGGCGCTGCTCGAGTAGTAGAGACGGTTGTTGCCGGTGCCTTCGCCAACGAGGGTGACGGGGCCTGCCTTGAAGACTACGTCGTTGGTCTTGAACATGACGTTGCCGGTGGTGCCGTCAGCTTCGGCCTCTTCGGGGTCATAGGCGGGATTCAGCGAGGTGATGTCGGTGAAGTTGTAGGTGGCCTTTTCGCCGGTGGGGTCTACGGGGTCGGGAGTGGGGGTGTCGCCGCCTTCGGGAGCGGTGTATTTGACAATCTGGCAGCCGGAGTTGAATTCCTTGGTGCCGTTGTAAATCTTGAGGTCACCGCTGATGATTACGGTAGCGCCTACCTCGGGGTCGTTGTTGGCGGTGGGAGTTACGTCAGCGCCCCATTTTGCACGGAAGACGAGGAGAACGTCCGAGCCGTCCTTGGTGTCGGCGATGTTGAACGATACGTTCTTGTACTGGTCGCTCCAGGTGGTGGTGACTTCTGTTACATAACCTTTTACGAATACACCCTGGGGACCGTTGTCAGCGCAGACTTCGAGAGCCTTTGCAACGGTGAGGGGGTTGTCGATGGACGACTCGGGAACATCGGGAGTGGGGTCGGGATCGGGGTCCGGGTCGGGAGTGACTGTGCCGTCGGTGGAGATTTCCAGCGAAGCCACACGCAGCTGCTTGCTGGCGTCACCGTAGATGGTGATGCTGTTCTTAGCGGTTGCGTTTGTCAGGGTAGCCTTGTTGTCGGCGATGGTAACGGCGTTGTCTGACCAGTCGCTTTTTACGGCTGTAGCCTTGTTGCCGGTGGTGTTGATGGTTACCACTACGTTCTTGAAGGTGACACCTGCGGGAGCGGTGATGGTGAGCTGTGCACCTGCGTAAACGCGGATGGAGTACTGGTCGGGCTGAACCAGGTCGCTTGTGCTGCTGCCTTTGTCAAGCAGAAGATTGAAATTCTCTACAGTAGCCTTGTAGTTGTTGCCGTCCTGTGTCCAAGTGTAGTTATTCCACTTTTTGTCAGCGGCGGGCAGGGTGTAGGTTTCTGCCATAGCAACAGAGGTCATCGTCAGAACAGCGATGAGTGAGAGTAAAAATTTCTTCATAAAAAGATTGAATTAGATGAATATAAGGGAATTTGGTTGTGCTTCCTGTATCGATATGTGACGTTTTTCTCCATCGTACCGCAAAGGTAGACAAATATTTCCGAGTAACCAAACCCCCGCCCGAGTATTTTGCCTAAGGGCAGAGATTTACATGGGCGGGGGAATGAAAATCCTGGTTTGCGCGATAGAATGATGTAGGGACATTCCTTTGGCGCGTTGGGCCGGGGCCGGACAAACATCGCAAAGCGATGTCCCTACATTGTTAATCGCAAAACTGTCCGCTTATTCGGTGAAGAGCGGCGACTCGTAGGGCTCGCAGCCCGGTTCGCCGTACCAGCGGCTGTACATGAGGTAGTTGCGGGCGATTTTCTGGTTGATTTCGCGGGCCTGGGCGGGGTCGACGGGCTTGATGAACTTGGCGGGAGCGCCGGCCCAGAGTTCGTGGGGGCCGATTTTGGTGTTGGAGAGGACGACGGCGCCGGCGGCGACGATGGCGCCCTCGCCGACGACGGCATTGTCCATTACCACCGCGCCCATGCCGATGAGGGCGAGGTCGCAGACCTTGGCGCCGTGGATGGTGACGTTATGGCCGATGGAGACGTCGTTGCCGATTTCGCATACCGATTTCTCGTAGAGGGTGTGGAGGACTGACCCGTCCTGGATGTTGACGCGGTCGCCGATGGTGATGGTGTTGACGTCGCCGCGGAGGGTGACGCCGAACCATACCGAGCACTCGTCGCCCATGGTGACGTCGCCGATGACGGTGGCGTTGGGCGCCAGGAAGCACCCGTGGCCGAAAGCGGGCCTATGCCCGCGCAAAGGAATTATTGTTGCCATATTTTTATGTTTGAAATGTGATAGACTTTGTTGTATGAATTTTTTACCGGCTGCGCCGGTTTCCTTTTTTATCACGGAATTTGACTGAACTGCACGGAGCAATCGCGGAAGTACTAATTATAAAAACATAACGGAATTGGATTGGAGGGGCTTCGCCTTCCAAAAGCCATCCGGGCTTTTGGACCGGCCCGTCGATATTTGTTGGTGTCATTGCAGTATATGTGTCCTGTTCCGATAACTCCGGTCATACTTCTTCCGTGAAAAGGGGGTTTAGCGAAGTTACCCCCGTTCCGTTATGTTTTGATTAAAAAAATTCCGTGAGCACTCCGCGCATTTCCTATAAGTTCCGTGATAAAAAACCGAGGAGCGCAAAGCGACTCCGGGATAATTACGCGAGGGGACGGGTGGCGGCGGCGAGCCACTCGCGCTCGGCTTCATTGGCGAGGAGCGGAGTGAGGGTGGCGCGGACGCGGGCGTGGTAGTCGTTGACCCAGGCTATCTCGTCGGCGGTCATCAGGGATGTGTCGAAGAGGGCGAGGTCGAAGGGGCATAGCGTCAGCGTCTCGAAACGGAGAAAGTGGCCGAACTCCGTGTCCATGGCCTTGACGGTGAGGACGAGGTTCTCGCAGCGGATGCCGTGGACGCCTTCGCGGTAAAGGCCGGGCTCGTTGCTGGTGACCATGCCGGGGACGAGGGGCTGCATGAAGCTGCCGAAGGTGATGCGCTGGGGCCCTTCGTGGACGTTGAGGAAGTGGCCGACGCCGTGGCCGGTGCCGTGGAGGTAGCTCAGGCCGTGCTTCCACAGGAACTGGCGCGCCAGGACGTCGAGCTGTGTGCCCGAGGTGCCCGTGGGGAAGACCGCCGAGGCCAGGGCGATGTGGCCTTTCATGACCAGGGTGAAGTCGGTGCGCTGCTGCGGGGTGGGGGAGCCCAGGCAGATGGTGCGCGTGATGTCGGTGGTGCCGTCGAGGTACTGGGCGCCCGAGTCGATGAGCAGCAGGTTGCCGTTGAGCACGGCGACGTCGCTCTCGGCGGTGGGCTCGTAGTGGACGATGGCGCCGTGGGGGCCGTAACCGGCGATAGTGCCGAATGACTCGTCGAAGAACAGCGGCATGGCCTTGCGGTTGCGCAGGAGAATCTCGCATACGCCGGTCTCGGTCAGGGGCTCGCCCTCGCCGTCGGCGCGGCGCTGTATCTCCATGAGGCTGCGCACGAGGGCCACGCCGTCGCGGGCCATGGCGGCGCGTATTCCGCTGAGCTGTACGTCGTTCTTGGTGGCCTTGGCGACGGCGACGGGCGAGTCGCCCACGATGGCGCGGTCACCTAAGGCGTTGACAAGTGCCACGGCGCTGGCCGAAGGCTCGACAAGGACGGTGGCGTCGGCGGGGAGGGCGTGGACGAAGTCGAGCACCGTGTCGTAGGGCGCCGTAGCCACGCCGTATGCCGACAGGTGCGTCTTCACCTCGTCGGTGAGCTTGGCCGGGTCGATGAACAGCGTCGACCCTTTGCCGCTGAGGTACAGGAACGCCGTTGCCACGGGGTTGTAGCGCACGTCGTTGCTGCGTATGTTGAGAATCCATGCTATCTCGTCGAGGGCAGAGATGAAGACTGCCTTTGCGCGCTTCTGCTCGACGCGGCACAGCACACCCTCGATTTTCGTGCGCACATCCTCGCCGGCATGGCGGATGTCGTGGACAAAGACTTTGCACTGGGGCAGGGAGGGGCGGTCTTCCCAGACGCGGGCGGGGTCGAAGTCGATGACGACGTTGATTCCGGCGGGTTCGAGTGCCCCGATGAGGCGGTCGGTGGCCGTGGCGCTGTACACCATGCCGTCGATGCCGACGGTGGCGCCTGCCTGGAGGCTGTCGGTGAGCCACTTCTCGATGGAGGGGGTGCCGTCAAGACCCTCCTTCATCAGGATGATGCCCGTGCCGTCGAGCTGGCGGGCTGCCTGGATGAAGTAGCGCGAGTCGGTCCACAGCAGAGCCTGTGTCGCCGTCACAACCAGGGTTCCGGCCGAGCCGTTGAAGCCCGAGAAATACAGGCGCACCTTCCAGTGCGAAGCGACGTACTCGCTCTGGTGCGGGTCGGTCTGAGGAATGATGACGGCTTCGATGCCGGACGATGCCATGAGAGTGCGCAGTGCCGTGAGGCGTGAGGAGATTTTTGTGTTCATGGGTTAAGTGTTAGTCAGTGGTTGTAAAATCAGGAGGGGCATTATGGGGTGGTAAGGTCTTTAAGGATCTTAAGGTCCCTAAGGACTTTAAGGACCACTACAGCCCTTCTTTCCCCGTCGGCAAAATTACGGAATAATGGGCTAAGCGCCAAAAACGGGGACAGACAAGGCAAAAACAAGACTTTTGTCAATCCTCTAAATATATATTTCAATCCTCTAAATATATATTAATGTGTAAAAATGTAAAAAGTTCGGCTCCGGAGTAAAAAAAGTCGAAAAAGAGGGAATTTTTTTTGGCAACCCTTTGCTGTTTCAAAAAAAGGTGCTATCTTTGCAACCGCAAACACGAGCCAACGGGCTCTGCTCCCCCTGCAGACGCCGCCGTGCTGCAATAGAAAATTGACAATTGCCTCTTTAGCTCAGTTGGCCAGAGCACGTGATTTGTAATCTCGGGGTCGTTGGTTCGAATCCGACAAGAGGCTCAAAATTAAGGCTATATCTTTCCAGATATATCGGGCGAATACCAGAGTGGCCAAATGGGGCAGACTGTAAATCTGCTGGTTTATACCTTCGGTGGTTCGAATCCATCTTCGCCCACACAGCGCAAGCTGACGCGGAAGCCAAACGGCGACGCGGCCCGCCCGCCGGCGCGAAAGCCCGGAGGCGACATGCGGAAGTAGCTCAGTTGATAGAGCATCAGCCTTCCAAGCTGAGGGTCGCGAGT
>JBJEDC010000061.1:0-12500 GCA_051871645.1 Muribaculaceae bacterium | reverse complement strand
ATATTGAGAGAAAGCTGCAGCGTACCAACCATAAGCAGTATCCGCTGCCCCATTATATCGGCGGGGAAATTCCCGTGCCGGCACTCAACAATGAGGCGAAGAAGATGATGGACTTTGTCGGCCTGTCCGCCTTTACACCCGACTGCTGCTGGGAGGACATCAATGATTCCACCGCCGGCTACATAGAGCTGACCGGGTCGAGGTTCGGACCTGTAAAAATCCATCTTTCCAACCGCTTCAGGAGAAACGGCTATGCCACGCTGGCTATTCTTGCCCATGAGATATGTCATAAGCTGCTCGAATTCCATGGGCTGTATTTTCCCCAACTTACACAAGTCAACGAGACTTATACCGACCTCTGCACCATTTATGTCGGCTTTACCCAGCTCATCGTCAACGGCTACAAGACGACGGTGGAGAATACAACCTTCACACTGGGTTACCTGACCAAGCATACATTCGAACAGACCATCTCGCTTGTCGAGCTGATACAGCGTACCGGATGCTCTGACCAGTATTATTTCAACGGGACTGCTGTCTATGACAGGCTTGAACAGTGGATAAAAAATCCGGACAAGAGGAAATGTCATATCGATGGCTTTGCAAAAAAGCAGGAGAGCTATGCGGCTCTTAACAAGCGCATAACGCTGATGATACGGCTTTTGACCGAGATACGCGAGGCGTATAATCCCGTGCTGACGGAAATCGACCGCAAATATTTTGTTGAAAATCCGTCGTACGGCAAGGACGAAGCCGTGGTTAAAATGCCTATAGCTTCCTTTTGCCTTTGTCATCCCGAGCTGTTCAGCCGGTCCGATGAAGAGAGGGTGCAGCAGGCCGAACGCCTGTCGCTGCGGCTTGACCGCTCAATCCGGAACTATCTTAATTTTTCCGGACTCGAAGACTTTGACCTGCAGTCCAATGTCCACATATGCCCGTTCTGCGGCAATCAGTTCAAATTAGGTAATAACGGCAGCAATCTGCGCGTCATAAAGTGCGGCAAATGCGGCAACCGCTTCACCCTGGATATGTCCAAATACCGGCTGTACGAGGAGGCACCGGCCGAAATCATAACTGAGCCGGAGAAAAAGTGGTGGCAGTTCTGGAAATGAACGTGCCGGTCGGGAGTTCATCCGTTTCACATCTCCGGCATCATACAAACTGCGCCCACAAAGGACCAAACCTCTGCGGGCGCATCGTTTTTGTGTTGGCCTTTTTGTTTCTGCGGGCGAGATTTATCGAGCCCCGCTGTCAGTTCACTGCTGCTCCTTCATCAGGGCCAGCCATTTGCGGTAGCCGAGGATGGCGATGACGGAGTAGGCGGCGTAGAGGACGGGGTAGAAGATGAGGCCTTTGTAGATGTAGAGGCCGGTGCTTACTATGTCCACCACGAGCCAGACAAGCCATTGCTCGGCGTATTTGCGGGCCATCATCCACATGGCCACCACGGAGAGGGCGGTGGTGAAGGCGTCGAGGCGCGGGATGCTGGAGTCAGTGTAGCGGCTGAGTACAAAGTACAGGACCAGCCACAGCACCGCCGACGCCGCGGCCACCCCGGCCCAGACAGGCAGCGGGGTGTGCGTGATGGCGCGGGGTTTCTTGTCCTTTTTGCCGCCGAAGCCGCGTTTCCAGGCTATGTAGCCGTAGACGGCGATGACGAGATAGTAGATGTTGATGGCAAAGTCGGCGTAGATGCCCTTCGAGAAATAAATCCACAGCGATATCGCGGGCATGATTACCGAGGCAATCCATACGCGTGCGTCGGCGTGGTATTCCCACCAGAGGTAGGCCAGTCCGACTATGAAGCCGAAAATCTCGAGAATGCGGGCGAAGTCCATCCGATGCTCAGAAAGTCAGTGAGACGTTGGCCGAGACGTGAGTCGGGGCCTGGGCCGAATAACCGGCGTAACGGTAGATGACGGGCTCGCCGTTGTCGCCCTTATAGTAGCCGGCGCCGGCATAGCCGTTGTTGAAATACTTCTCGTTGAAGAGATTGTAGATGGAAAAGCCCACATGCAGTTTCCTGATGCCGGCGACCTTGTGGAATGTGTAGCCGAGGTGCAGGTCGCTGACAAAGTACGAGTCGAGGACGGTGTCCTCGCTGCGGGCGTTGTTCATGTACTGCTTGCTGATGTAACGGCTCTCCAGGGAGGCGTCGAAACCGGCGACGTGGAAGTTGAAGGCGTTGTGCAGCACGAAGTCGGGCGAGAAGGCGATGGGCGTGTCGCCGCGGTCAAAGGTGATGGGGTTGGTCCACTCGTCCTCGTAGATGTACTCGACAAAGTTTTTGATGCGGTTGCGCGAGAGGGTGGCGTTAATCTGCCAGTCGAACCACTTCACGGGACGCAGGGCGCCCTGCAGCTCGATGCCCATGCGGTACGACTTGGGCACGTTGACGCTGAGCGGGTTGCCGGTGTCCGAGAGCTGGCCGGTGACGACGAGCTGGTCCTTGTAGTCCATGTAGTAGAGGTTGAGGCCCACGCTGAAGAGCTTGCTGTTGTAGGCATAGCCGAGCTCATAGTCGAAGAGACGCTCGGCCTCGGGGTCGTGGTTGCGGTCGCCGTCGGTGAAGTTGTCGCGGACGGGCTCGCGGTGAGCCACGCTCCACGAGGCGAAGGCGCGGTGGTTGCCGGATGTGAAGTTCACGCCTGCCTTGGGGTTGAAGAAGTTCCAGTCGCGGCGGATGTCAAGCATGGCCATGGCGCCGGTGTTCCAGTCGTAGTTGTCCGAGCATCCGCTGATGGTGTAGTGGATGTGGCGGTACTGCAGGTCGGCGAAGACCGAGAACTTGCTGTTGATGTCGTAGGTGGCGCGGCCGAAGATGTTCGAGTCGAACTTCTTGCCGGTGTTGTCGTAGTACTGCTGCAGCGGGTCGATGGGGCCGACGTAGTTGCGCACCCATGCTATGCGGCCGAAGTGGTGGCCGTGGAAGTAGTGGACGCCGCCGCCGAAAGTGGCGTTCCAGTGGCCCTGCTGATAGTTGAAGTTGAGGACGCCGCCGCCGAAGCCGTTGTCGTTGTATTTGAGGCGAACGAGGTCAGACTTCTCGACAGTCTCGCCTTCGGCGTTGACAAAGTCGCTGAGGCCGTACTCGACGAGCGTACGGCCGGTCTTGTACTGGTTGTAGTAGCCGTAGTCATCGGTATAATGGAGGGCGGCACTCATGCGCCAGTAGTCGCCTAAGGTCTGCGACAGGTGCAGCTGGAAATGGTGCTGGATGAAGTTGTCCTTCTGATCCTTGTAGTAGGCCGTCTTGCCGTCCTTGTCGGTGTATTCGCCCGAGGGGTTGTAGCGGCGGCCGTATTTCTCGATGTCCTCCTTGCTGGGGTAGTCCCAGGCCATGTAGGTCTCCTCCTTGCCGCCGAAGGCCAGGAAGCGGACAAGGGTGCCGCGGCCCCCCCGGTAGGCGGCCTGGCCGAAGTAGCTCCAGAGCCTGGAGGTGGCGCGGTCGATATAGCCGTCCGAACTCAGGTGCGACAGGCGGGCGTCAAAACTCCAGTGGCCGCCGAGCAGTCCCGAGCCTACGCGCAGCGTCTCGCGGTTGGTGTTGTACGAGCCGTAGGCGCCGGAGAGCTCGGCGTACGGAGTCTCCGAAGGCGCGTCGGTAATCATGTTGATGCTGGCGCCGAAAGCTGCCGCGCCGTTTACCGATGTGCCCACGCCGCGCTGTATCTGCACATCGCGCAGCGACGAGGCCAGGTCGGGCATGTTGACCCAGTAGACGTTGTGGCTCTCCGAGTCATTGACAGGGATGCCGTTGGCGGTGATGTTGATGCGTGAGGCATCGGTGCCGCGTACGCGCAACGACGTGTAGCCGATGCCTGAGCCGGCATCGGAGGTCGTAATCAGCGAAGGTGTGAAATTGAGCAGATAAGTGATGTCGCGTCCGTCGTTGTAGCGTTCAAGCTCGCTCTTCGACACGTTTGTGTAGGCCACGGGAGTCTTCTGGTCTGCACGGTTGGCAACTACCTCCACGTCGCGGAGGGTGACGGCGGTGCTGTCGCTCTGGGCATGCACTGCCGGGGCGGCCGTCATGGCGATGACAGCCGCGGGAAGAATGATTTTCTTCATAAAATTTTCACTACGCCGGTATTACCCGGATCAGGTTCAAAGGGTATGATCTCAGCCTACCGCAAGGCGGGTTGGCACCCCTAATAAATAATGTGTATGAACTCGTGTCAATGAGCAGGACGTTTGTCAGGGCTGTCCGCTCATTTGACGGTGCAAAATTATGTAAAATTTTACTAACGGCCAAAATTCAGCTCAGGCGGATGCTGTCAAGGTCAGCCAGCCAGGCTTGTGCCGGGATGTCGGAGGGCATGCGCCAGTCGCCACGCGGCGAGAGACATACCGAGCCGACTTTAGGACCGTCGGGGAGACAGCTGCGCTTGAACTGCTGGGCGAAGAAGCGGCGGAAGAAAACGCGCTCCCATTTCAGTATCACCTCGGCGGAATATCTGCCTGCAAAGGTGTGGCGCGCCATGAAGAAGATGCGCGAGGGGGCGAAGCCGTAGCGCAGCATGTAGTACAGGAAGAAATCGTGCAGCTCGTACGGGCCGACGAGGTCTTCGGTCTTCTGCTCGATGGTGCCGTCGGCCTTTGCGGGGATGAGCTCGGGGCTGATGGGCGTGTCGGCGATGTCGTAGAGTATGTCGGACGATGCGTCATCGCGTCCGGCGAACCAGCGCACGAGGTGGCGCACGAGAGTCTTGGGGACTCCGGCGTTGACGCCGTACATCGACATGTGGTCGCCGTTGTAGGTGGCCCAGCCGAGAGCCAGCTCGCTGAGGTCACCGGTACCGAGGACGAGGCCACCGGTCTGGTTGGCGATATCCATGAGCAGATAGGTGCGCTGGCGTGCCTGGGCGTTCTCATAGGTGACGTCGTGGACGGCGGGGTCGTGGTCGATGTCGCGGAAGTGCTGCTCGACAGCCGGGACGATGGAAATCTCGCGGATGCTGACGCCAAGGGTCTCCATCAGGGCGACGGCGTTGTCGTGCGTGCGGCCGGTGGTGCCGAAGCCGGGCATGGTCACGCCGGTGATACCGCTGCGGTCGAGGTTGAGGCGGTCGAAGGCCTCGACGGCGACAAGGAGTGCCAGCGTGGAGTCGAGGCCGCCGGAAATTCCCACCACCAGCGAGCGGCAGTGAGTGAACTGGAGGCGCCGCGCCAGTCCCGTGGCCTGGATGTTGACAATCTCGCGGCAGCGGCTGTCGAGGTCGGGCCCTTCGGCAGGTACAAAGGGCATGGGGTTGATTTTGCAGCGGAGGTCGGTGCGCGTGAGGTCCGTGGCGCCGACCGTCGCCGATACCGTGTAACCCTCGCTGACGTTGGCCTCGGCGCAGTCGGCGAAGGAGGTCAGGTGCAGGCGGTCGCGGCGCAGGGCTTCGATGTCGATGTCGGACACGGCGTACTGGCTCTGCATGCTCCAGCGGTCGAGCTCGTCGTGGAGCCGTCCGTTTGCGGCGATGAGGCCGATACCGTCGAATACCAGGTCGGTGGACGACTCGCCGTAGCCTGCCGAGGCATAGACGTACCCGGCGATGCAGCGGGCGCTCTGCCCGGTGACGAGACGGCGCACATAGTCGTATTTGCCGGTGAGGGCGTCGCTGGCCGATAGGTTGACGATGACCTCGGCTCCGACCAGCGCGGCGCGTACGCTCGGTGGCTCGGGGACCCACAGGTCCTCGCAGATTTCGGCGCATGTCTTCACTCCGCCGACCTCGATGAGCTGGGTGACACCGAAGGTCACCTCCTGCCCGCCCAAAGTGACGGTGCGGTTGGCCATGCCGGCGCCGGAGCGCCACCAGCGGCGCTCGTAGAACTCGTTGTAGTTTGGTATGTAGCTTTTGGGGATGGCGGCAAGGAGCTTGCCGTTGTGGATGAATATGGCGCAGTTGTACAATGCGCCATCAACTTTTACAGGTGCGCCGACAACACATGTGACGTCGCCGGCACAGGTCTGCGCGGCCAGCTCGGCAAGGGCTTTGTCACTGTCGTCGAGCAGGGTGGAGTTGTGGAAGAGGTCGGCGCAGGTGTAGCCGGTGATGCACATTTCGGGGAAAACGGCCAGCTCCACGCCCTCGTTCTCGAGTTCCTGAAGGAGCAGGCCAATCTCCTGTACGTTTGCGGCTGGGTCGCCGATTGTTACGCGGGGCACTGCGGCGGCTACGCGCAGAAATCCATATTTATCCATCGCTAAAAGTTTATGTTTTTTTAAAGTAGGGATGCACCGGCTTATCGTCTGGTCCTCGGGTTCAAAAGGGCAGCCAGTGTCTTTGTGCGGGAGGCGAACAGCTGGATGCATCCGGCCTCCTCCTTGTTGAGACCGTAAATATTCAGTCCGCAGCTGTCGCAGAATTCTTTGTCGGCGGAGTTGGTGTGGCCTTTGGGACAGGTGTATTTCTCGTTGCGGGAGAATATTCCACGCGACTGGGAAATCTCTCCCAGTTCGGGCAGAGTCTGCATCTTCCGCAGCAACGCCTGCATGTCGTTGAGGTCCTCGACATCATAGTCGGGCTGATAAGCCTTCAGGCAGAGGGCGACAAAACGTGCATCGATGTCTTTCTTCAGCAGTCCCAGCAGGTCCGGCGCACTGAAGAGTGCGCAGTCGCGGATAAGTCCCAACGTTGCTTCGGGAGCCGTTGTGACATCATCGTAAACGGCATCGAGAGCGGTGTCGCGGTCAATGGCGGCAAGGTAGTCGGGGAAATATTCGAGCGTGAGCAGGTGGAATTCGCTGCGGTCGTTCTCCGGAGTCAGCCACGTCACCAGGTATTTGTGGTAGAGCTCGGGGGCAACCTCGCCCATGGCGTTCTCGGTCATGTATTGCCAGTTTTCCTCGGTGGGGAAAACCTCGGGGCGCTGCAGCTGCACCTTGTATTTTGCGGCGCGCTCAGCCAACATCAAGTCCTCCCGGGTGATAAGAGCCCGGGAGGACTGTGATGTGCGGATGTCGTCGGGTTGCGTGAGCATACGGGACTTGAAGTGTTGTATATCAGTGGCTGCTTAACGTCCGTCGCTGTGAATCATGTCGGACATGACTCTGTCGAAAGGAACGTCCGTGATGAGACGCGAGACGGGCAGGTGCATGCGGTAGCGCCAGTAGTGGCGGGGATTTGCGGGCACGTTGATCTGCTCCTCGCGCGGGTCCTTGCGGCGGATTTCGCCGTCCATCGCCATGTAGTCCTGCAGGGGGATTATGCACAGCATCGAGGGGCTCTTGAGGTGCAGGTCGATGATGCGGCGGCAGATCCACGGCTCGCAGTAGTAGGGCGCGGGACCCTGCTCGTGCAGGACGTTGTTGTAGTAGTCCTGGGTCTTCTGACGGTCTTCCTCCCACCATTGGCGTATGCCGCCCATGTCGTGGGTGGAGGTGGTGCAGACCGACAGGTAGGGATAGGTCCAGGTGTTGCCGAATTCGGCCTTGGGGTCCTTGGGCATGCGCTGGATTTCGAGGGCTAGGATGCCCAGCTTGTCCATTACGGCGGGGACGCAGGCGGGAATCATGCCGAGGTCCTCGGCGCAGCACAGCATGTCGGTGGCGTCGACCAGCGGGGGCAGCTTCCACATGGCCTTGCCGTACCAGAAGTCGGTGTTGCGGCGATAGAAGAAATCGTTGTACAGGCGGTTGAAGCAGTATTTCTCGTAGTCGTTGAGCGAGCGGTAGGCGTAGGTGAACTGTGCCGAGATGCGCGGGTGGTACTTGCCTTTCTCGTACGGGTCCTCGATGAAGAGTACCTCGTCGATGAGGCCGAGCAGGCCGTTGCAGATGCGGTTGTTCTTTTCGGTCTCCTCCTTGTCGCCCTTGGGCAGGGCGGCGAAATAGTCGACGACCTTGCGCTGGGTGTCGTACTGTGGCAGCAGGGTGTAGCGGCCATAGCCTGCGGGCTCGAGGAACTTGGCGCGTACCTCGTCAGTGAACTCGCCGAAGAAGTCCTGGATGAACCAGTCCATGATGTAGGGCTTGGTCTGCAAGTCGACGTTGAGCCAGAAGTCGTAGTTGGTCCGCAGTTCGTCGGGAGTGAAGGGCAGGGCGGGGTTGAAGTAGCCGAGCAGGCCGTGTACGGCGTCCATGGGAATCTGCCAGATGCGGAAGAAGCCGAGGACGTGGTCGATGCGGTAGGCGTCGAAATACTCCGACATCTTGCGCAGACGGTTCTTCCACCAGGCGAAGCCGTCCTTGCCCATCTCCTCCCAGTTATATGTGGGGAAGCCCCAGTTCTGGCCGAGGACGGAGAAGTCGTCTGGCGGAGCGCCGGCCTGGCAGTCCATGTTGAACAGGCGGGTGTCGGTCCATGCGTCCACGCTGGTGCGCGAGATGCCGATGGGGATGTCGCCCTTGATGGCCACGCCCTTTGTGTGGGCGTAGTCGCGGACGCTCTTCATCTGCTTGTCGAGGTTATACTGCAGATAGTATACGAAGTTGATGTCGTCCTGGTTGTCCTTGATGAGCTGAGCGACCTTTTCGGGAGTGTACCGGGCGTATTCGCCCCACTTGTTGAAATCGGCTGTGCCGTTCTTGTCACGCAGGACGCAGAAAGCTGCGTAGTTGGGCAGCCAGCCCTCGTTGCGCGAGAGGAAGGCGGCGAAGTCGGCCGAGGCGATGACTTTCTTGCCCTCCTGGGCGTAGATTTCGCGGCAGTAGGCCATCTTGCCCTCATTGACGCGCTCATAGTCGATTTCGGGGAGTGCGTTGAGTTCGGCTGCAAGGGCGGTGTAATATTTCATGCGCTTGGCGTCCTTGAGCTTGCCCAGCTCCTGCAGACGGATGTACATCGGGTGCAGGGCGAAGGTCGAGTTGGCGTTGTAGGGGTATGAGTCAGTCCATGTGCCTGTCATCGTGGTGTCGTTGATGGGCAGGAGCTGAAGGAAGGTCTGGCCTGTCTGTGCGCACCAGTCAATCATCTCCTTGAGGTCAAGGAAATCACCGACGCCGAAATCGTTCTCGGTGCGTACCGAGAAGACGGGGATGGCCGTGCCGGCGCCACGCCAGGGTGCCGAGGGGTTCTGGAAGGGGGCGCAGCTGACAACGACGGCGTCGGCGTTTGCCGGCTCGTACTTGGGCATGATGCGGTTGTCGCCGTTTTCCCAGGCCACGACGGTCTTGTCGGCGCTCTTGAGGATGATGAACTTATACTGTGTGCCGGCGGGGATGACGGACAGGTCGAGGGTAATCTCCCACTCGGGAAAAGCGGCGTCGCTGAGGACGATGGCCTTGCGGGGGTTCCAGCCGCCCAGGGCGTCGGTCTCGCCGGTGACGGCAAGCACCTCGTCGGGACTAATCATCGGCGCGGGGATGCGCAGCGTCACCGACTGGCGGCGGGGAGCGGGAGCGGCGGCGCGGTGCTCGCGGCGGTTGATGCAGTCGGTGAAGGCGGTGGAATAGAATGCCTTGTTCCAGGGCATCTCCTGCCAGCGGTCGCAGACAGCCATGCTGTCGATGGCGTTGCCGCGGACAAAACGGTGGGGCTTGCCCCATTCGTTGCGGACATTGCCGTTGTCGTGGCGTACGATGTAGTGGTAAGTGAACGCATCGACACCGTCGGGAACATCAATCTCAATGGTCCAGGTGCGGGTGCCGGTGAGTGTCATGGCAGGACAGTCGCGCAAAGGGACTATGTCGCCGCAGACATGCAGGGTCTCGCCCCATGCCGTGCGGTAGTCGATTGTCAGTGTCAGTTTCATTATTATAACTTGTTTTCTGGTATCTGGTATTTGGTGTTTTAGTCAGATTTTATCAGAGCTTGGCTTTTAGGTTGTAAAATTACTAAAAATTGCGTTATCGGAGTCACGCGTAAACGTAATTTAACATACCGGGCGCCGTATTTCTGTAAGGGTCTGCCGGTCTGTCCGAATATTAACATATAGCCACCGCTTTTTGTGGTGATATTGCCGTGAAAATTTTACCGCTCGCAGAAAATTTTGTACTTTTGGCAAAAATATACCCACCCTCACAACTAAGCATTATGATAGTTATCGGAATCGCCGGAGGCACAGGCTCGGGCAAGACAACCGTAGTAAACAAGATAATTGACTCTTTTCCTGCCGGAGAGGTAGCGGTCCTTCCCCAGGATTCCTATTACAAGGACTCGAGTCACGTTCCGCCTGAAGAACGCAGCAAAATCAACTTCGACGAGCCCGATGCAATCGAGTGGACTCTGCTCGAAAAACATCTCGACGAGCTGCGCAAGGGCAACGCCATCGACATGCCCACTTACAGCTATCTCACCTGTACGCGTCAGCCCGAGACGGTTCGTGTCGAGCCTCGTGACGTCGTCATCATCGAAGGTATTCTGGTGCTCTGCGTGCCCGAGATGCGCGAGAGCATGGACGTCAAGGTATTTGTCGACGCCGACGCCGATGACCGTCTTATCCGCGTCATCGCCCGCGACTGCATACAGCGCGGCCGCACGCCCAAGATGGTTATCGACCGCTATGTGGACGTGCTCAAGCCCATGCACCTGAAATATATCGAGCCGGCCAAGCGCTACGCCGACCTCATCGTGCCCCAGGGCGGCAGCAACACCGTTGCCATCAACCTGCTCACTGACTATATCGCCAGCCGTCTCGCCAAGAGCGAAAACAAGGACAAATGCTGAAGTTTATCCGTCGCGACAAAAACAAAAACGTAACTCAGGTCGCCGAGGCCACGCCCGATACGCCCGTCGTTGTCACTGATGGTCCGACAGGCGAGGGTGAGGGCGAGTGCGCCGCCGAAGGTGAGTCTCATGAGCCGGAGAAGCTGGTGTTGCGCACCGACGACCTGGTGAAGGTCTACGGCCACCGTACCGTTGTCGACCATGTGTCGATAAACGTCTGTCAGGGCGAGATTGTGGGCCTGCTCGGCCCCAACGGCGCCGGCAAGACCACGACGTTCTACATGACTACGGGCCTTATCCGTCCCAATCAGGGACGCATTTTCCTCGGTGACGAGAATATCACGGACTTCCCCGTATACAAACGCGCCCGTTGCGGCATAGGCTATCTGGCGCAGGAGGCTTCGGTGTTCCGCAAGCTTTCCGTCGAGGACAATATCCGCTCGGTGCTTGAGATGACGCCTCTCGACAAGCATCAGCAGGCCGAGAAGCTGGAGAGCCTGATTAACGAGTTCAATCTTCAGCATGTGCGCAAGAACCTGGGCGACAGGCTGTCCGGAGGCGAACGACGCCGTACCGAGATTGCCCGCTGTCTGGCCATCAACCCCAAGTTCATCATGCTTGACGAGCCTTTCGCCGGCGTCGACCCCATCGCCGTCGAAGACATCCAGCAGGTTGTGTACAAGCTTAAGGAGAAGAATATCGGCATCCTCATTACCGACCACAACGCGCCTGAGACACTGTCGATTACCGACCGAGCTTATCTCCTTTACGAGGGACGCATCCTCTTCGAGGGAGCGGCGCAGGAGCTGGCCGACAATCCGATGGTGCGCGAGCGCTATCTCGGACGAAATTTCGTCTACCGCAAGAAAGTTTTCGATTGAAATTGTTATAGTTTCAGACTAACACGATAAACACATGAAAAAGAAGATATTTTCGGCTGTCGCCCTTGCCGCGACGATATTTTTTGCTCCCGGAGCGCAGGCCCAGCTCGACTGGGGACGTGTCATTCAGGGCGGTGCCAAGGCTGTCCAGGCCCTGACTCTCAGCAACAGCGACATCATCGGCTATGTGCAGCAATATATCAACGAGAGCGACTCCAAAAACAAGGTGCTCGGTCCCGAAACAACTTATGGCAAGCGTCTGGCGACCCTTACTCAGGGACTTACCGACGTCAATGGCATGCCGCTGAACTTCAAGGTCTACGAGAATTCCGAGGTCAATGCCTTTGCCTGCGCCGACGGCAGCGTCCGCGTATATTCGGGTCTTATGGACATCATGACCGACAATGAGGTGCTCGGTGTCATCGGCCATGAGATAGGACATGTGGCGCACGAGGATACCAAGAAGGCTTTCAAGCAGGCTTTGCTCAACAGCGCACTCAAGGATGGCTTGGCCTCGACGAACTCGACCGTCGCCGCCCTTACCGACAGCCAGCTCGGCGCCCTGGGCGACGCGCTGGCCAAATCGAAATACTCGAAGAAGCAGGAGAACCAGGCCGACGAATACGGTTACCAGTTCCTGAAATCGCACGGCAAGAACCCCATAGCCATGGTGCAGGCTTTCCAGAAGCTCCAGCAGATGGAGCAGGCTTCCGGCCAGCAGTCAAGTTTCGTCAACAATCTGTTCTCCGACCATCCCGAAATTTCGAAGCGCATAGCCAACATGCAGAAACTCTGCATCAAGGACGGCTATATGGACAAGTCCGGCAATCCCATCCCCACCGCCGAGGAGAAGGCTGCCGCCGAAGCCAAGGCCAAGGCCGACAAAGCCAAATCCACCAAGGGCAAAAGCACCAAGAGCAATAGCGGCAAAAGCAAAAAGTCCAAGAAGAAATAAAACGGAACCGGTGAAGATTCCAAATCGAAGTGCAAAACTTTGAGTTGAGAATTACTCATTCTC
>JBJEDC010000060.1:0-12625 GCA_051871645.1 Muribaculaceae bacterium | reverse complement strand
AGTGGCGGGGGTAGGGTTATTGTCGGTTTTGTTGATTGGCTCCATGTTTTGTTTGCATGACAAAGGTAGAGGCAATCGTGTGCAATAACTTTTCCCGTCCGGCCAAATCTTTGTTAACGCCGTTGTCTTTTCCGACCCTTAGCCCTGGACGGCGGTCATCGGGGTAGCGGAGGAAGTGGAATCGGCGGGACAGCTGCGCAGATGACGCTGCTGGCGTTCCATGCGCTTTTTCGCGGCCTTCATACGTTTTTTCTCGCCTTTGAGGCGCGACTTTTCTCCTTTGATGCGGGATTTCTCACGAGCCATTTCGGCTTTCTTTTGACGGTCGAAGCGCTTCATCATCTTCTTTTCAAGCTCGTATACACGCTCAATCTGCTTCTGGGTGAGGAAGGTGCTGTACTCCTTGTAATATTTGCGGCGCAGGTCGAGGATTTTCTGGCTGTGGTCAAAGCTCTTTTCGATGG
The DNA here is from genome assembly GCA_051871645.1 of Muribaculaceae bacterium. Classification (GTDB taxonomy): domain Bacteria; phylum Bacteroidota; class Bacteroidia; order Bacteroidales; family Muribaculaceae; genus CAG-873. The sequence goes on along the minus strand of JBJEDC010000060.1, from coordinate 12,161 downwards.
CCTCCTTCGACTGCTCTTCGGTCTCGGACCGCTGAGGTCTGGGGCGGGGACCGATGGCCCATATCTCTTTCTGCTGATTGCAGAAAGTGGTGACAAATTTCGAGGTCTTGGCCTGGTCCAGAGCCAGCTCACCGGCGATGTATTTGGCCTGTTTTTCGGCAAGCTGTTCACGCGAGACGCGGCGCTCGTCATTGTTACGGTTTTTGTCGTTTTTCTGTGCGGATGCTGTCATAGAGGTTGCGGCCACCACTAATGCGAGCATGGCGATTTTAAAGATGTTCTTCATAATTATTCAAATTTATTATTCAGTTATATAAGTTTGATCGTCCATAAATACGTCGTTCTGATATACAGTCAGCAGATACTCGCGGTCGGCGTCATCGAGGTTGTAGAAGGCCTTGTCGACCTGCTCGATTTTGACCGGTTCGAATTTCGGCGCCACCGGCTTGACGGGCTGCTCTTCGGTGCGGAAGAAAATTACGGCGGCGACTGATGCTGCCGCCAGCACTCCCGACACGGGGATTATCATACGGCGGAAAGACATGCGGGGACGTCTGCGTGCCGACTTTTCGGAGGTGATAAGGCGAGCCGGCTTTTCGGGCAGGTTCAGACGCGAGAGAACATTGGCCTCAAGATTGTCGAGGTATCCGTCGGGCGCCTTGTAGGGCATCCGTTTACCTATGTTGTCGAAATCGAAATTGTCCTTCATATCAGTCCCGTTTGTCGAGGTTCATGTATTTGATGATTTTCTGTTTTGCAATGCTGTAATTGGCTTTTACGCTGCTTGGCGACGAGCCGAGGATGCGGGCGATGTCATCGTATTCAAGTTCATCGTAGTACCGCATGTTGAAGGCCAGCTGTTGTTTTGTCGGCAGCGAGAGGATGGCCTTCTGCAGTTCCACCGTCGCGGCATCGTCGTAGTCGACATACTCGTCGGCGTGGAGGCTGAAGAAGCTGTCGCCGTCCTGCACGTCATCGATGGATGAGATGCTGACGTTCTTGTTGCGTCCGAGAATGCGCAGTGCCTCGTTGGTGGCTATGCGGTAAACCCAGGCCGAGAGTGACGCTTCTTCCTTGAGCTGGCCGATGTTGCCCCAGATGCGGATGAACGCCTCCTGTGCGGCGTCCTGAGCGTCGTCGTGGCTAACCACCAGACGGCGGATGTGCCAGTAGACAGGCTCTTTGAACCGGGCCATGAGCAGGCGGAAGCCCTTCTCCGGATTCTCGGAGATTGTGCGTAAGATATGCTTGTCCTGGCTGTGGTTCATGATTGGCCGTAAATGTTGAGGTTTAAGTTCATTCGGTTTGTCGGTCTTCGTAATTATAGACCCTGAACGAACCGCGCCGTCAAATGTTCACCTGGTTAATAAATCGAAAAGGACGTAACAAAATGTTGCGCCGCCGTCATTGTGTCCGAACTATTGTATGTGGCGCGGTGTTCTATATGTAATTCAGAATTTATTACATCAACCCATAAAACACATAAATACTATGGATGTTAAATGCGTAAAAGGTACAGAGACCGAGAAATGGCTCTGTCAGTCCTATCTCGCCGAGTCACAGGCATACGCTCGTTACACGTTCTATGCCTGGAAAGCCGAAAGTGAAGAATACTTCCCTGTACAGCAGGTCTTCCTTGAGACGGCAGCCAATGAGCTCCGTCACGCAAAAGTTTTTCTGGGTTTCCTCGACAGCGTGCCTGTAGAGGTTTCAACGGGAGTCGACGCCGGATATCTCGGCACCACCGTCGACAACCTCAAGCTCTCGCTTAAGGAGGAAAGCACCGACGGCTACGAGTTCTACGCCAAGGCCGCCGTTGTAGCTGATAAGGAGGGCTTCACCGAAATCGCCGACCATTTCCGCGCCATCGCCACTGTCGAAAAGGGACACTACGACCGCTTCCAGCGCATGCTCAACCACATCGAGAACGGCACACTGTGGAAACGCGAGAAACCCGTAACCTGGAAATGCATCGTCTGCGGCTACGAGCACGTCGGCACCGAGCCCCCCGCAAAGTGCCCCGGCTGCAACCACCCCTACCAGCACTATATCGCCCTCGACGACGGCTATGCTCCCGCCGACCCCAAATAAGTACGGTATAAAGGTTATCAGGCGAGCTCGCCTGATAGCAAGACACAGAAAAACGACCCGAACGGCTTTCGTCGCCCGGGCCGTTTTCTGTATGGGTTATTCGTTCAACCGGCCGTGATGATGAAATTGCCGTCGACGTCGAAGATGAGCTGGGAGGGGGTGGTGTTGATTAGCATGACGCAGGTGCCGCTACCCTCGGCGTTCTTGACCATGTTGACGTTCTGGATGTCGCCGACCTCGATAAGGTGGAGGTAGACGTTGGGGGCGATGATTTCGGAGAGGGCGTCGGTGTTGATGCTGCGGTTGCCGCCCTGACGGATATCCGTGACGCCGCCGTCCTTGTCGAAATTGATTTCGGTGCCGTCGTCAAGTTTAACCTCCGACGTGCCTTTGACGAAGTTCAGCTTGATATTGCCGACCTTGGTGCCGGAGTAATATTTGTCCAGGAACTTGCGGGCTTTGTCGGGAAGCTGCTGTGTTGTGCCGGAGCCGGAGATGGCTATGCCGGGACCGCCCTGCAGGAGGATGGGGTGGTCGGGAATTTTGACCTTGTCGGCGGGTTCGGCGGCAAAGGCGAGTGCGCAGGCTGCGGCGCAGAGGAGGATGGATGCAATACGTTTCATCGTTAAAGAGTTATAGGTTTTCTTATTGGAAAAACGCTGTGGACGGGGCCTCTGTTCGCAAAAAACCGTAAATTTGCATCGCATTAAGAATTATACCTATGGAAAGAGAAGAGCGTACCCCCGAATTTAACGAGATGCAGAAGGTGAAACGTCAGTTTTTCGCCCTGCGTAACGGCATCGTTGCCGATGCTCTGCGCCGTGCGGGACTGCCGCACCGCATTATCTTCGGGTTGTCAGTGGTGGACCTTAAAATGATAGCACGGGAGATTGGTGTCAACACCGAGCTGTCGGAAATACTGCGCGCCAACACGAGCACACGCGAGAGCCGTCTGCTGTGGCCGATGATTGCCGATGCGTCGCTTGTCGACGAGGACGGCGCCCTGAAGATGTTGAGCGAGGTGATGAGCCGCGAGGAGGCCGATATTCTGTGCAATACGTTATTGCGCAAATGCGGGTATTCGGCTGCGGCTGCCGACCGCCTGGAGGCATCTCCCGATGTCACACCGATGCAGCGTTATGCCGTCATGCGTATGCGCGCGGCGTTGGGAGTATGAGAGGATTTAGCGGTGTAGCTTCATGGCCTGGCGGCGGGTCAGCCAGTCGCCCAGCCAGAGGCCGAAGATGATGGTGAGGCAGCCGATGACGCCGACGGGGGTGATGGGCTCACCGATGACTATTGCGGCGGCAATCATGGTCACCACGGGCTGGAAGTACATGTAGTTGTTGGCGCTGACGGCACCTAATTTCTTTACGGCCAGCGACCACAGCACATAGGAGACGAGGGAGGCGCCGATGGCGAGGAAGAGGACGTTCCACAGCACGCGGGGATTGCACATCTCGGTGATGGGGTTGTGGAGCTCCGGCTCGAGCAGCAGGAAGGGCAGCGAGGAAACGAGGCCGTATAAGAATGTCTTGCGGGTGATGAAAAATACGTCGTAGTTGGCGCTGAGGCGGCGCAGGATGAGGCTGTAGACGGCCCAGCTGAAGCAGGCGCCCAGGGCCAGCAGGTCACCGAGCGGACGTATCTCCAGCGTCGCCGAGGCATTGAAGATTACCATGGCCACACCTAAGAAAGCCACCATCGAGCCCGTCAGCAGACCTTTGCCCGGTCTCTCGTTGGGGTAGATAAATCCCGCCAGCAGGGCCGTCACGAGGGGCGATATGGATGTCAGCAGCGACACGTTGGTGGTGAGGGTGTACTGCAGGGCGGTGTTCTCGGCGATGAAATAGATTGAGCCGGCGCAGATGCCGCAGAGGGCGAACATGCCCTCGTCCCTCGCCGACTGGGCCATGATGCGGCTGTGGCTTATCAGCAGCATCAGCACATAGGCGATGGTGAAACGGTAGATGTATATCTCGACGGTTCCGAGCCCTTCCTCGAGCAGGACTTTTGATGACACAAACGACAGGCCCCACATCGACACGCAGCAGAACGCCGCCAGATGCACAAGCATTTTGTTGGAGCGTGACTTGGATAAGTTTGTATTGTCTGAAGGTCCTGACGGTGTAATCATAATAGCTCGAATTTTCGGCTGTAAACGTATGCGCTGAGGTATGCTGACGAGGTCGGTAGGATTGCGTAGATAAGCCGGTTTGTTAAATTCTGTTGCAAATATAGCATTTTTTCCTCAGAGGCGGAACACTACATTTTAATTTTTTGTTTAACTTTGCAAAGAAGCGTGCCCCGAACACCGATTATGCACAGGCACGCTCATGATTTCAGACCTTACTACTGGTACATACCAATAAAATTATTAACTGACATAAATTCACAGATTATGAAACTCATCAAGACAGCATGCGTGGCTCTGCTTGCCGGAGCACTGCTTTTAGGCGAGACCGCCTGTAACTCCATGACCAACACCGGCAAAGGCGCCCTCATAGGCGGTGGCGGCGGCGCAGGCCTCGGTGCCGGTATAGGCGCTCTTATCGGCGGCGGCAAAGGTGCCGGCATCGGTGCGGCAATAGGCGCTGCGGTAGGTTCGGGCGCAGGAGCCCTCATCGGCCGCAGAATGGACAAGCAGCAGAAGGAACTGGAGGCCGAGCTTGCCAAGCAGGCCAAGATTGAGCAGACCACCGACCAGAACGGTCTGCAGGCCATCAAGATTACCTTTGACGGCGGCATCCTCTTCCCCACCGGCAAGTACAATCTTAACCCGACAGCCCAGGCCGACCTCACCAAGTTCGCCGTCAACCTTATCAATAACCCCGACACCAACGTGCAGATTTTCGGTTATACCGACAACACCGGCTCGATGCAGGTCAATACCACGCTCTCGAACCAGCGTGCCAACTCGGTACGTAACTACCTCATCAATTGTGGCGTGGCCGCTGACCGTCTCACCGCCACTGGCGTGCCCATGGCCGACTATATCGCCAGCAACGACACCCCCGAAGGCCGCGCCCTCAACCGTCGCGTAGAGATATACATCACCGCCGACGAGCAGATGATCAAGGAAGCCCAGCAGCAGGCCCAGCAGCAGGCTAAGCTGTAAAGGTCAGTAAACGTATAACCGTTTGAAAAGTAGGGACGTGCCTTTGGCACGTTGGTCCGGCAGATGAGTCGACCGGACTGACATCGCAAAGCGATGTCCCTACATCAGAACAATAAACAGGAGGCAGACATTCCGGTGCGGATGTCTGCCTCCTGCTGTGTGTGGCCGGGGTCAGTCGCGGAAGTAGACGCGTTTGACGCGGGGGGAGATACGGGCGATGATTTCGTAGGGGATGGTGCCGAGGGTGTCGCTCAGGCGCTCGATGGGGGCGGAAGCGCCGAAGATTTCCACCGTGCCGTCGCCGGTGTCGGGACAGTCGGTGAGGTCAATCATGCACAGGTCCATGCATATGTTGCCGATGGTGGGGCAGGAGACGCCGTTCACCAGCACCGACATGCCTCCGTTGCCGAGGCGCCGGTCTATGCCGTCGGCGTAACCGATGGGGATGGTGCCTATCACCGAGGGGCGCGAGATGTGGCCGTGGCAGCCGTAGCCGATGGAGGCTCCGGGCTCGTAGCTGCGGCGGGCGATGATGCGGGTGACGAGGCGGGCCACGGGACGCAGGTGGGCACGGTCGGCCTCGTCGAGGGGCGTGATGCCGTAGAGGCCTATGCCCAGGCGGGCGAGGTCGTAGACGTGCGTCATGCCGAAGCGCGAGATGCCCGCGGTGTTGAGCAGATGGCGGCGTACGCGATAGCCCAACAGCTGCTGCAGGCGCTCGCTCATGCTGGCGAAGCGGTCGAGCTGCCCCTGCGTATAGTCCTCGAGGTCGGGACAGTCGGCCGTGGCGAGGTGGCTGAAGGTGGTGACGGCGCGGAAACGCGGATGGCGTGCCATCATCGCGGCAAAGGCCTCCAGCTCGTCCTCCGAGAGGCCCACGCGGTGCATGCCCGTGTCGAGCTTGACGTGTACCTCTATCGTGTCCACGCCCTGGGCTGTCGCCGCGTCCTCAAGCATGACGAGGAGCTGCTCGTCGAGGCCGATAAGCGTGGGCTGGAGACGGCAGGCAAAGATTGCCTGCATGTTTTCGCACCATGGGTCCAGCACCATCACCGGCAGCGAGACGCCGCCGTTGCGCAGCGCCACGCCCTCGTCCACGACGGCCACGGCCACCATGTCGGCTCCGGCGTCCTGCAGCGTGCGTGCTACCTCAAGAGCTCCGCATCCGTATGCGTCGGCCTTTACCATGCCGATGATGCCCGTCTGCGGGGGCAGGATTGAGCGGTAATGGCGGTAGTTGTGGGCCAGGGCGTCCAGACTGATTTCGAGGCGCGTGACATTGCGCCGGGCGGCCAGCCACGAGTAGATGGCGGAAAAGGCCTGCTTGTCGGCGCCGTTGATGTAGAGCGCGTGGTTGTAGAACGATGCGGCGTCGAGCTGCGAGGTCACCTCGGCGGGCGAGGCGAACGACTGCACGGCGAAGCCTGAGGGGAAGTGCGAGGCATGGCGGGCAAGCATTGGCCCCACGGTGACAAGGGACGTCACGCCGTAGTCGCGCAGGAGGCCTGCCAGACGCGAGCACACGTCCTCCTCGTCTTCGGGACGGCACAGCGGGTCGCCGAGGATTGCCGAGAGGGTCATGCCCTCGGGGCGGCGGCGCCGGAGGACGTCGAGGCCGGTGGCTATGGTGGTGAGGTCGCACGAACAGCGGTCCATGGCGGCCATCAGGCCCTCGGGCGAGTCGTAGATGTCGATGCGGGTCGAGTATTCGGGGAGTTTCTTCGCCGAGCCATCGGGCAGGGCGATGCCTAATTCCTCAGCTACGGCAACACACAGGGTCCGGTAGTCCGGGCAGGGACGGAGAGCGGCCTGCGGGCAGGCTTGTTGAAGCACCTCTTCGACGATGGTGTTACCACCTATATAATATACTGCACGCGAGTCCTTGAACAGCCGAGCTTTCTGCTCCATCTTCTCACGGAGGGAGGCGAAGCCGCGCTCGTGCTCGTCGGTGAGGACGGTGAAGATGCCGATTTCGGGCCGTATTATCCGCTGCAGGCTGTCCATCTCACCGGGACGCGATATGCCGGCCTCGAAGATGGCCGCCTGAGTGTCGGGCTCGGCCTGCCACAGCGACATGGGCACGCCCACCTGCGAGTTCCAGCTGCGGGGGCTGCGGGCGACGTTGAGCCACGGCGCGAGGGCGGCATTGAGCATCTCCTTGGCGACGGTCTTGCCCACGCTGCCGGTGATGCCGATGACGGGGCATGTGAGCTGACCGCGGATGTATGCGCCGACCTTTGCCAGGGCGGCAAGCGGGTCGGGGCTGTCAATCCATACGGCGTCTCCGGCGGGAGAGCTGACGCGCGACAGGTCGCAGACAAAGACGCGCACTCCCCTGGCATAGAGGTCGCCGATGTAGTTGTGTCCGTCGCCTGTTTCGGTGCGGATAGCAAAGAAGACCGTCTCGTCGCCGCGTGTCAGCGAGCGTGAGTCGGTCAGTGGTATCGAAACTTGCGTATTGCGCATGTCCCCGTTGCCGGTGAAGGGCACGCCTATGATTTCGCAAAGTTCTTCAGCAGAGATTTTCATTGTCGTTTTCTTTCAATATAGGACGGTGAGCCGCCCTGAGGGCGCTGCGTCGGCTTTCGGCGGCCATCCGCATTGTCCCGGGGGTGAAATATGTCTCGCAGAAAATATCGTAGATATAGTCGACGGCGGTGTCGCTGAGGTGCTTGAGGTCAGCGGCGTAGAAGCGGTAGTCGCGCAGGTCGTCGAGGACGATTTCGTATGATGGAAAGTATTCGGCCCCGCACTCCCCGCAAAGCCTTTCTACGGCCAAAAGCAGCGTGGCCTTGCTGAGCTGGTTGCCGTGGAGGCCGTCGGCGAGGTGCCGCACGGGGCTGACGGTGAGGATGACGCGCCGCGGAGCCAGCCTTTCGAGCAGAGGACGCCACACCTCCGCAATCTCGTCCACGGTGATGCGCCGCCGTTCGAACATCGTCTGCGGCAGCTTGTGGCAGTTGCCCACGACGCGTTCTGTCCCTGCCAGCCCGAACACCCAAGCCGTGCCGAAGGTGAGGATGACCGCGGAGGCCTCGTCGAGCGTGTCGGCAAAGCGGCCGAAATCGCCGTTGAGCCTCTCCAGCAATGCCGTCGGGTCGCTGCCCTGCCGGTGCGACTCAAAGTCGAGGCAGTGGGCGATGCCGTCCGCCACGGTGAGGTCGGCCACGGTGTATGGCTTGCGCTCCAGGGCCCGCGACACCGCACCGGCTATCGACAGCGGATTGTACAGGGCGCCCATGGCGTTTACCGAGGCACGGAAGCCGTCACGCACGAGGCGTGCGCCCACGCTGTCGCTGAAGCACGAGCCCAGCAGCACTATCCCCTCGTCGCGGCCGATGGGCCGGGGACTGCGCCGTACGGACTGGAGGGTGCGGAAAGTCGGAGCGTTCATCATCTCGGCATCTCTTGTCAGTACATGCCGTAGTCGAGCGACAGCACCTGGAACTCGGTGCGGCGGTTTATCTGGTCGGCGGCCTCCTGGTCCTCCGGCGACAGCTTTTCGATGTATTCCTCGGTGAGGACATCGCCCTCCTTGAACTGCGGGTATTCGCGTGCCAGCTTCTTTGTGATGGTCTTGGGACGCGACTCGCCGTAGCCCTGGCTCTGCAGGCGGTCGGCGGCGATGCCCACGCTGATGAGGTAGTCGATTACCGAGCGGGCGCGGCGCGACGACAGGGCGATGTTGTACTCGTCGGTGCCCATGCGGTCGGTGTGCGAAGCCATCTCGATTGTGACATTGGGATTGTCGCGCAGCACCTGTGCCAGCTCGTCCAGCGCCTTCTTCGACTCGTCGCGCAGCACGGCGCGGTCAAAGTCGTAGAAGATGTTCTCCACCACCACGGGCTTCGTCACCGAGGCGAGGATAAAGTCGATGTTGTATTCGGCATCCTCCTCGGCGGTGTCGCTGGTGAACTCCTGACGGGCGTTGAGGAAGCCCTTGGCACCTGCCATCATGGCGTAGCTGACGCCGCGCTGCAGGGGGAAGGTGAATGAGCCGTCGGGACGGGCCACCGTCTTCTGGTTCGAGCCGTCGTTGCCGATGATGCGGATGACGGCGTTGGGCACCGGCTCCTCGTCGGCGTCGAGCACCCATCCGCTGATGTTGATGCGCAGGTCGGGAAGCTCGAACGAGTAGATGTGGTCGTATCCGCGGGCGTCGCCGCGGTTCGAGCTGAAGAAACCGCTCTCGCCCTCGCCGAAGGTGATGCCGAAGTCGTCGGCCGACGAGTTGACGGGCTGGCCCATGTTGGTGACGGCCCATCCGCCGCTGGGCTTGAGTTCGGCGCGGAAGATGTCGAGGCCGCCGAAGCCCGCGTGGCCGTTCGAGGCGAAGTAGAGCACCGAGTCGGAGCGCACATACGGGAACATCTCATCTCCCGCCGTGTTTATCCAGTCGCCCATGTTCTCCAGGCTGCCCGCACGCTCCTTGAGCGATATGCGCCATATGTCCTTGCCGCCGCTGCCGCCGGGCATGTCGCTGGTGAAGTACAGCCACTCGCCGTCGGGGCTGACAGCCGGATGACCGTAGCTCGACAGCGTGTCGGCCGTAATCTCCAGCTTGACGGGGGCGCTCCACTTGGCGTCGCTGCGGGTCGAGGTGTATATTTCCACTCCCGTGTTGGCGGCGGGCTCGCGGCGCGCCTTGGTGAGGTACATCGTCTGACCGTCGGGAGTGAAGGATACTATGCCCTCGTCGAAGTCCGAGTTGAGCTCGCCCTCCACCGGCTCGGGACGCTGCCACTCGCCGCGCTCGTTCTTGGCCGAGAAGTAGACGTCGCCGTTCTTCATGCCCGTAATCTCCGATTTCTTTGTGCCGTTGGCCTTTTCGGTGGTGCTGGTGAAGTAGAGACGGTCGTAAGCCTTGTCGAGGAACATCGGCGCGTAGTCGGCGCGGCGGCTGTTGAACAGCTTGGCGTTGCGCACGACATAGCGTGTGCGCGCAGGCTTGTCAAGGGCGATGCGGCATCCGGCAAGACCCGTCTCGGCCAGCTTGTCGCCGGGCACTTTCTCCAGGTACTTGTTGTATGCTTCCATTGCCTCGCGGTATTTGCCCTCGGCCTGCAGCATCTGCCCCAGGTAGAGGTACTCCGTCGAGTCGGGCCACTCGTAGCGGATGGCGTTCTGATAGGCCGCCGCGGCGCGCGCCGTCTGGTTGAGGTGACGGTGGCACTCGGCCATCTTGAAGGCCACCTCGCCGCGCAGGGGGCGCTCCTCGCGCTTGGTGAGCTTGTTGTATATCTTGCGATAGGTCTTCGAGGCGTCGAAATATTCACCGCGGGCCATCTGCTCGTCGGCCTTGGCCAGCTTGGCGCCGCCGCACGATGTCAGCAGTATGGCCGAAACGGCAAGCGCGGATAAAATTATATGTCTACGGATGAACATCGTTTATTCTTGTTCCGGTTTTGATTGGCAAAATTAACGAATTTATGTCAGCCCGAAAAATCGGCTTATAATTAAACGGCTCGGAAAGGTGTTTTATTGCCGATTTCTGCGTACCTTTGCTGTAAAATATTACTCTTAAAATCAACATAGCATGAACAGATTTCTTCGCGCCGCCGCCACCGCGGCCTGTCTTGTGATGGCCCTGCACTCGTGGGGCTGGGGTCAGAAAGGCCATGACGTCACCGCCAACATCGCCGAGCGTCACCTCACCCCCGCCACCGCCGCCGCCGTCGACAGCATCTTCCAGGGCAAAAGCCTCGTCTACTGGGCCAACTGGCTCGACAACGCAAGCCACACGCCCGCCTATGCCTATTCAAAGACCTGGCACTACCTCAATGTCGACGCCGATCAGACCTACGAGTCCATGCCCAAGAACCCCCAGGGCGACGTTGTCGACGCCATCCGCTACAACATCGGCGTCCTCGGCGACACCAGCAACAACGACCCCGCCGCCAAGGCGCTGGCACTGAAGATGCTCGTCCACTGCGTCGGCGACATGCACCAGCCCCTGCACATGGGCCGCAAGACCGACCTCGGCGGCAACCGCGTAAAGGTCAAATACTTCGGCCGCGACACCAACCTCCACTCCATCTGGGACGGCTCGCTGGTGGAGTCGGCACACAAATGGAGCTATTCCGAGTGGTCTGACCAGATTGACCGTCTCCCCGCCGCGCAGCAGGTCCTCCTCCTCTCCGGCAACATCGACGACTGGGCCAAAGCCACCCATGACATCGCCACCGAAGCCTATAAGGAAATCCCCGAAGGCTACAACGTCAGCTACAACGACATCGCCCGCTGGTCTCCCGTCATCGAAGACCAGCTCCTCCGCGGCGGCCTCCGTCTCGCCCACATCCTCAACAGCATCTTCGACCCCGCATACACCAACGCCAAACCCCTCAGCGAGTTCTGACACCCCGAGCCCGGTCGTATTTTTACAATTTTATTTAATATAGGGATGCACCCTGGTGCATCCCTATATCTGTCATATATCAACGTAGTTTGCATATAACCGATGTGTCTTAGCCCGTTGTAGGGACGCTTTTTAAAACGTCCACATCCGGATGGCATCTCGGTAATCCTTCGGCGGACGCTTTTAAAAGCGTCCCTACAAGGATTAACCGCCAAACGTACCCATGTGTTTAATCCAGTTTATTCACAAACCTATCCGGCAGGCCAAACGTGCCAAAGGTATGTCCCTACATTTCCTGCCGACGGATAGAACGAAAAAAGTCTCCCTTTTTGAGGAGACTTTTTCGTAGCGGGACCGAGAATTGAACTCGGGACCTCCGGGTTATGAATCCGACGCTCTAACCAACTGAGCTATCCCGCCGTCTTTGCGAGTGCAAAGTTAGCGCTTTTTATCGACCTGGCCAAATATTTTCGCCTCTTTTCGCCAAAAACTTTTCGCATTTCGCGGATTTTGGATTTCACGGATGTAAGTTTTCACGGATGTTGGTTTTATCGCGATGCACATCGCGATTTTTCTTTTATCACGGAATTGAAGGTG
>JBJEDC010000059.1:0-12723 GCA_051871645.1 Muribaculaceae bacterium | reverse complement strand
CTGCAAAATCAAATTAAACAAATATATTTTAAACCCTTATTAACCAAATTATGAGACTAAAACTGTTTCTGCTTGCGCTGATAACGGCAATACTGCCGATGGCAGCGCAGACACCCCTTGTCGCAGGAGCTGTGGTGAACTCCGAAACCGGCTCCCCGGTAACGGGAGCCACCGTGACGCTCCGTGGCGCCAGCACTTCGGCCACCACCAACTTCAACGGCGAGTTCAGCATCTCGGCACGCCCCGGCACCGACATGCTCATTGTCACCTGCGACGGTTTCGACACTTATTCGCGCGAAATCTCCGTCGCCGGACGCCAGGTTTCCGTCGGAACCATCCGCCTTCTCCCCAATCTCGCCGGCGACGAATACTACGGCGACACCAACGAGATGATTTTCGACGAGTCGGTCATCGAGGATGAGGAAGGCAACGCCCAGACCGTGGCCGCCCTCACCGGCGCCCAGGACAACCTGTACTACAGCACGGCGTCGTACAACTTCGGCCCGATGTACTTCCGCTACCGCGGCTTACAGAACGAGTACCAGGACGTCTACCTCAACGGCATCAACATGAACGACCCCATCCGCGGCCGCTTCAACTTCTCGTCGCTGATGGGCCTCACCAGCCGCGCCTTCCGCAACAAGACCACAGCCATCGGCCTGGCTCCCGCCGCCTACGGTTTCGGCGGACTTGCCGGCGCTGTCAACTACAACACCATCACCGACACCTACGCTCCCGGCTTCAACGGCTCGGTGGCCTACACCAACGCCAACTACATGCTGCGCGCCATGGCCTCCTACTCGACAGGCATGCGCGATAACGGCTGGGCCTTCACCATCGCCGCCATCGGCCGCTATGCCAAGGAAGGCGTCATCGACGGCACCTTCTACAACTCGGGAGGTCTGTTCCTCAGCCTTCAGAAACAGCTCAACAAGACCAACTCGCTGACCCTTACCGCCTTCGGCGGCCCCACGCAGCGTGCCGGCGCCTCCGCCACCTATCAGGAGGTATACGACCTGGTCGGCTCGAACCTCTACAACCCCAACTGGGGCTGGTACGACGGAAAGAAACGCGCCTCGCGCGTGACGGAGACCTTCGATCCCACCGCCATGCTGACATGGCTCTACAAGGGCATGAACACCACCGTCAACACCAGCGCCGCCGTCAAGTGGACACGATACTCGCAGTCGGCAATCCAGTATTTCAACGCCATCGACCCGCGTCCCGACTACTACCGCAACCTTCCCTCGTACTATGAGGGCAACACCCTTGAGGACAAGGAGCAGTACGACCTCTACACCGAGCTCTGGCGCACCAAGAACCCCAATTTCACTCAGATCAACTGGGACAACCTCTACGAAATCAACCAGCTCAACAACGTGCAGAACCAGACACTGCCCGACGACAAGAAACTCGGTTCGAGCTACATCCTCGAAAACCGCCACTCCAACATGTTCTCGGCAATGTTCAACTCGTACATCAACCACCGCTTCAACCAGACGTTCTCGCTGCAGGGAGGTGTAAGCTTCAACTACTCGCAGGGCCACTACTACAAGACAATCAAGGATCTGCTGGGCGGTGAGTTCTGGGTAGACGTCGACCCCTTCTCGAACCGCACCATCGCCCTCGCTCCCGAGAAGCTGCAGAACAACCTCGACGACCCCAACCGCCATGTCACCAAAGGCGACAAGTTCGGCTACGACTACACCATCAACTTCATGGAAGCCAAGGGCTGGCTGCAGAACACCATCACCCTTCCCCACTGGGACATCAACTACGGCCTCGACATGAGCTTCACCCGCTTCTACCGCGACGGCAAATGGCGCAACGGCCGTGCCCCCAACGACTCGAAGGGCAAGAGCAAGACCGTCTCCTTCGACAACGCACGCGTAAAAGTAGGCGCAACCTACAAAATCGACGGCAACAACTACATCAACGCCAACGTCACCTACGGCACACGCGCCCCGCTGGCCGACCAGGTCTTCATCGCTCCCCGCGTGAAGAACACCATCATCTCCGAGCCCGAGAGCGAGCGTGACTTCGCCATCGACGCTACCTACATCTGGAACTACCGCCGCTTCCGCGGACAGATCGGCGCCTTCTACACCGACATGTCCAATGTCACCGAGCGCACCGGTTTCTATGACGACCGCTACAACACCTACGCCATCTACGCCCTCCAGGGCGTGCGCAAGGTCAACAAGGGCGTCGAGCTGGCAATGGCCTACAAGATCACTCCCAGCATCACCGCCTCCTTCGCCGGCAACTTCAGCCGATTCAACTACAAGAACAACCCCCGCGGCACTCGCTCGTTTGAAAACGGCCTCTACGCCGACACCACCCAGACCGTCTACCTCAAGAACTACTACGTAGGCTCGACCCCCCAGACCGTCTTCAACGTCGGCATCGACTGGGCCGCTCCAAAGAACTGGTTCTTCAACATCAACGGCACATGGATGGGCGACTCATACGTCAACCTGTCGCCGCGCTACCACGAGGCTCTGCCCGACCTGTGGGTCAAGTATCCCGACCCCGCCGAACTCGAGGCAAAAATCAAGGAACTCAGCACCCAGGACAAACTCAAGAACGCCTTCGTGCTCAACCTCTCCATCGGCAAAGTCGTCTACCTCAAAAAGGTCTCGCTCAACTTCAACCTCAACGTCAACAACATCCTCAACAACAAGGATATCGTGACATACGCCTACCAGCAGGGCCGTATGGACCTCAACGACTACAACCGCAGCAAGTATCCCAACAAACTCAGCTACGCCCAGGGCGTGAAGGTCTTCTTCAACGTCGGCGTACGTTTCTGAGCCTGACCGAAACATTTTAACCAAACACTCAGTTAAAAAAGAAATGAAGAAATACATATCATACATCTCGGTACTGATGTTGGGCATGGCCGGCCTGTCGTCCTGCAACGACAACTGGGAAACCCCGCCCATGGTCTACCCCGAGGCAACCATGCAGGCTAACGTCGGCCTTGACGCTCTCAAGACCAAATACTGGTCGAGCGAGCGCAACAGTGTCAACACCATCGGCACGGCGGGCGACATCACCTCCAACGCCGAACTGGCCGGCGACTCGGCCATCTTCAAGGGCCGCGTAATCAGCGAGAGCGCCAGCGGCAACATCTACAACAGCATCGTCGTCCAGGGCGACGGCTGCGCCCTCAACATCTCGGTGCGCACCAACAAGCTCACCGCCATCCCCGCTTTCGGCCAGGAAATATTCGTCAACGTCACCGGCATGAAGATCGGCAACTACAACGGTCTGATGCAGCTCGGCGCCGAGGGCAGCTACAACGGAGCACCCTCGATGACTTTCATGGAGAGCGCCGACTTCGAGGCCAAGATGCAGATCAACGGCGTGCCCGACCCCGCAAAGGTCGACACCGTCCTCATCACACTGCCCGAAATCGCCGACAAGAGCTCGGCCACCCTGCAGAAATACCAGAGCCAGCTCGTCCGCATCGACGGACTGACCTTCACCGAGCCCGGGCAGCCCTTCGCCGGCAGCCAGAACACCAACCGCGCCGCCAAGGACGCCCAGGGCAACACCATCAACGTGCGCACCAGCTCCTACGCCTCGTTCAAGAACAGCCTCGTTCCCACCGGCACCGGCACTGTTGTCGGCATCCTCAGCTACTTCGGCAACGACTGGCAACTGCTCCTCAACGACATCACCGGCATCATCGGCTTTGACGAGACCACCGAGCCCGACAACCCCGACAACCCCGACAACCCCTCCGGCGAGGGCACAGGCGAAGGCACTGCCGCCAGTCCCTTCAACACCGTCAAGGCTCTTGAGTTCACCAAGGCTCTCGCCGCCGACGCCACCACCGAGCAGGAATACTACGTCCAGGGTACCGTCACTGCCATCAAGGAGCTCAGCACCCAGTTCGGCAACGCCTCGTACACCATCACCAGCGAGGGCACCACAACCGGCTTCGACATCTTCCGCGGCATGTACCTCGACGGTGCCAAGTTCACCTCAGAAGACCAGCTCAAGGTCGGCGACAAGGTAGTCGTCTGCGGCAAACTCGTCAACTACAAGGGCAACACCCCGCAGATGGCCCAGGGCGGCAAACTCATCTCAATAAACGGCCAGGGCGGCACAACAACCCCCGAAACCGGTGAGGGAACAGGCGAAGGCACTGCAGCCAGCCCCTTCAACACCATCAAGGCCCTTGACTTCACCAAGGCCCTCGCCGCCGACGCCGCTACCGCCGAGGATTACTACGTCCAGGGTACCGTCACCTCCATCAAGGAAATCAGCACCCAGTTCGGCAACGCAACCTACACCATCACCAGCGAGGGCACCACAACCGGCTTCGACATCTTCCGCGGCTATCATCTTAACGGCGACAAGTTCACCGCCGAAGACCAGCTCAAGGTGGGCGACAAAGTCGTTGTCTGCGGCAAGCTCGTCAACTACAAGGGCAACACCCCGCAGATGGCCCAGGGCGGCAAACTCATCTCAATAAACGGCCAGGGCGGCAGCACCACTCCCGACACCCCCTCCTCGGGTAACTAAACGACAAGATCCGGCACTTTTGACGCCTTCAAAAATACGGCTCAACAGCCAAAGACGCCGATATCCGGAAAATATAAAACTCGTTATCAGGTAAGAAATAATCACACAAATGAAAACATATCTCAAATATGCGGCCATGATTGCCGCTACCATTGGCCTCGGCAGCGTGCTGACCGCTTGTCAGGACGATTTCGACGAGAAGCCCGTGGATAGTGTCACGCAGGAGCCTGTAGCCACCCTGCAGCCCAACATCAGCATTCTTGACCTCAAGAAAGCCTGCTGGAAGGATGACACCAACTACATCTTCGGCATGGAGAACAAGGAGGATGCACCCTTCGTTCCCCTGGGCACCAAAGAGAATGGCGAGCACTACATCATCGCCGGACGCGTAATCTCGTCCGACGAGCAGAGCAACGTATACAAGAGCCTCGTTATCCAGGACGGCACCGCCGCCATCGCCATGTCGGTCAACCGCTACAACCTGTACCAGAACTACCGCATCGGTCAGGAAATCGTCGTTGACGTCACCGGCATGTACATCGGCAAGTACAACGGCCTGCTCCAGCTCGGCTATCCCTCGTGGTACGCCAACGGCAACACCTGGAACGCCTCGTTCATGTCGCCAGAGCTCTTCACCGACCATGTCGAGCTCAACGGCTGGCCCGACGCCTCCAAAGTCGACACCCTCGTGGTCAACTCGTTCAGCGACCTGCCCAGCGGCCCCGACGGCCTGATGAAGTGGCAGAGCCAGCTCGTACGCTTCAACAACGTCGAGTTCACCGACGGTGGCAAGGAGCCCTTCGGCGTCTACCAGGTCAGCGGCACCAACCGCGCCCTCACCGACGTCAACGGCACTTCGCTCAACGTACGCACCTCGGGCTACTCCACCTTCTGGAACAAGACCCTTCCCGCAGGCCGCGGCGACGTTGTCGCCATCTGCAGCTACTACGGCACAGACGGCTGGCAGCTCATCCTCAACGGCTATGACGGCTGCATGAACTTCGGCAATCCCACCCTCGCTCCCGGCGCCGAGGACAACCCCTACACCGTCGACCAGGCCATCGCCGACCAGAACATGAACCGCGTAGGCTGGGTCACCGGCTACATCGTAGGCACCGTGATGCCCGAACCCGAAGGTGGCAAAGTTACTACAAACGCTGACGTAGACTGGAGCGGTACTGAAAACGGTAAATTCATCGTTGATAACTCCCTCGTTATCGGCCAGACTCCCGAAACCCGCGACCTTGCACACTGCCTCATCATCAATCTGCCCATGGGCTCGCCCCTGCAGCGCCTCGGCAACCTCGCCGACCACGCCGACAACTACGGCAAGCAGATATGGATACGCGGCACTCTGGCTTCTGTCATGGGCCACGCCGGCGTGACCGACAACAACGGCGCTTCGGGCACATGGCGCATTGAAGGCGTCACCGAAGGTCCCCAGGGTGGCGACGGCACAGCCGCAAGCCCCTTCAACAGCGCACAGGCCCTCCAGTTCACCCAGGCACTCACCACAACCACTGCCACCGAACAGGACTACTACGTCCAGGGCGTCGTAAGCTCCATCAAGGATATCAGCACTCAGTTCGGCAACGCCACCTACACCATCACCAGCGAAGGCACCACTGCCGGCTTCGACATCTTCCGCGGCTACTACCTCAACGGCGACAAGTTCACCTCGGCCGACCAGCTCAAGGTAGGCGACCAGGTTGTTGTATGCGGCAAGCTCATCAACTACATGGGCAACACCCCGCAGATGAACCAGGGCGGCAAGCTCATCACCATCAACGGCCAGGGCACTCCCGACCCGGGTCCCGGCCCCGATCCCGGTCCTGTTCCCGATGATGACTACAAGGGCAACTTCAACAGCTTCAACAGCGGCAAGGCCGCTGCCAGCCCCTACGGCACCTACACCAACGCCACCGGCTGGACAGCCACAAACGCCATCATCCTGGGCGGCACCGACGGCGCCGACGCCAACCCCCTGTTCTCCTTCATAGGCAAGACAGGCACCCTGGCTCCCACCCTCAACGGCCGCACCGACAAGCTCGGCAAGCTCGTCTCGCCCGTCCTCACCGGCGGCATCGGCAAGCTGACCTTCAGCTACGGCTTCGCCTACACCGAGACCAAATGCCAGTTCCGCGTGGACATCAAGGACGCCAGCGGCAAGGTTGTCAAGACCGAGACCGTCACCCTCGACAGCATCCAGAAACTGCACGCCTACAGCTTCTCGCTTGACTGCAACGTCAGCGGCAGCTTCACCATCGAGATTTCCAACCTGGGCTACAGCGGCACCTCCACCGGCAACAAGGACCGCGTCTCCATCTGGAACCTCACCTGGACATCCCTCTGACCCTCCGCGTCTGACATGACGCTCCACAACGGCCACGCCCACCCGGCGCGGCCGTTTTTTATTTGAACTTTTTTTGGCTGTAAATTGTAAAAGAGGTACTTTTGCATAAGTGTGCGTGACGTCCCCTTCGGACGCACGCATCTACAGTGTACATAACCAACCCAAAAACATACTATCATGCTTCTACCCAAAATGCAAGACGCTCTTAACGAGCAAATCAACGCCGAACTGTGGTCGGCATACCTTTATCTTTCGATGGCCATGCACTTCGAGGCCGAAGGTTACGCCGGCATCGCCAACTGGTATAAGGTGCAGTGGCAGGAAGAGCTTGCCCACGCCGAAATCCTCCGCAACTGGGTCAACGCCCGCGGCGGCCGCGTAGTCCTCAAGGCCATCGCTGCCGTGCCCACAAGCTGGGCATCGCCCCTCGACGCCTTCAACGACACCCTCGCCCACGAGCAGAAGGTGACCGCCCTCATCAACAACCTCTACGCCCTCGCCGAGGAAGAGAAGGACTACGCCACCCGCGGCCGTCTCGACTGGTTTGTCAACGAGCAGGTCGAGGAAGAAGAGAACTGCCACAACCTCATCGACCGCCTCAAACTCGTCGGCAACGACGGCATGGGCCTCTACTACGTCGATCAGGAACTCGGCGTCCGCACCTACACCGTTCCCTCGCCTCTGGCCGCAAAATAATACTTATGTGATGAGGCTGTGTCAAAATAGCCTGAATGTAGGGACATGCCTTTGGCATGTTTATCCAAACCGTTGGTTTTCAGGCTTAACATCGCAGAGCGATGTCCCTACATCATTAAATTTCCGCAATTTGACACACCCCCATGCATCATCAATATTATTCTCTCCTCATTAAAAATACCATTATGGCAGAAAAAGAATTTGACAAACTCAGCTATGCGCTCGGCCTCAATGTGGGCCTGTCGTATCAGCAGTCGGGTATCACCAAACTCAACATCCAGGACTTCGCCGACGGCGTGGCCGCCATCTTCAACGGCGTGGCCCCGCGTCTGACTATGGACGAGGCCCGCGAACAGGTCAACAAACTCGCCGAAGAGCTCCAGCGCAAGCATCAGGAGCAGGAGGCCAAGATGGCCGAGCTCAACAAGAAGTCTGGCGAGTCGTTCCTGCGCGAGAACGGCAAGCGCGTCGAGGTGAAGACCACCCCCAGCGGCCTCCAGTACGAAGTCATCGCCGAGGGCAAGGGCGAGCGCCCCACCGCCACCGACCAGGTTGAGGTGCACTACACCGGCAAGCTCCTCGACGGCACCGTCTTCGACTCGTCCGTCGAGCGCGGCGAGCCCATCACCTTCCCCGTCAGCGGCGTCATCCCCGGATGGGTCGAGGCCCTGCAGATGATGAACGAAGGCTCGAAATGGCGCCTCTTCATCCCCTCCAACCTCGCCTACGGCGCCCAGGGTGCCGGCCCCATCGGCCCTCACCAGACCCTCATCTTCGACGTCGAGCTTCTCAAGGTCATCAAAAAGTAAAAGAGGGGCGGCGTGATAACGGCTCATCTGCGGCGTCGCTACGGACAGGCGGGTTCGGTCGTGTACATTAGTACACTCCCTTCACCTTTCGTCCCAGGCTCCTGGCATCTGAACCGTTCTGACGCCACCCCTGCCATCCGGACACCAGGGTTTTGTCTGACGTGATAACGGCTCATCTGCGCCTCAGTCATCCTCTACCCGTCTTTTCATCCCCGCTTTTGAGCTGAAGCTCAAAAACATAATAGTAATATGAAATTCAAAAGCCTGCTTTTCGGACTGCTGATGGCGGTGCCGGCTTTGCCGTCTATGGCGGCGACGCCGGCGCCCCTGCAGGCCGTTACCCCCGCCGACTCGGCCGCCCATGCCGCCGCCGCCGTCATGGGGCCGCTCATCAACCGCAACCTCTCGCAAATACAGGGCCTCGGCGTCGAAATCGACCGCGCGGCTTTTATCCGCGCCCTCGACACATATCTCAACGGCGGCGACATCGGCTTTGACGACCGCACCGGCGACGCATACATCGAGCGTCGTGTCCGCGCCCTCCACCCGCGCCCCGCCGACACCGTCTCAGTGGCCTCGCAGAAAGCCTTTGTCAAAAAGATGGCAAAGACCGATGGCGCCATCACCCTCCCCGGCGGCACCGTCTTCATGGTCATCACCGAAGGCGAGGGCCCGATGCCCAAGCCCGGCGAAACCGTCTCGGCGCGCTATACCGGACGCCTGTCCGACGGCCAGGTCTTTGACACCACCGACGGCGAAAACCCCGTAGACCTGCCCGTTTCGGGAGTCGTTCCCGGCTTCGGCGAAGCCCTGCGACACACCCGTCCCGGCGGCACATACCGCTTCATCATTCCCGCTGACCAGGCCTACGGCCCCGAGGGCATCGAAGGAGCCATCCCCGGCAACGCCGCCCTCGACTTCACCATCGAAATCGTTGGCGTCAAGTCGCCCGAAAAGAAATAACGTCATGGATATCGACAGTTACATCGAGGCGCACATCTCGCCCGAGCCCGAAGCGCTTGAGCGCCTGTACAGGCACACCCACCTCTACCACCTGTACCCGCGCATGTGCACCGACCACGCCCAGGGGCGCCTGCTGAAGATGCTCACCGAGATGATACGCCCCATGCGCATCCTAGAGCTGGGCGCCTTCACCGGCTACTCCACCCTCTGCATGGCCGAGGGCATGCCGCGCGGATGCACCATCGACACTGTCGAAATCAACGATGAAAGCGAGGACGAGCTGCGCGCCACCTTCGCCGCCGACCCCCGGGGCGCCGACATACGCCTGCACATCGGCGACGCCCTCGACGTCGTCCCGCGCCTCGAAGGCAGCTGGGACATGGTCTTCATCGACGCCAACAAGCGCAACTACAGCGACTACCTCGACATGGTCCTGCCCCGCGTCTACCCCGGCGGCTGGATTTTGGCCGACAACACGCTGTGGGACGGCCACATCCTCAGCGAGGAGACCTGCCGCGACGCCCAGAGCCGCGCCATCGCCGCCTTCAACGACCGCGTCGCCGCCGACCCCGCCCTCGAAAAAGTCATCCTCCCCGTCCGCGACGGCCTGACCATCATCCGCAAAAAAGCATAAGTTTTAAGGTCGTTAAAGTCCCTAAAGACCTTAAGGTCCTTAAAGTCCCTTTACCCTCTCCTCAAACACACACAATTATGGAAACTACAAGACAAGCCAAAATCTCGCGCCTCATCCAGAAAGAGCTCAGCGAGATATTCCGCCTCGAAACCGCACAGATGCGCGGCACCCTCGTGTCCGTCAGTCAGGTGCGCGTATCCCCCGACCTGTCGGTGGCACGCGTCTACCTGTCCATTTTCCCGAGCGACCGCTCGCAGGCCGTGCTCGAGAACCTTGAGCGCCAGTCAAAGACAATCCGATACGAGCTGGCCCAACGCGTGCGCCATCAGCTGCGCAAGACCCCCGAGCTGCACTTCCACCTCGACGACTCGCTCGACTACATCGACAACATCGACCACCTCCTCGCAAAGGACGCTCCGGCCGAGACCCCTGCCGGGACCGCCGAGAAATAACGTACCACTTACTCCGCTCCACCGGTGTTCGCCTTAAAAATCGCCGCGCGCTACCTTGTGGCGCCGAAAAGCCATAACGCCGTCAACGTCATCGCCATAATAGCGGTGGTTGGCGTCGCCATCGCCACTGCCGCCATGGTGGTGGTGCTGAGTGTGTTCAACGGCTTCTCGGACCTTGCCGCACGCAACCTGTCGCGGCTTGACCCGCAGCTGCGGGTCGAGCGTGCCGACGGACGAGTCATCGCCGACGGCGACTCGCTGGCAAAGGCACTGAAGGCTGTCCCCGGTGTCGCCGCCGCCGTCCCCGTCCTCGGTGAGCGCGCACTGGCGGTGACACGCACGGCGCAGACAGCCGTGGTCTTCAAGGGCGTCCCCGACGGCTACACACGCGTCGCCGAAATCGACTCGGCGATGATAGACGGATGTTACGCCGCCATCAGCGACAACGACATCCCCGCCGCCCAGCTCTCCGTGGGCGTCTCCAACGCCCTGCTGGCGCGTCCCGACGCCGAGGCGCCCCTGCACCTGTACGTCCCGCGCCGCCAGGGCCGCATCAACCCCGCCAACCCCGGCGCCGCCTTCCGCGGCAGCGAGCTGGTGGTGAGCGGCGTATACCGCATCGACCAGCCCGACGAGGACGCCGACCACATCATCATACCCCTCGGCGTCGCCCGCGACCTGCTGGCCTACGACACCGAGGCGTCAGCGGTGGAGATTGCCCTCGCCCCCGGTGGCGACCTGAAGGAGATGCAGAAGAAAATCGCCTCCCTCTGCGGCCCGGACATGCTCGTCCTCGACCGCCTGCAGCAGCGCACCGAGGCCTTCCGCATGATTTCGGTAGAGAAATGGGTGACCTTCATGATGCTAATCTTCGTCCTCGTCATCGCCCTGTTCAACATCGTCAGCACGCTGTCGCTGCTGATTATCGAGAAGCGCAACGACATGCGCATCCTGCGCGCCTTAGGTGCCCGCCGCGGCACCGTCCGCGCCGTCTTCGCCTGCGAGGCGTGGCTGATAACCCTCGTCGGCGGCCTCGCCGGCCTCATCCTCGGCGTAGGCCTGACACTGGCGCAGCAGTACGGCAAGTTCATCAAACTCGCCGGTGACGCCGACGCCCTCAGCATCAAGAGCTACCCCGTGCGCCTCGACTGCCTCGACCTACTGGTCACCTTCGCCGCCGTCATGGCCACCGGCCTCGTCACCGCCGCCGTCGTGCGCCTCCTCACCAAAAAACTGTAACGGCTTACCCGCAAAGATGTAGGGATGCTCCCCGGAGCATCCGCAAAAATCTTAATCGGGTTTCGGATGCACCAGGGTGCATCCCTACATAGATCCATACGTTAACTTACTCTTAAAAATGCAGACTGTTCTTTTTCACGAGACCATCTTCGGCCCCATACATTCGCGGCGCCTGGGCACCAGCCTCGGCGTCAACCTCTCGCCCACCGACGGCAAGGTGTGTACCTTCGACTGCCTCTACTGCGAGGCCGGCTACAATGCACAGGGCCCCGGTACGACGGGCCTGCCCTCGCGCGAGCAGGTGCGCCAGCAGCTCGAGCACAGGCTGAAAGAGATGCACACCGCCGGCGAGCGCCTCGACGTCATCACCTTCTCAGGCAACGGCGAGCCCACGGCGCACCCGCAGTTCGCCGGCATCATCGAAGACACCATCGCCCTCCGCGACAAATATTTCCCCGGGGTGAAAATCTCCGTCCTCGCCAACTCCACCCAGCTGCACCGCCCCGACGTCGTGGAAGCCCTTTGCCGCGTCGACAACAACATCCTCAAACTCGACAGCGCCGTCGAGGACACCATGCGCGCCCTCGACCGACCCACCTCCCCCGCCTTTACCGTCGCCAAAGTCCTTGACCAGCTCGCCGCCTTCCCCGGCAAGGTCATCATCCAGACCATGCAGACCCGCGGCACCCACGGCGGACGCACCGTCGACAACACCACCGGGACCGAGCGCGCCGCCCTCATCGACGCCTACGCCCGCATCCGCCCCGCCTCCGTCATGCTCTACAGCATCGACCGACGCACCCCCGAGCAGTCCCTTGAAAAAGTCCCCCGCGAAGACCTCGAGTCCTTCGCCGCCCAAATTACCGCCGCCACCGGCACTCCCGTCTCCGTGGCCTGACGGAGGGCGAACGTGGAAAAGCAAGCTTTTCCCGCAGTACAAAAATAAAAGAGGCTGTGTCAAAATAGGCATAGCCTCTTTTTATAACCTGCTGTAAAACATAAAACAAAGCCCTGACTTTCTCAAGCCGGGGCTTTGTCATG
>JBJEDC010000058.1:0-12966 GCA_051871645.1 Muribaculaceae bacterium | reverse complement strand
CTATCCATGCAAAGAGGGGGAACTGCTCGGCGCTGATCTTGTAGTTGACGGTGCGCAGCTCGCTCTTGCTGAGCTTGTCGAGCTGTGCCGACAGCTTGTCGAGGGCGTCGCGGTCGGCTCCGTTGACGTATATGCCGTCGCCGGCCTTGGCGATTTCGGCGGCAGCCTTCTCGTCGACTTTGGTAACCACTTCTTCGTCATTGTTGTCGCGCAGGTACTGGCCGTTGCCGAGGGGAATGCGTCCGCCGCGGGAGGTGCCCACGCCGATGACATCGACCTGGATGCCCATTTTGGCGGCATCCTTGGCGGCTTCGATTGCTTTGCCCTCGTGGTCCTCGGCGTCGGTGATGAGGATGATGGCCTTATGCACATCTTTGTTCTGCGAGAAGGTGCGTTTAGCCTTTTCGAGGGCGGCGGCGATGTTCGTGCCCTGATTTTTTATCATCGAAGGCTCAAGGTCGTTGAGCGTAAGTTTTGCGGTGTAGAAGTCGGTGGTAAGAGGCAGTTTGACAAGTGCCTCGTTGGCGTATACCACCAGGCCTACGCGGTCGTTGTCGAGGCGGTCGGTCAGCTTTTCGAGCAGCAGCTTGGCGCGTTTGAGGCGCGAGGCGCTGTGCGGGTCATCGGTGGACTGGGCCAGCATGGAGTTGGAGAGGTCGAAGCAGATGACGGCCTCGATGCCGTTGACGCTCTTTGTGTCCTCTTTCTCGCCGTAACGCGGACGGGCCAGGATGAAGACGATGGCGGCGAGGGCCAGCAGCTGCAGGGTTATCTTTATGCCGGGTTTGTATCGCGAGGCCTCGGGCATGAGCGTGGCAAGCAGCTTCGGGTTGCCGAGGCGTCTGAGCTTGCGGCGCCGTGCCAGCTTGGCCAGCTTGTAGAGCCCCCAGATGAGGGGCACTGCCAGCAGGATAAGCAGAAGATATGGATTTGCGAAATCTAACATTATATTAATGTGTGGATGTCCTTAAGGGTTGAATGTACATTGGTCATGGCAGGCGCCGGAAGACGGTGTAGCGCAGGAGCAGCTCGGTGAGCACGAGACCCAGCAGCAGCCATGCCCAGGGCATGAAGTTGTCCTCGGTGTGCGAGAATTTGCGCACGTCCATCTTTGTCTTTTCAAGTTTGTCAATCTCGGAGAAAATCTCCGACAGCGACTTGTTGTCGGTGGCGCGGAAATACTTGCCGCCGGTCTCGTCGGCGACCTCCTTCAGCGTCTTTTCGTCAATCACCACTTTCTGCTTTTCGTAGTGCAGACGTCCGAACTGGTCGATGTAGCTCGGGGCCTCGGCCATGCCGTTTGTGCCTATGCCTACCGTGTATATTTTGACCTTGTTTTCCTTGGCAATCTCTGCGGCGTGTGCCGGGGTCAGCAGACCGGTGTTGTTTGTGCCGTCGGTGATTAGGATGATGCTCTTGCTCCTGGCTTTGCCGGAGACTATGCGGTTGATGGCGGTGGCTATGCCGTCGCCGATGGCGGTACCGTCGGCGAGCATGCCGGCCTTGAGGCCGCTGATGTAGTCGGTGAGGGCGGCACGGTCAATGGTCATGGGCAGACCGGTGAGCGACTCGCCGCCGAAGATGACTACGCCTATGTTGTCGTTCTCGCGTCCGTTTACAAACTGTGTCGCCACCTCTTTTGCGGCTTCCATGCGGTCGGGCTTGAGGTCGCGCGTCATCATCGAGGCCGAGACGTCAAGAGCGAGCACGATGTCGGTGCCTTCGGTGTTGGTGGTCTGCCAGCTGTCCTTTTTCTGCGGGCGTGCGAGGATGACGATTAAGCATCCTATGGCGCCGAGGCGGAGTATGAACAGCAGATGGCGCAGCCAGGCGCGCAGAGGCATGCCCTTGCCGGCAAAGGCCCGGAGGGAGGACATCCCGAGCGTGGGATTGCTCCGGCGCTTTTTGAGCACATACCACAAAATCAGTGGTACGAACAGGGTGAACAGCCAGAAATATTGAGGATTTGCGAATTGCATGTTGCGCTTTCGGTAATTTTATGCTTTGGTGTAGCCGGACGAGTCCGGTTTTGCTTTCTTGTCGTTTGCAGCCTGTGCCTTGGCTTTCTTTTCGGCAGCGTCGGCCGCCTTGTCTGCCTTTTTCTGCATGGCGCGTTCCACGCGGGCGTCGTAGCGTTTGTCCTTGCGGCGCTGACGGGCCAGTGCCTTGCCTTCGGGCGAGTCGGGGTCGGGCTCCCTGGGTTTGGTGTCCTCGACGAAATCGTGGACGGTGTCGAAAGATGCCTTGTTTTCCTGGGGCATGGGGCGCATCTTTGCGAATTTCACATAGTCGGCCGTGGAGAGCATCTGCGCGATGCGGTCGCGCCATGTCTTGTCGATGTTCGGGTCCGCCTTGATTGCCTGCATGATTTCAGTAGATGACATCTCGAGCGCGTTGATGCCGAAATTGCCGGCGAGGTAGCTGCGGAGGATGTCGGTGAGCTCGGTGTAATATGCCTTGTCCTGACCCGACTCGGGCAGACGGCGTTTCTGCAGCTCTTCGAGTCGTTTCAGCGCCAGTACATACGGCGGGATGACGCGCTTGCGCGGCAGAAGGGTGGGGCCGTTCTTGCGGTAGAGTATGACAGTCAGAACGACAAGCACTGCCGTAAGAATGCCTATGGGAATCCAGAACCACCACTCGGGGACATAGTCGTACCAGCGAGCCTTGATGCCCACCACGCCCTCGTTGGGGTTGATGAGCAGCGAGTCGCGCATCTCCTTGGGCATGGGCGGTTCCAGCACCTTGAGCGTCGTGGCCTCGGAGTAGAATGTATCGGCGCCGAGGGCAAAGGCAAAGGGCGGGAAGGCCAGGTTGCCGGGGTTGAAAGTCTGTAGCTGGATGTCGTAGTTGACCTGCATTCGGTCGTTGGGCAGAGCGGTCGAGTCAACCTTTATGTCGCGCACTTCGGCGCCTCCGAACTCGAGGACTTTGCCTTCCTCGTTGCGGTATTCGGGGATGTTCACCATCCTGCCGGCTCCGGCGGGCTTGAGTACCTCGACGTGCATGTTGGTGCGTCCGCCCATGGTGACGGCGGCCGAGTCTATCTTGACCGATATGCGCACCGGCTGTTCGGCGGCGGCGTTTGTCTGCTGAGCCGTCGCCGGCAGTGTCAGCGCCACCGCTGCTGCGGCTACCGAGGTTTTGATGTATGTCGTGACTTTCATTTACAACTTAGAAGTGAAAAATTTGTACCCTTGCTTCGGGAGGCCCGGGATTATCGTCGTGCCGTGCGGTTTTTGAACAGCGCCATCAGCGCCTTGACGTAATTTTCGTCGGTGGCTATGCTGGCGAAGTCAACGCTGGCCGACCTCAGCCGCTCGGCCATCTCCTGCTGGCGCTGATACCACCAGCGGTCGTAGGTGCGGCGGACGGACTTGGAGGACGTGTCAATCCAGCGCTCTTCGCCGGTCTCGAGGTCTGCCACGCGCATCATGCCTATGTCGGGCAGCTGGGCGTCGCGTTTGTCGTAAACCTGCAGGGCCATGATGTCGTGGCGGTTGCGGGCAATCTGCAGCGGCTGTTTCCAGTCGCCGCGGTCGATGAAGTCGGAGATGAGAAAGGCCGTGCAGCGGCGCTTGAGCGCGTTGTTGAGATAAATCAGCGCCTCGCTGATGTCGGTGCTGCGGTCGGCGGGCTTGAAGTCGAGGAGCTCGCGTATGATGAGCAGAATCTGTTTCTTGCCCTTTTTCGGCGGTATGAATTTCTCGACGGTGCCGGTGAAGAAGATGGCGCCGATTTTGTCGTTGTTGGTGGTGGCCGAGAAGGCCAGTGTGGCGGCTATTTCGGCCATCATCTCGCGCTTGGTCTCCTCGGCTGCGGCGCCGAAAAGTCCCGAACCGCTCATGTCGACAAGAAGCATGACGGTAAGCTCGCGCTCTTCCTCGTAGACCTTGACATACGGGTGGCCGTGGCGTGCCGTGACGTTCCAGTCGATGTCGCGGATGTCATCGCCATACTGGTATTCGCGCACCTCGCTGAACATCATGCCGCGGCCCTTGAAGGCCGAGTGGTACTCGCCGGCGAAGATGTTCTGCGAGAGTCCGCGGGTCTTGATTTCAATCTTGCGAACTTTTTGTAAAAGCTCTTTGGAAGTCATGCTTTAAACGGGGTGTTAGGGAACCTGAACCTTGTCGAGGATCTGGGTGATGATTTCGTCGGTGCCGATGTTGTTGGCCTCGGCCTCGTATGTCACGCCGATGCGGTGGCGCAGGACGTCGTGGCAGACGGCGATGACGTCCTCGGGGATGACGTAGCCGCGCTGGCGCAGGAAGGCGTAGGCGCGTGCTGCGCGTGCCAGCGAGATGGAGGCACGGGGCGAGGCGCCGAAGGAGATGATGCCTTCGAGGTCGTTGAGGCCGTATTCCGACGGGAAGCGGGTGGCGAAGACGATGTCTACGATGTAGCGCTCGATCTTCTCGTCAATGTAGATCTTCTTGACGACTTTCTGAGCCTCGAGGATGTCTTCGGGCTTGAGCAGGGGAGTAACCTTGCCGCCTTCGTTTTCGAGGTTGCGGCGGATAATCTCGCGCTCTTCCTCCTTGGTGGGGTAACCGATGACGACCTTCATCAGGAAACGGTCGACCTGAGCCTCGGGCAGGGGGTAGGTGCCTTCCTGCTCGATGGGGTTCTGGGTGGCCATTACCAGGAAAGGCGAGTCAAGGGGGAAAGTCCTGTCACCGATTGTCACCTGGTGCTCCTGCATGGCCTCGAGCAGTGCCGACTGCACTTTGGCGGGGGCACGGTTGATTTCGTCGGCAAGGACGAAGTTGGCGAAGATGGGGCCTTTCTTTACCTGGAACTGCTCGTTCTTGGCCGAGTAGACCATGGTGCCGGTGACGTCGGCGGGGAGAAGGTCGGGGGTAAACTGTATGCGTGAGTATTTGGCGTCGATGAGCTGTGCCAGCGACTTGATGGCCAGGGTTTTTGCCAGTCCGGGAACGCCTTCGAGCAGGATGTGGCCGTCGGCGAGGAGGGCGATGAGAAGCGACTCGACAAGGTGCTTCTGACCAACGATGGTGTTGCCCATACCCGTGGTTATCAGGCTGATGAAATTGCTTTTGCCGGCCACGAGTTCGTTGAGCTCGCGGATGTTGACTGATTCACTCATAAGTGCTTGTGGGTTTGGTATGTGTAGTTTGATATTTGATTAGCGAAGGTATGCCGTCGGGGAGGTTTCGGAAGGAATGTCCTTATGCGCGCGTATATAAAGTGCGCGGTATCCCCGAATCGGTATACAAAATTACCATTATAACAGCAAAGGTGTTAAGCCGTAATGTTAATTTTAGCTATCAAACTCTAACCTTAAATTAAAGTTAACACCGATTAGTCTTTTTTAACCAATTGGTGTTAATTTAAGGGTTTCAGTTAAGTTAACAGGCGGCTTGCTGACGGCTTTTTACCGGGCTGATTTGAACCGTTTGAGTTTCTTCTTGAAGGCGACTTTCCGGTCTCTCTTACGGTTGAACTTTTTTTTGGCTGCCGCGGCTTTCTCTCTGAGTCCGGACGGAAGATTGCGTATTTTGAGGTACTCGTCCACAACGGACATGAATCTGTCATCCAGGTCATCAGCACAGCGTTTCATGTTGTCGAGGCATTCGTCGAGAGGCACCTGCTTACCGTCGGGATAGATGTGCATGCGGTTGAGGTCGATAAGGCTGAAAACCGGACCGTTATCGGTGATTTTTACCCTGACGTTGGTGTTGTTGAGGTCATCGTGTCGGATGCCCTTCTCGTGGAGCTCGGCGACAAAACCGGCAAAGGCGTGGATGAAGGCGCTGTCGGCAGTATCGTAAAAATCCAGCAGGCATTGCGACGGTTCGTAACGGCAGATATATGCACAGCTTTTCAGCCGGTTGGTCAGTCCGTCGCGGCATTCGCGGTAGGCGATGGGTTCGGGGGTGTCGATGCCGCGCTCAAGCAGCGTCCTGGCGTGCTCATAAGACCGGCGGGCTTTGGACGTGCGCATGGCGTATTCCAGACCATGAAGGAAAGGACGTCCGAAGTCTTTGACGACAACTTCCATATCATGCCATCGGGCGCGCTGAAGGGTGTTGCGCTCCCGGCGGATGAAGTCTCCGCGTTCTTCTTCAACGACGCATGGAACGGCAATAATTCTGTCACTCATCGCTTGCTGTCTTAGGTACGGTTATGCAGGTAAATGTATTTAGGTCAAGTTTTAACGGTCTAAATCATTTGCGCTTGCGCCGATAGGGGGCGTAAATCTGCGCCTGCTTGGCTTTGGCGTTTTTGATGTCCTGCTCGGTGTTGCCGGTGAGGGGCAGCTGCGACTTGGGCGGAATCTTTACGCGCGTTCCCTGACGGATGCGGTCGGGGTTGCCGAGCCCGGGATTGGCCTCGTAAATATAAACCCAGAAATCCTTGTGACCGTAGTTTTTGCCGGCGAGGGTAGTCAGGAAGGTGTTGGAGGTGATGGTGCCGTAGGTCGGCTTTTCTTTGACCGGTTCGGACTTAGGTGTCGGCTTTTCCTCAGCCTGCGCTTTGGATTCGACGGCCTTTTCGGACTGCTGTGTGGCGGCCTTTTCTGCGGGTGCCGGTTCGGCTGCGGCCGGTGCTGACGGCGTGGTCTTTTTCTCCACAGCCTTTTCTTCCGTTTTCTCCTCGGGGTAGGAGACGGCGTCGTTTGCATGGCTGATGCTTATGCGCAGCGAGCCGTGGAAATAGTATCCGGCGCCGAAGCCGAGAATAATGCCGAGGGCGAAGGCGATGATAAGCCAGAATGCCTTCATCCCCGAACTGTGGTGATATCCTGCGGGGCAGACTATGGTCTGGGGTGCGGCCTGTGCGGGTTGTGGCGCATTATACACCGGCTCTTTATCCATGTTTATGCCGCCGTTGCCATCGTCTTTGCTCTCTTCCGGTTCTGGCTCCGGCTTAGACTCTGGTATGACGGCAGGCTCCGGCTCCGGAGTGGGTTCCGGTTCAGGCTCGGGAATAACAACCGGTTCAGGTGTGGCAACCGGTTCCGGCTCCACTTCGGGCTGAGGCTCGGGCTCGGGAACGGTTACTTCGGGTTGCGGTTCGGGTTTTACTTCCGGTTCGGGTTCGACAGGGGTTATAGGTTTGGACGGCACTTTCGGTGTGGATTCTTCGGGTGTATCTGCAATTGCGGCTACTTCGTCGGCGCTTTCGAGGACGAAGGGACTGAAGGCAGCGAAAGGTGCGTTGACTTTTTCGGTCAGCACAGGGTCGGGGACAAACTCGACGGGCGCCGAGGCATTGCCGGTGGCGCGGAAAATACCCAGGCCTTTGAGGTGAATTTCCTCGCCGGAGACAATGCCCGCTCTTACCACGTTGAAATATTCCTGCATGAAGGCTGCGGCATCCTCTGCCGAGGTCCCGGTGCGGCGGGCAAGCATCTCGGCAAGGCGACTGGCTGCTATTGTGTTGTTCATGTGTAACTGTTCTAAGTGATAATGCTTTACAGGCGTTGCATCGCCTCTTTGCGCAGGCGGCTTCCGGGTTCGAAGAATACGGAGATAGAGGGCGGCATCAGCACCTTGGTGCCGTTGGCGGCGACAGCTTCGTGCTCGTCGGTCTTTACGCCGCTGAATGTGCCGAAGCCGGGGATGGCCACGGTGTCGCAGTCGGCAAGGACTTCCTGGAAGATATCGGCCATGGCGTCGCCGAGCATCGTGACGTCCTTGGCGTCGATGTCGAGATTGCGTGCGATGCGGTTTGTCAGTGTACGTTGGTCCATTCTAAGGCCTTTTTATGGGTATATTTGCAAAGATACAAAAAATCTTATGAAACAAACAAGGACGGTGCCTCGTTTAGGAGACTCCGTCCTCGCGGATATTCGATAGGGACGTTTATTTTTTCTCGGGTTCCGGAGCAATGAGTTTGTAGCCCTTGCCGTGGATGTTGATGATTTCGATGGAGGGGTCTTCCTTCAGGTGCTTACGCAGCTTGGTGATGTAGACGTCCATCGAGCGGGCGTTGAAATAGTTGTCGTCAATCCAGATGGTCTTGAGGGCGAAGTTGCGCTCGAGGATTTCGTTGACGTGGGCGCAGAGCAGCGACAGCAGTTCGCTCTCCTTGGTGGTCAGCTTTGTCACCTTGTCATCAATCATAAGCACCTGCTTCTGAGTGTCGAAGGTGAACTTGCCGATTTTGTACATGGTGATTTCCTTGCCTTTCTTGCCTTTTACGCGGCGCAGGATGGCTTCGAGACGGAAGACAAGCTCCTCCATCGAGAAGGGTTTGGTGAGGTAGTCGTCGGCACCGATCTTGAAGCCCTCGAGGATGTCCTCCTTGAGCGATTTGGCGGTGAGGAAGATGATGGGCACTTCCGAGTTGACGGTGCGGATTTCCTGTGCCAGGGCAAATCCGTCCTTTTTGGGCATCATCACGTCCAGGACGCAGATGTCGTATTTGCCTTTCAGGAAGGCCTTATAACCGCTCTCGCCGTCGGCGAAGAGGTCGGCGTTGAATCCTTTCTGCTGGAGGTATTCGCGCAGCAGCATGCCCAGGCTCTCGTCGTCCTCGCAAAGCAGAATACGTGTACGTTCTTCCATAATCTTTACTTTTAGATAGGGGTAATATAATTATTTGTTTTTTAGTAATCTTAGCTTTTTGACAAAGGCAGAATTATGATAAATTTGGTGCCTTTGTTGAGGTGGCTCTCGACGGTGATGTCGCCGCCGAGTTCGGTTATCATCTTCTTGACATATGCCAGACCGAGGCCGAAGCCTTTGACGTCGTGGCGGTTGCCGGTGTTCACACGGAAGAATTTCTCGAAGATGCGTTTCTGGTCCTCCTTGCTGATGCCGATGCCGTTGTCGGAGACGGTAATTTCCAGGCGGTCACCCTCGAGGTCGCGCGAGGTGATTACGAGGTGCGGGGGCACGTCCTCTCGGCTGTATTTGACGGCATTGTCAAGCAGGTTGAAGATCACGTTTGTGAAGTGCATCTCGTCCACTTCGACGATGGCGTTCATGGCGTCGAGATGTGTCTCTATCGAGCCGCCGTAGCGCTCTACGGTCAGCTTGAAAGTGTTGGCGATGTTGAAGATTGCCGAGTTGGCGTCGACGTCGGTGAGCTTGAGGGTGGACTTGCGGCCCTCGAACATGGACATCTGCAGAACCTTTTCGACCTGGAAGCGCAGGCGCCGTGTCTCGGAATTTATCACCGAGGCCACGCGGCTGAGCATGGCCGGCGACTTGGTGACGGCGGGGTCCTGAAGCATCTGCGCCGCAAGTGAGATGGACGATATCGGCGTCTTGAACTCGTGCGTCATGTTGTTGATGAAGTCATTCTTCATCTCCGTCAGTTTCTTCTGCCTGAATGCCGTGATGATGGTGAAGACAAACACCACGAGCAGAATAAGCGTGAAAGCGAACGAT
This sequence comes from Muribaculaceae bacterium, assembly GCA_051871645.1. Taxonomy (GTDB): domain Bacteria; phylum Bacteroidota; class Bacteroidia; order Bacteroidales; family Muribaculaceae; genus CAG-873. The sequence continues at coordinate 3,601 of JBJEDC010000058.1, read as the reverse complement.
GGAATTATGAACGGCAGGGTGGAGTAGATGAAATCCTTGCGCGTGGGGAAGAATACCTTGAGGTAATACGAGCGCGCGGGGCCGTCGTGGGGGAACAGCACCTGGGTGAACATCTTCTCGTTGTCGGCGGCTCCGGCTTTATAGCCTGCCGAGCAATATACCGGTGTGCCGTCGTTATTTACCACTGCAAACTCGAAAGGCACGTTGAGCCCCAGCGTGTCCAGTTCCTGACGCAGGTAGGTCACCACCTTGGCCGAGTCGGCGCGGTCGGCGATGGGACGGTTGCTGGCCTGGTACATGATGTCGACAATGATGTCATCGAGGATGTTCTTCTGTTTCATGAACTGCTCGTTCATGCGCCGCGACACCGCTCCGGTGCTGGTTTTCAGTCCAAGCAGGGGCGAAGTTGTCTGCAGGTTTGAGATCTCGGACGGGTGACCCTTGATGGTGACGTCGGCCTCGAGACCCGAGGATGTGGTGAACGAATAGCGCACGCCGCCGAGACGGGGCGTGGGCTCTCCTATATATTGTCCGTAGATGGTCTTGGACTCGACATTGTCGAGGTCTTCCCTGAGGAAGTGCTGCGTCTCGTCGTGCGACAGCCTTACCGACACGGCCAGAAGGCTCTGGCGGGCGGCCTGCGCAAACTGGTCGTAACGCATCTGCACCATACTGCGCATATAGAAAATCTGCATGAACAACAGGCCCATAAAGGTCACTGCCATCAGTATCGTGAGTATCCAGATTGTCTGTTTCTTCATTCCGTTAATTAACCTATATTATGTTAACGACTGACATTCGTTATTGTTTGCTAAACCGAGGCGGAGGGTGTCCGAGTCTTCGATTTTAACATTCAAGTGCAAAATTAACATAAATTTTTCGGCGATGCAACACCTTGGACCCACTTTTGCGCATAAAATTTGCCGATAATGCGATTTTTATGTCTGTTTTAACGAAGTTATCAACATCGGACGTTGAAAATTTGACTTTAAAACATTGGGATGACAGCACATTATGCGCTAACTTTGCAGAACAAAATCCGATCACACACTCTCAATGGCAACGACAGAAACCGATAAAAGACAATATTATAATAAGAACAACAAGCGCCCCCGCACGGACAGCGAGCGTATACTCGAAACGGGAGGACGTATCGCGCCCCGTGACGTCGAGCTTGAGGCGGCGGTCCTGGGCGCGCTGATGCTTGAGCGTGACGCCTACAGTACGGTCTGTGAGCTCCTTAAGCCCGACAGCTTCTACGAGCCGCGCCACCAGCTGATTTACGAGGCCATTATGGGCCTGGGTGCGGCCATGAAGCCCATCGACATGCTTACCGTCACCGAGCAACTGCGCATAAACGGCACGCTCGAAAAGGTGGGCGGTGCGGTTTACATCACCGAGCTCACCTCGCGCGTCAGCTCGGCCGCGCATGTCGAGTTCCACGCCCGCATTGTCGCGCAGAAATATCTCGCACGCGAACTTATCTCCTTCGCTACCGACATCGAGAGCAAGGCCTTTGACGAGTCAAACGACGTGGATGACGTGCTGCAGGAGGCGGAAGGAGGTCTGTTCCAGATTTCGCAGAACAATGTCAAGCGCGACGTCCTGCAGATAGATCCTATCCTGACACAGGCGCTCAAGCAGATTGAGACGGCCGCCAACCGCGACTCGGGCCTCTCCGGCATCTCGTCGGGCTATGTCGAGCTTGACAGAATCACCTCGGGATGGCAGCGCAGCGACCTCATCATCATCGCCGCCCGTCCTGCCATGGGTAAGACGGCCTTCGTACTGTCGATGGCAAAGAATATGGCTGTCGACAACAACACTCCCGTGGCGATTTTCTCGCTGGAGATGTCCAACGTCCAGCTTGTCAACCGCCTTATAAGTAATGTGTGCGAGATACCGGGCGAGAAAATCAAGAGCGGCCAGCTGTCGGCCATGGAGTGGGACCAGCTCGGCGCACGCATCAAGCGCCTCCAGGGTGCCCAGCTCTACGTCGACGATACTGCCTCGCTTTCGATTTTTGAGCTACGCACAAAGGCGCGCCGCCTCGTGCGCGAGCACGGCATCGAGATGATTATCATCGACTATCTGCAGCTGATGAATGCCTCGGGCATGAAGTTCGGCTCGCGCGAGCAGGAGGTGTCCATGATTTCGCGCTCGCTGAAACAGCTGGCCAAGGAATTGCAGATACCCATTGTCGCCCTCTCGCAGCTCAACCGAAGCGTGGAGTCGCGCACCGACGGCAAGCGTCCGCAGCTCAGCGACCTGCGTGAGTCGGGCGCCATCGAGCAGGACGCCGACATCGTCTGCTTCATCCACCGTCCCGAATACTATATCAAATCGGACGTCGACGCCAACGGCAACGACATCCGCGGTCTGGCTGAGTTCATCCTTGCCAAGCACCGCAGCGGCTCGGTGGGCGATGTAAAGATGCGTTTCCGCCATAAGTTCGCCCGCTTTGAAAACTGGAGCGCCGACCCGTCCGAGGGTCTTGAGTCCGGAGAGATGGGCTCATCGTCAAGCTCCATTCTCGGAGCCTCTGCCGGCGCTGCACCCGCAGTGCAGACCGGCAACAACCCTTTCGAGGGTGGCGTACCTCTCTCCACTGATGACGCGCCCGCGCCGTTCTGAGTGATGTTTTAAGATTTTTGTCTGGCAGTGTGCCTCGGAAATACCTCCGGGGCACACTGTTTTTTTCGCATTAAGTTATTTTTTTTAAACCTGTGCAAACCTTTATCCCGTTACTGTTGTTTGATAATCGAAGGCTTAGGTAAAGGAGCCTAAGTTCAGTTAGGTTTCGGCTCCTGCCCATCACATTAGACTAAAAACACACAAAATCAAAACAAATCTCTTTTAAAACATTCATTATGAAAAAGGTCGTATTATTAATGGCCCTCGCGCTTAGCAGCACGATCGCTTTCGCTCAGAAGGTAAACAAAGCTGAGGTTCGTCAGCTCCAGGCTTTCCTGTCGCAGCCCGCAAAGGAGGCCGCCACAAATGCCGAGGCCCTCAGAATTACCAATGTCAATGACCCCGCAAGCTGGGAAGGTGTTACTGTCGAGAACGGTAGCGTTGTCGAAATCAAATGGCGTGACAAAAAACTCGCCGGCAATCTTGACCTCACTGGTTTTAACGCCCTCCGCTCTGTAGACGTATCCCGCAACGCCATCAACTCTCTCGAAGTCTCCAACGACGCTGCCCTCACCACCGTTAACGTTTCGCGCAACCGCCTCACCCAGTTCTCCGTCGAGAACTGCCCGCAGCTCACCGACGTCTCGGTGAACAACAACCGCCTTGCCGAAATCAACATCACCAAGGTGCCTGTTCTCAAGAAGCTCAACCTTTCCAACAACCACTTCGTCGACCTCAACCTCTCCGGCTCGGCCACCCTCGAGACACTTAACTGCCAGGGCAACCAACTCGAGAATCTCACCATCGACTACTGCACCGCTCTCAAGAACCTCTATGCCGGTTACAACAAGCTCACATCCCTCAACTTCGTGGGCGTTGAGAACCTCGCCAACATCAACATCGACGGCAACCACATCAGCAACATGATTGTCTCGGGTCTGCCCGCTCTGTCGACCTTTGTCTGCAC
>JBJEDC010000057.1:0-2434 GCA_051871645.1 Muribaculaceae bacterium | reverse complement strand
TGAAACATCCCGGTTATGCTCCCAAAACTCGGCTTTGCGAAGCACAGCAGACAGTGTTGCATGTGTGGTGTCCAACGCATGTTCAAGGCAATGCAGGAACCACACTAACCATTCGGTGATGTCGCCATCGCCATGCTGTGTGCGTTCTAAAACGCTGTAATATTCTTTTTGCCGCTCTTTCATGGCTGCCGAAATGGAATAAAAACGTTTGCTGCAATTTTCAGAGCGGGCAAGCAGCATGTCGGTGAGTGCGCGCGCTATGCGCCCGTTGCCGTCATCGAACGGATGGATGGACACAAACCAAAGGTGTGCAATGGCTGCTTTCAGTACAGCGTCTATATCTCCTTTGTTATTTATCCATGCAATGAATCTTTCCATTTCCGTACTTACCCTATCGGCAGACGGGGCCTGGTAGTGTACCTTTTCCATACCCATGGCACCTGACACAACTTGCATCTCGCCGCTGCGGTAAGTCCCCACCTCAATGTGACAGAGTCCGCTCATACCTGTTGGGAACAGCACATTGTGCCAGCCGAAAAGTCGTGCAGGTGAGAGAGGCTTGTCGTAATTCTGTGTAGCGTCTAATTGCATTTCTACCACACCGTCTACATAACGTGACGTGGGAACAGTAACGACTGTCGTGATTCCCAGTCTGCGGGCGATGGACGACCTCACTTCTTCCAGATTGAGCTTTTCGCCTTCGATTTCAGATGAACGAACAAGCTCTGTCGACAAGTTTGCCACTACGGCTTCATCTTGTGAGTCGAATCCTAACGACAACATGCGGCCCATGATATGGCCTTGCTTGGCACGCACACGGCCCAACTCATTCATTATCCGATGGCTATCGTAGCGGAATTGCCACCAATTTTCATGGTCGTGAATATATAGCATAGCTTTCAGTTTCTGCAAAAATAGACATGATTCGGTGAACAGACGGGCTAATCGCCGATTATTTTCGGCGAATAGGCCCAATAATCGCCGAAGGGGCTTCTGGGGTGGACATGGGGGACGCGGGTGACAGCAGGTTGAATCTTTAGTCTTTTGCCTCAGGGCTGTCTGCCATGCGAATAACAATAAAACATAAAAGTATCTGTCGGAAATGTCTGATTGTCAGCATGGCTTACCTGCGGGTAACAAACTACCTTCTATGTGCCTTCTTGCAGGGGTGTAGAGAAATATGGAATTTTGTAGTGTCAAACTCAGGTAAGAATCATTACAATGAACAAAGCAGAATTACAGAAATCAGCCGAAGGCTACAGCATAGCCACGGTGGGCGAGCTCTCGGCTTTCGAAGGCAAGGCTTTCGTGAAGGAGGTGTTGGGCACCAGTTCCATAGAACTGTCATTTGGCACGCTGAGTCCGGGCCAATCCATTCCTTTCTTTCATCACCACAAGCAGAATGAAGAGGTCTATGTGGTGTTGGGCGGTGAGGGCGTGTTCATCCTCGACGGACAGGAAGAACCCGTGGCATCAGGCAGTGTGGTCAGAGTCGCACCGTGCGTCAGCCGCAACACGAAGTGTACGGGCAGTGTGCCCTTGGTGTATATTTGCATTCAGGGTAAGGCCGGCTCTTTGGAACAATATACCATGACTGACGGTGTGGTGGAACAGTAGCAGCCATGCACACGCGGCATCGTGCTTTTTTAGAAACGGGAAAGGCAATAATCCGACAGCCTTTCTCGTTTCATTGGTTATAGGGGTGTTCTATAAATTAGGTTTTATAGAATCTCCTATGGGGCTACTCACTTATTCCGGCTGCCTGCTGTTTTTTAGAGCGACCTTTTGCAAGTCTCGTCAGTCGCATAGCCCGCTATGCTCCTTCCTCCACTTACAAAATGTCATCTCTAAAAATCCAGCATCCAGCTCGGCCTAATTTATAGAACACCCCTATATGGAACACAAAGAGAAAATAATGATTGAGGAAACGCTGTTTCCAGATTGCCCTGTGCGCAACATCCTGTCGAGAGTAGGCGACAAATGGTCACTCCTCTTGATGCATCAGTTGCTTAGCCGCGATGTGCCCATGCGCTTTTCGGAGTTTCGAAAGGCCATTCCCGACATATCGCCCAAGGTGCTGACCGCAACATTGAGGAATCTTGAGGCCGACGGCTTCTTGGTGCGCACGGTATATGCCGAAGTGCCTCCCCGCACCGAGTACAGCCTGACACCCCGTGCCCATTCCTTTATGAACGCCTGCCGGCCTATGGTAAAGTGGGCTATGGACAATTTTGCCGCTATCATCAAGGACAGACACTCGGCACGCGGTGAACGCTGAAAAGCGTGCGCCTGCTATGTGGATGAGACGCGTGGCGCGTATGGCAGGAGTGGTAAAAACAAAGCCTGGACTTGTTTGAGGGGTGTTCTATAAATTAGGTTTTAAAGAATGCCCCATGAGTGAACTCATTTATTCCGGCTGCCTGCTGTTTTTTAG
>JBJEDC010000056.1:0-54245 GCA_051871645.1 Muribaculaceae bacterium | reverse complement strand
CCAGAGCATAAAGACAGCTTACGTCGTCCTCCCCGTAGACCTGAAATTCAGCGCCCTGCGCCTGCGCAACATACGCCCGTACATGACCACCGGCATCATGCCCGCCTTTGATGTCTCCAAGAAGCGGAACGACTTCATCCGCTTTAAGAACATGGACCTTTTCTGGACCGTCGGCTTCGGACTGGACACTTACCTCCCCTATTTCAAGTTCATCCCCGAGGTAAAATTCTGCCTCGGCCTCACCGACGTGCTGCAGCGCAACCGCCCCGACCTCGAGGACGACCCCGACAGGCTGAAATTCACCAACAGCCTCAAAAAAGCCACCTCGAAAATGATTGTCCTCACCTTCTACTTCGAGTAAATAAATCCATCACTGAATAAGCATACCATATACGGTTTCCGCCCGATACCGATGCACATCCGGACCAACATATCAAGTCTCGTACTGACGGCCGCGGCCGTCCTGCTGACGCTGTGCCTGCCCGTCAGGGCCACGGCGCAGACCGACCCGCAGTTCTCGCAGTACTACGAGGTGCCCTCGTTCTACAATCCCGCCGCCATAGGCCGCACCGACTTCATCAACATCCGCGGCGGCGCACGCCTGCAGTGGATGGGCATCCACAACGCTCCCCGCGACTTCGTCCTCACCGGCGACATGCCTTTCAAGTTCCTCAACAAGCGCTGGGGCACCGGCCTGGCGATGTACCAGGAAAGCATCGGCCTCTTCAGCACCCTCAGCATCGGCGCCCAGCTCGGCTTCAAGCTCAAGAAATGGGGCGGCGAGTTCACTTTCGCCATCCAGCCCGGCATCTACGACCAGAACTTCAAAGGCTCGGAGACCATCCTGCCCGACGATGACGATTACCACGAGGGAACCGATGACGCCGTGCCCACGCAGGACCTCCACGGCACGGCCTTCGACATCGGCGCCGGCATATGGTACGTCCACCGCCACTGGTGGGCCGGCATCTCCGGCCTCCACCTCACCAGCCCCACCGTCACACTCAACTCGGACACCGGCGACGGTGGCTCGGCAGGCAGCGACACCAACAACTTCGAGTTCCATGCCGGACGCACCCTCTATTTCATGGCCGGAGGCAATATTCCCATAAAAAATACGTTATTTGAAATATTGCCCTCCGTGCTGGTAAAGACCGATTTCACCTTCACACAGGCCGAGATTACGGGGCGTGTGCGGTACAACAGGTTCCTCAGCTTCGGCGTGGGATACAGGTGGAACGACGCCGTCACCGCCACCATCGCCGCCGAGTTCAAGAACTTCTACGTCGGCTACGCCTACGACTATCCCACCGGAGCCATCTCCAAGGCATCGTCGGGCAGTCACGAGGTCTTTGCCGGATATCGTCTCAAGCTCGACCTGAGCGACAAAAACACCCACCGCCACAAGGCAATACGCATAATGTAACCGCCGGCAGCGGCACATCACCAGTCATAAACACATCACCGGAAAACTCCACAACCAATCATATAGAGTATGAAAATCAACACCAACATATTGCTCAGCCTCGGCGCGGCAGCACTCGTGGCCCTGGCGGCCACCACCTCGTGTGCCTCAGGCTCGCGCAGCAGCGCCGGCGGCGAAGTAACCGGAGTGGGCGGCACCAGCTGGGCCGAGCCCACACCCTACGGCATGGTGCTCGTCAGCCGCGGCTCCATGCAGGTAGGCCCCCAGAACGCCGACTCGGCCTGGAACCTGCAGGCCGACCCCCGCGGCATCAGCGTGGACGGCTTCTGGATGGACGAGACCGAGGTCACAAACTCAAAGTACAAGCAGTTTGTGTTCTGGGTGCGCGACTCCATCATCCGCGAGCGCCTCGCCGACCCGTCCTACGGCGGCAACGAGGAGTTCAAGATTGAGGAGGACCGCGACGGCAATCCCGTCAAGCCCCACCTCAACTGGAACAAGGCCATACCCTGGCGCAATCCCAACGAGGACGAGGCCCGCGCCATCGAGAGCGTGTACCGCACCAACCCCATAACCGGCGCCCGCGAGCTTGACGGCACGCAGCTCAACTACCGCTACGAAATCTACAACCACACCGCGGCGGCACAGCGCAAGCACCGTCTCGACCCCACCCGCCGTCAGTACAACACCGACCTGCCCGTGCCCACCGACGTACCCGTCATCAGCAAGGACACCGCCTACATCGACGACGAGGGCCAGATCCGCCGCGAGACCATCACCCGCGGCCTCACCGGCGATTACGACTTCCTCAACACCTACATCGTCAACGTCTACCCCGACACCACAGCCTGGGTCAACGACTTCGAGAACTCGTACAACGAGCCCTATGTGCGCATGTACTTCAGCCACGGCGGCTACAGCGAATATCCCGTCGTGGGCGTAAGCTGGGAGCAAGCCAACGCCTTTGCCAACTGGCGCACCGAGTTCCTGCGCCGCAGCCTCGGCCGCGAAGGCATCTACGTCGAGCCCTACCGCCTCCCCACCGAGGCCGAATGGGAGTTCGCCGCACGCGCCGGCGTCAACGAGAACATGTATCCCTGGGACGGCGACCTCACCATGAGCGACGACAAGGGATGTTTCTATGCCAACTTCAAGCCGCAGGAGGGCAACTACTCCAAGGACGGCCAGGTCATAACCAGCCAGGTAGGCACTTACGCCCCCAATGATTTCGGCCTCTACGACATGGCCGGCAATGTCAGCGAATGGACCTCCACAGCCTTCACCGAGAGCGTGGGCAAGCTGCAGAACGACCTCAACCCGCAGTACCGCTACGACGCCGCCATCGAGGACCCCTACAAGATGAAGCGCAAGATTATCCGCGGCGGCTCATGGAAGGACGTCGCCCACAACATCCGCTCGGACCTCCGCATGTGGGAGTACCAGAACGAGCAGCGCTCCTACATCGGCTTCCGCTGCGTGCGCACGCAGATTGGCTTCGCCAAAGGCACCAAGGCTCCCGGCAAACGCCGCTGACGCCTGACCCCCATCCCCTCCATTCATCCCATTTCCACACCCCCACCCGAACAACCAAGCTTTCAGCAATGAATCAGAAAGTGAAAAAAATGCGCCGCGGCATCGGCGCCTTCATATCCAGCGAAAAAGGGCAGCGCTTCTTCAACTTCGCCTACTCCATCGGCGCCGCAATCGTCATCTGGGGCGCGCTCTTCAAAATCCTGCACCTTCCCGGCGGCAACACGCTGCTGTCGGTCGGCATGGGCACCGAGGTACTGATGTTCGTGCTCACCGCCTTTGACCGTCCTCCCCGCGAATACGAGTGGGAGCGCGTATTCCCCGCGCTGTCACCCAAGGAGGCCCGCGAAGAGGGCGAGCGCCTCGAAGCCGAAGGCCTCACCCCTGCCGATGTCCTCAACAATGCCGGCGCCAACGGCAACGTCGCCATCATCCAGGGCGGCGGTTACACCGGCGGATACTCCGGCGGCGGATATTCCGGCGGCGGAACAACCATCCGCAAGCCCGGCGCTCCCGCAAAGACGACTCTTGAACCCGCTCAGGTAATCGAGGCCGCAGCCGCCCACGCTCCCGCCGACAACGTCGCCGAGGCTACGGACAACTACCTCGAGCAGGTCAACGCCATGACCGAGGAGATGCGTCACCTGCACGACAGCACCGCCGCCCTCAACAAGGTCAGCGACACTCTGCTCGAAAGCTACCGCGCCATCACCGAGAATTCGGAGAACATCAGCCGCTCGTCCACCGGCTATGTCGACCAGATGGAGGCGCTAAACCGCAACATTCAGGGTCTCAACACCATATACGAGATACAACTCAAGAGCATTTCGTCACAGCTCGATGCCATCGACCGCGTCAACCGCGGCATCAAGGACATACGCGACATGTACGAGAAGAGCGCCGAGCAGTCGACCCGCTACTGCGAGGAAACCGAGAAGATGGCCCGCTACATGCAGCAGCTCAACACAGTCTACGAGCGCATGATTCACGCCATGACCCTCAACCCCATGATGAACGGAATGGCCGGCGGAATGAACGGCGCCGCAGTACCCCCCGCCCAACCCGGCGCAGGTGCATCCTCTGAGGCCTGATAACCCAGCATTCTCCAATCTCCTCCCTCCCGCAAAAACTTTTCCAGAATTAACCGCAACCAATGGCAGAAAATATAACACGATTGTCGGCCCGTCAGAAGATGATCAATCTGATGTACATCGTTCTGACTGCTATGCTGGCGCTAAACGTGTCAAGCGACGTGCTCGACGGCTTTACCCAGGTGCACCAGGGCCTCAACCGGTCCAACAGCAACGTGTCGGGCCGTAACGACGCCATATACAACCACCTTGTCGCCTTTACCCGCGACAACCCGGACAAGGGCCGGATGTGGCTCGACCGCGCCACCGAGGTGCGCAAAAACACAGCACAGCTGTACAGCCTCATCGACACGCTCAAGCGGGCCATCGTGCAGAAGGCAGACGGCCCGCAGGGCGACCCCGACAACCTCATCGCACGCGATGACCTCGAGGCAGCCGCAGTGATTATGCTCAACCCGGCAAACCGCCGCGGCGAGGACCTGCGCAAGCGCGTCGACCAGTACCGCAAGTACATAACCTCGTTCACCGACGACCCCAAGAAAAAAGCTTCCATCGAGGCCGCGCTGAGCACCGAGCCCATACTGCGCGCCGGACAGCTCACCCCCTCCAAATGGGAGGACGCCAAATTTGACCAGCAGCCGGCCATCGCCGCCGTCACCCTGCTGTCCAAGCTCCAGAACGACATACTCTATGCCGAGGGCGAGGTGCTGAACACACTCCTCAGCAACGTCGACGCCGGCGACGTCCGCGTCAACGAGCTCAACGCCTTCGTCATTCCGCAGTCGCGCCTTGTCATGCGCGGCGGACAGTATCAGGCGCAGATTGTCCTGGCCGCCGTCGACACCACGGCCCGTCCCGACATCTACGTCAACGGCCAGCGTCTCGGCAACGACCGAGGCCTGTACACCGCCGGAGCAGGCGCCGCAGGCAGCTTCTCCTACAAGGGTCTGCTCGAGCTGAAACAGCCCGACGGCTCCATCACCAAACTGCCTTTCGAAAGCGACTATACCGTCATCGAGCCCATGGCCACCGTCAGCGCCACGATGATGAACGTCCTCTACGCCGGTATCGACAACCCCATCGGCATCTCCGTCCCCGGCGTGCCCATGTCATCGGTCAATGCGTCAATGACCAACGGCTCGCTCGTCCGCAGCGGCGACCACTGGGTGGCCCGTCCCCAGGGAGTGGGCAAGGAAGCCGTGGTCACCGTCACCGCTACCATCGACGGCCGTCAGACCAACGTAGGCACCACTACCTTCCGCGTGCGCAAACTCCCCGACCCCACGGCATTCATCGCTTTCCGCGACAGCAAGGGCAACACAGACCACTACAAGGGTGGCAAGCCCTTCAGCAAGACGCTCCTCCTGGCTGCTCCCGGCCTCGAGGCTGCAATCGACGACGGACTGCTCGATACCAAGTTCAGGGTGACCGGCTTCGAGACAGTCATCTTCGACTCGATGGGCAATGCCCTGCCTGAGGTCAGCTCCGGCGCCAATTTCTCGTCGCGACAGAAGGAGGCATTCAAACGTCTCAAACGCGGCCAGCGCTTCTACATCTCGCGCATCAAGGCCGTAGGCCCCGACGGAATAACCCGCGAGCTCTCGCCCATGGAGGTTATAGTGGGATAAGACACGCATTAACAGGTATTTATATACGCCAATATACACGTCAACATATATGACACTGAATTTCAAACGCATAGCCGCGGCCGCCGCAGTACTGACGATAGGCGCCGCCTCGCTGATGGCTCAGCAGCAGAGCACCGCGACCCTCTCGCGCAAGAGCGCCTCGGAGCGCAACCGCAAGGAAGCCCAGGCCGGCCCCAAGGTCACCGACCGCATGCAGGCCCATTACGAGGCCGACGGCAAGTCCATCACCGATGCCGACCGTCAGTGGATGCGCGTAATCTACCGCCATCTCGACCTCGACAAGGACAAGAACGCCGCCCTTTACTTCCCCGAGGAGATTGTGGACGGCCAGGAGAACCTCTTCCGCATAATCATGCGCCTGCTGGCCAACAATCAGCTGTCGGCCTACGAGTACCTTGACGGCCGTGAGGTCTTCACCGACCAGTACAAGCTCAAGGTGGCCGACCTGCTCGACCGCTTCCACATCCTCTACACCCCCGCCAAGGGCAGCACCGAGCGCAATCCCCGCTTCACCATCGAGGAGGCCGACGTGCCCACAAACGAGGTGCTGTCGTACTACGTCATCGAGCGCTGGGAGTTTGACTCGCGCACAAACCGCATGAAGACTATCGTCGAGGCCATCTGCCCCGTGCTCCACCGCTCGGGCGACTTCGGCGGCGAGGCCGTCAAATATCCCATGTTCTGGGTAAAATACGATGACCTGCGTCCCTGGCTGGCCAATCAGACCATCTTCACCAGCGATGACAACAACCTGCCCACATGCACCTATGACGACTATTTCCGCATGACGATGTACGAGGGCGATATATACAAGACACGCAACCTGCGCAACAAGTCGATGATGCAGCTCTATCCCGACCCGGATGACCTCGCCCGCGCCCAGGATTCCATCCAGAACCGTCTCACCAACTTCGACAAGAAACTTTGGGTGCCCGACCGCGAGGACGTGATAGCCGCCAAAGACGGCAAGAAGGCCAAGGCCGACAAGGCCGACGATGCCATAGCCACCGGTGACCCCGCCACCGACGCTGCCCTCGAGCAGGCCGCAGAGGAGAAAGAGACCAAGTCGACCCGCCGCTCCACCCGCCGCTCGTCCAAAAAGTCCTCGCCCAAGGTAAAGCAGCAGAAGGCCAAATCGCAGCCCTCCGTCTCGCGCTCCGTCAGACGGCGAAAATAAAACACATAACGGCGTGATAAATCACGCCCGCAGTCCAAAAAGCCCGCAAGACAGCTGATAACCGGCCTGTTTTGCGGGCCTAATTATTTGCAAAATACTTAGCTACAGCACGTCTGATGTTGGCCGAGGCGTTTTCGGGTTTCATGGCCTCCACAAGGTCCGCATCTTCGCCAACCGCAGGCAGCACCGCCGTGAAGCCGCTTTCAAGCAGCATCTCGGCATCGCTGACGCGCCCGGCGACGGCGATAACGGGAATATCTTTGGCCCGACCTCGCTGCAACACCCCGAAGGGCAGCTTGCCGCCTAATGTCTGCCTGTCGATGTGGCCCTCGCCGGTAATGATGAGGTCGGCGCCGGCAATAATTTCGTCAAAACCTATGGCATCGAGCAGCGCCTTCGAGCCGGGCAAAAGTTTAGCACCCAGAAAGGCCGCCATCGCCGCTCCGACGCCCCCGGCTGCACCTCCGCCACGGATGGCAAAGAGATTTCTGCCTGTACAATGTTTCGCCACCTCTGCAAAATGCTCGAGACCTCGGTCAAGCACCTCGCACATCTCCGGAGTAGCGCCTTTCTGAGGCCCGAACACAAATGCCGCGCCCTGTGGGCCGCACAGAACATTGTCGACATCGCAGGCAACTGTAATCTCAACTTCAAAAACGTGTTTGTCGAGCTGTGAAATATCAATTTCGGCAATCTTATCCAAAGCACCTCCGCAAGGCCGTAATTCGCTGCCTCTATCATCCAAAAACCGCACACCAAGCGCCGAGAGCAGTCCCATGCCGCCGTCGACGGTAGCGCTCCCGCCAATGCCCATAACAATCCGACGGCATCCACGGCCAAGAGCATCAGCAATCATCTCCCCCGTCCCGAAAGTGCTCGTAAACAACGGATTTCGCCTGTCCTCCACTACCAGCCCGAGTCCCGAGGCCTCGGCGAGCTCCATGACGGCACATTTACCGTCATCGACAAGCGCATACCGCGCCCTCACATTCCCTTCCAAAGGCCCCAGCACAAAGCAATCCACCTCGCGTCCGCCCACAGCGCCCAGCACAGCCTCCACAAACCCCTCGCCGCCATCAGCGACAGCGACCACCCGCACATCAGCTTCGGGACACACCTCCCGCACGCCACAAGCCGCCGCCTCCCCCGCCCGCCGGGAACTCAGACTCCCCTTGAACGAGTCGCAGGCTATAATTATCTTTTGTCGTTTTTTCTTATTCATTGTCGAAAATGTCCTCATTATTAGGGTGCGTTGCAAAAATATACAAATTGTTGTAATTTTGCACGTCGTGCCGGGGCAAAAGATTGCCCCGGAGCTTAAAACATACAAAAGATTCGCATGTCCGATTTCATGGCAATACTGCGGCGGTTTGTTCCGCCGTATAAGAAATACCTGGCGCTGAGCATATTCTTCAATATTCTCACGGCCTTTCTCACTCTTTTCTCCTTCGCCCTCGTCATCCCCATCCTGCAGATGCTGTTCCGCGTCAACACCGAGCACTACAGCTTTATGCCGATGGAGAGCATCGCCGACCTAAAGGATGTGGCGGTCAACAACTTCTACTGGTACATCCAGGAGCTCATCGCCACCGACGGCGCCGTCTTCACCCTCGGCGTCCTTGCCGTAGCGCTGGTGATAATGACGGGACTGAAGACCGGCGCGGCATATCTGGGCATGTACTTCCTCATTCCCCTGCGTGCCGGCGTGGTGCGTGACATCCGAAACTTCGTCTACGACAAAATCACCACCCTGCCCATCGGCTATTTCACAGGCGAGCGCAAGGGTGATGTCATGGCACGCATGAGCGGCGACGTGGCCGAGGTGGAGAACTCGATAATGGCCTCGCTGGACATGATTTTCAAGAACCCGGTGATGATAATCGTCTGCCTGGTGATGATGATTGCCGTGTCATGGCAGCTGACGGTGTTCGTGCTCGTCCTGCTGCCGCTGGCGGGAATAGTGATGGGCCGCGTGGGCAAACGCCTCAAGCGCAGCAGCCTGGAGACGCAAAACCAGTGGGGTGTGATAATGTCGACCATCGAGGAGTCCCTCGGCGGCCTGCGCATCGTCAAGGCCTTCAACGCCGAGGGCAAGATGCGCGACCGCTTCCACGGCGAGAACCAGCGCTTCTACAACCTGTCCAAGCGCGTGGCGCGCCGGCAGCAGCTGGCACACCCTATGAGCGAGTTCCTGGGCACCGCCGCCGTCGCCATAGTGCTGTGGTTCGGCGGATGGCTCATCCTCGGCGGACGCAGCAGCCTCAACGCCGCCGAATTCATCTACTACATGATTATCTTCTACAGCATCATAAATCCCGCCAAGGACCTCACCAAGGGCGCCTACGCCATTCAGAAGGGCCTGGCGTCGATGGAGCGCGTAGACAAGATCCTCTCCGCCGAAAATCCCATCGCCGACCCGCCCGCCGGAGCCGCCATGACAGCCCGCACAGGCGACATCGAGTACCGCAACGTGTCGTTCAGCTACGGCGAGCACCGCGTAATCGACGACGTGAGCATGCGCATTCCCGCCGGGCACACCGTGGCACT
Source organism: Muribaculaceae bacterium (assembly GCA_051871645.1). Classification (GTDB taxonomy): domain Bacteria; phylum Bacteroidota; class Bacteroidia; order Bacteroidales; family Muribaculaceae; genus CAG-873. Next base: position 44,825 of record JBJEDC010000056.1, on the reverse strand, counting down.
GGTGGGCCAGTCAGGCTCGGGCAAATCAACTCTGGCCGACCTGCTGCCGCGCTTCTACGACGTCGAGAAAGGCAGCATCACCATCGACGGCACGGACATCCGACAGATGCGTGTACACGACCTGCGCGCCATGATGGGCAACGTCAGCCAGGAGGCCATACTTTTCAACGACACTTTCTACAACAACATAACCTTCGGTGTCGAAGGGCCGGTCCCGAAGGATGACGTCATCGCGGCCGCCCGCGTGGCCAACGCCCACGAGTTCATCGAAGAGAGCGAGGAGGGCTACCAGACTGTCATCGGCGACCGTGGCTGCCGCCTGTCGGGCGGTCAGCGCCAGCGCATCTCCATCGCCCGCGCCGTCCTGCGCAACCCCGACATCCTCATCCTCGACGAGGCCACCAGCGCCCTCGACTCGGAGAGCGAGCACCTGGTCCAGGAGGCCCTCGACCGCCTCATGCGCGACCGCACGACGCTTGTCATCGCCCACCGCCTCAGCACCATCGCCAACGCCGACATGATCTGCGTCATGCACGAGGGACGCATCGTCGAGCGCGGCACTCACGCCGAGTTGCTGGCTCTCAACGGCTTCTACCGCCGCCTTGTCGACATGCAGTCGTTCTGACTTCTCTAATCCATTCACCACCAAGCAAACTGCAACAACTATGGATACGCCCCGGCGCACAATGATGCTCATCATAAACCCCATTTCGGGCAACGGACATAAGGAAGGCCTGGCCGACAAAATCGCCGCCCGCCTCGCCCCCGCCGGTATCGCCCTCGAGGTGCGCGAGACCGCCTGCCGCGGCGACGCCACCACACTCGCCCGCGAGGCCATCGACCGCAATTTCGACGCCGTCCTGGCCTGCGGCGGCGACGGCACCGTCAACGAGACCGCCCGCGCCGTCCGCGACACCGGCATGACCATGGGCATCATCCCCGCCGGCTCAGGCAACGGACTGGCTCGCCATCTCGCCATCCCCGTCGACCCCATCCTCAGCCTCGACGTCATCCTCGAGGACCACCGCGAGGACTGCGACTACGGCACCGTCAACGGCCGGCCGTTTTTCTGCACCTTCGGCGTAGGCTACGACGCCGCCGTCTCCGACCGCTTCGCCAACTCGGGCCACCGCGGCAAGGTCAGCTACCTGCGCAGCGCCATCGAGGAGTTCATCCATTTCCACCACGAACGCTACACCCTCAACGTCGACGGCGAGCTCATCACCGACGACGCCTTCCTCGTCGCCTGCTGCAACGCCTCGCAGTACGGCAACAACGCCTACATAGCGCCCCAGGCCTCCCTCACCGACGGCATGCTCGACCTGATGATTATCCGCAAAGCCTCCGTCATCGAGACATTTATGGTAGGATTTGACCTGCTGGCAGGCATGATAAACCGCAACCGCCTCATCGAGCCGCGCCGCATGAAAACCTGCGTCATCGAGCGCGACAACCCCGGCCCCGCCCACCTCGACGGCGAGCCCGTCCAGCTCGGCACACGCCTCGAAATCCGGTGCCACCCCCGCGCCCTGCGCCTCTTCACCCCCGGCCACCGTCCCGAATTCCGTCCCCTCCTCACCCCCGCCGAAGACACCCTTCGCGACATCCAGATCTCCCTCTCCCACCTCCTTGACTGAAGCCTGCCACATTGGGGTCGTAAATGTGCATTGTTGTCCCGTTGGGTTTAACATATTTTGGGGGTGGGGAGCGAGGGTATTTGCGCGAAATTTCGTAACTTTGCGTGATTTTGCATGCGTGGACGCAGAGGTCTGCTGTGCAAGGACATAACATCGAAAATCATAAAGTACATTTTATACACATTTCAATCATTATTTAATGAACGTTATCAAAAAAACCATCGCCCTGCCTGACGGCCGTGAGATTACTCTGGAAACCGGCAAGCTGGCCAAGCAGGCCGATGGAGCGGTTGAGTTGCGCATGGGCAACACTATGCTCCTGGCAACTGTTGTTTCGGCCAAAGAGGCCGGCGAGGGCGTCGATTTCATGCCCCTCACTGTTGAATACAAAGAGAAATTTTCGGCTGCCGGCCGTTTCCCCGGCGGTTTTCTGAAGCGCGAAGGCCGCGCAAACGACTACGAGATCCTTACCTCGCGTCTTGTCGACCGTGTGCTTCGTCCTCTGTTCCCCGACAATTATCACGCTGACACATTTGTCAACATCACCCTCTATTCAAGCGACGGCGAAGAGATGCCCGACTGCCTGGCCGGCCTGGCCGCATCGGCCGCCATTGCCGTCAGCGACATCCCTTTCAACGGCCCCATCAGCGAGGTCCGCGTAGCCCGCATCAACGGCGAGTTCGTCATCGACCCCACATTCGAGCAGCTCAAGGACGCCGATCTCGAACTCATGGTAGGCGCCACCTACGACAACATCATGATGGTTGAAGGCGAGATGGACGAAGTCTCCGAGACTGTCCTCCTCGAGGCCCTCAAGACCGCCCACGAGGCCATCAAGGTACAGTGCCTGGCACAGCTCGAGCTGGCAAAGGCCGCCAACGCCGAGACCAAGCGCGAATACTGCCACGAGATCAACGACGAAGACCTCCGTGCCGACGTCCGCGCAAAATGCTACGACAAGGCCTACGCCATCGCCAAGACCGGCAGCGCCGACAAGCACTGGCGTCAGGACAGCTTCGACGCCATCTGCCAGGAGTATATCGACAGCCTCCCCGAAGAGGAGCGCGAGGAAAAGACTCCGCTGGTAAAGCGTTACTACCACGACGTTGAGAAAGAGGCCATGCGCCGCTGCGTCCTCGACGAGGGCGTACGTCTCGACGGCCGCAAGACCACCGAAATCCGTCCCATCTGGGCTGAGGTGGACTACATCCCCGGTCCCCACGGCTCGGCTGTCTTCACCCGCGGCGAGACCCAGGCCCTCGCCACCGTTACCCTCGGCACCAAGCTCGACGAGAAGATCCTCGACGACGTGCTCAACCAGGGCCGCGAGCGCTTCCTGCTCCACTACAATTTCCCCCCCTTCAGCACCGGCGAGGCCAAGGCACAACGCGGCGTAGGACGTCGCGAAATCGGCCACGGCAACCTGGCACACCGCGCCCTCAAGCGCATGTTCCCCGACAATTTCCCCTACACCTGCCGCATCGTCAGCGACATCCTCGAGAGCAACGGCTCGTCCTCAATGGCCACCGTCTGCGCAGGCACCCTCTCGCTCCTCGATGCCGGCGTGAAGATGAAGAAACCCGTAGCCGGCATCGCCATGGGCCTCATCAGCGACGGCGAGAAATACGCCATCCTCTCCGACATCCTCGGTGACGAGGACCACCTCGGCGACATGGACTTCAAGGTGACCGGTACCGCCGACGGCATCACCGCCACCCAGATGGACATCAAGTGCGACGGCCTCAGCTACGAAATTCTCGAGAAGGCCCTCAACCAGGCCCGCGAGGGACGTCTGCACATCCTCAACATCATCAACGAGACTATCCCCGCTCCCCGCGAGGACTACAAGCCCCATGTACCCCGCATCGTCACCATGCTCATTCCCAAGGAGCTCATCGGCGCCGTCATCGGCCCGGGCGGAAAGGTCATCCAGGGCATCCAGGAGGCCTCGGGCGCCACTGTCTCCATCGACGAAATCGACGAGGGCGGCTACATCGAGGTCGCTGCCGCCAACAAGGCCAGCATCGATAAGGCTCTCGAGATGATCAACGCCATCGTCGAGCTCCCCGAGGAGGGCAAGACCTACCACGGCGTTGTCCGCTCCATCATGGACTTCGGCGCTTTCGTCGAGTTCATGCCCAACCGCGACGGCCTGCTCCACATCAGCGAAATCTCGTGGGACCGTCTGCCCGACATGGAGGCCAGCGGCCTCAAGGAAGGCGACGAAGTCGACGTCAAGCTCATCGAGGTTGACAAGAAGACCGGCAAATTCCGTCTGTCCATGCGCGCTCTCCTGCCCAAGCCCGAAGGCTGGACAGAGCCCCAGCGCCGCGAGCGCGGACCCCGTCGCGAAGGCGGCGACCGTCCCCGCCGTGAGGGCGACCGCGGACCCCGCGGACCCCGCCGCGAAGGCGGTGACCGTCCCCGTCGCGATGGCGACCGCGGACCCCGCCACAACAACGACGCCGAGTAACCGACGTCCCCTCAACTGAAACACATCCGCTCAGGCGGTGAGCTCCCAAGGCCCACCGCCTGAGTTCTTTTTCGGATAAATGCCAGCACCCTCACTCTGCCTTTTTGTCCCCGCTTTTGAGCTTCAGCTCAAAAATGCCTCCCTTTCTAAACTATATTGCTCCCCACTTGTCTTAATTTATATAAGACAATACCACAATGAACACAATAATGACAAAGCACGACATACAGCACCCGGTGGCACGCGCCGCCGCCCTATCCGTCCACGACGCGGACAGACTTACCTCAGGCACCATATTCTACCGCCTTCTTGTAGGCCTGGCCGTCCTCGCCGCCTCGGCATTAGCCGCCAACGCGCAACAGGCACCCGATGATCCCAACCTTGAGCCCGGCAATGTTATCCTTCCCATCAACAGCGGCATCGGTGTCCAGCGCGGCGCCAGCGTAGGCGGCGACAACGCTGACCGCTCACTCCTCCCCTCTACCGACTCCATCCTCAACGCTCAAAACTACACGACAGTGCCCGGCACATCGCCTTTAAGCGCCCAACAGCAAAACTATACCACCCCCATCCCCGAAGGCGATATGAGCCAGTATAACGGCGGATATTCGGCTCCTCCCGCCCAGGGTGCGCCCGTCTTTCCCGGATACGGCACACCGCTGGTGCCCCAGCCCTCATGGGCCGTCTCACCCATCGACTTCCAGGCATTGCTGACTGCCATCAACAACCAGACCTTCGCCTCCAACCAGCTGCCCATGGTTCAGGCCGCTGGCCTATGCGGATGGTTCACCTGCAGCCAGTGCGCAGCAATCATGAACTGCTTCGATTTCGACAGCAACCGCCTCCAGGTCGTGCGCTACCTCGCTCCCCACATCATCGACCCCATCCGCTGCCAGCCCATCATGGACCAGCTCTCCTTCAGCGACGACCGCCAGACCGCCTGGCGCATCCTCTCCGGCGCCCGGCTATAAAACCACACACAGCCATACCGCCTGTCCACGCCATCTAAGCCCTTCCCGCCCTAAAGCCCGCCTTTGCCGCCTTTAGGGCGCTTTTTTCGCCTGTCCGGTTGTCTGTTTATCCCTCCCTTCCTTTGCCACTGTGGAAATCGCTTGCGATTTCCGGCGCCTCGGCACCGCATCCACCGTCACGGCAAAAAAAGGAGCCGGTACATCTTCACAGACTGCCGGCTCGGGATGCTATTGGGGATGTGATGAAATTATAAATGCATAAATATGGATCAGTATAACTTGTCAGTTATCGCTTTTCTGCCTTATTCTTATGCAAAGGCTTGGGAGAGGGACTTTAAGGTCTTTAAGGACCTTACACCCTTTTACTGGATAAACCAGGTGGCGAGGGTGCTGTTCTCGGCGAGGGTCATCAGCCAGTTGTAGATGGGGCTGGCGATGCCGAGGAGCATGATGCCGCCGACGGTGACGATGAGGCCGAGGCGTTCGCTGCCGGTCGACTGGAAGGTGGCGATTTCAGGCTCGCCGGGGGTAATGTACATCGACTTGACGACAAGCAGGTAGTAGTACAGCGAGATGATGGTGTTGATAAGTGCTATCAGCACGAGGATATATATCGCTGTCGAACCCTGGGCCAGCGTGCCGGTGAAGATGAAGAACTTGCTGAAGAAGCCTGCAAAGGGAGGAATACCTGCCAGCGAGAACATTGCCAGCATCATGCAGAAGGCCAGCTTGGGGTTGGCTTTCGACATACCGCGGTAGTCGTCGATGGAGGTACGGCCGGTGGCGTTCTCAACGCTCTGTATCACGCCGAAAGCGGCAAGGTTGCTGAATACATATACGAGGATATAGTACATCATCGCGGCCATGCCCATGGCGTTGTTGGCAATGACGCCGAGCATGATGTATCCGGCCTGCGACACTGACGAGAATGCCAGGAAGCGCTTGGCGTTGCGCTGGCGGATGGCGAAGAGGTTACCCACGGTAATCGTGAGGATGATGATGGCGTAGAGCATCCACTCCCAGATCTGGTGATAGACGCAGCCGAAGGCCTGGGCCATGATGCAGAGGAAGGCGAAGGCGGTGGCGCCCTTCGAGATTACCGACAGATAGCTGGTGACCGATGTGGGAGCACCCTGGTAAACGTCGGCGGTCCAGAGATGGAATGGAACGAGAGAGAGTTTGAAGCCGACGCCTGCGATGACGAAAGCGAGGGCGAAGACGAGCATCGACGAGTAGTTCTGATAGAGCTGCATGTAAATGCTGTCGAAATAGAGCGAGCCTGTCAGGCCGTAGACGAAGGAGAGGCCCATCAGGAAGATTGCGCTGGAGAATACGGCGGTGAGGATGTATTTGACGGCGGCCTCGTGGCTTTCGTACTTGCCCTTGTTGAGGGCCACCATTGCCGCCAGGGGCAGCGAGGCGCTTTCAAGACCGATGACGAACACCAGGAAGTGGCGGCCGCTTATCATCAGGTACATGCCGAAAAGCGTCACCAGCAGCAGCTCGTAGAACTCGCCGCGGCGTATGGCCATCATGTCGCTGTTCGCCCATTTGATGCTCTGCAGGAGCACGAGCACCACGCCTATGTTGAGGATGCCCTTGATTGCGGCTATCACCGGCGAGGTGACGTACATGCCGCCGAAGGCCGTGACCTCGTCAGCGGCGCCCAGACAGCAGGGGAAGAAGCCGAGGACGGTCACCACCGCCATTGCCACCACCGAGAAGACCGGCAGGCCCGACAGCGTGCGCCTGGGCATGAAGATGTCGTAAAGAAATACCAGCAGAAAGACGGTCAGGAGGCCGATTTCCTGTTTCATGGCTAAAAACTGAGAGTAGTCCATTTTTTATGCTTGGTCTTTGTCCGCTCCGGCGTCCCGGAGGACGCGGGAGACGGATTTTTATCGCTTGGATGCGGAATTTATCGCTTTGTGGATGATTTCAGACTGGTTTGTACCGGCAGTGTGCGGAAGTTTCCTCATCACATGCCGATTACTTTGAAGATTTCAGGGACGAAAGTGAAGTTGATCAGTTCGGTGAAGAAGTTGGGGAAACAGCCGATGGCGGCAACGCTGACGATGAGCGTTACGGCGCTGAGGCGCTCCCACCATACTGCGTCGGTGAGCGACAGGTGGTGCTTGTCGTAGACCGGACCGAGGAGCAGCTTGCCCACTACGCGCAGGATGTAGACTGCGGTAATCACAATCGAGCAGCATGCGGCGATGGTGAAGACGCGGTGGAACATATCTGCGTGCTGGAACGAGCCGACGAAGATTGTCATCTCGGCCACGAAGCCCGACAGGCCGGGGAGTCCCAATGAGGCGAAACCGGCGATGACGTAGGAAACGCCTAAGAATGGCATAATCTTCATCAGGCCGCCCATGAGGCGGATGTCGCGGGTATGCGTGCGTCCGTAAATCATACCGATGAGGGCGAAGAAGAGGGCTGTCATCAGGCCGTGCGAGAGCATCTGCATGATGGCGCCGGTCATTGCCGTGGTGTTGAGCATGAGGATGGCGAAGAGCACCATGCCGCAGTGCGATACGGACGAGTATGCGTTGATGTATTTGAGGTCGGTCTGCACACATGCGCTGAAAGCGCCGTAGACCACCGAGATGCCGGTAAGGATGAGGAAGATGAAGGCAAGCTCGTTAGCGGCCCAGGGCATCAGATAGATTGCCACGCGGAAGCAGCCGTAGCCGCCGAGTTTCATCAGTACGCCGGCGTGGAGCATCGACACTGCCGTGGGTGCGCAGGCGTGACCGTCAGGGCTCCAGGTGTGGAAGGGGAACATGGCGCCGAGGACGCCGAAGCCGACGAAGGTGAGCGGGAAGAGGTAGCTCTGCCAGCTGTGGGGGATGGCGTCGTTCTTGGCAATCTCGAGGATGTTCCAGGTGAGCTGTCCGCCCTCGGGAGCCGAGTGGTAGTAGATGCCGATGAGGCCGAGCATCAGGAAAGCCGAGCCGCCCATCAGCATCAGCGTGAGCTTCATGGCCGAGTATTCCTTGCGACCCGTGCCCCACAGTCCGATGAGGAGGTACATGGGGATGAGGGCGACCTCATAGAACATGAACATGGTGAAGAGATCCACGCTGATGAAGAAGCCGAAGACGCCGGTACTGAGAAGAATCAGCCACAGGAAGAAGCCTTTGGGGTTATCGATTTTCCACGAGGCGAACGAACCGGCGAAGACGATGATGCTGCTGAGGAGCAGCATGGCAATCGAGATACCGTCGACGCCCACGGCGAGGTTGATGTGCAGTGGCGCGAACCACTCCCAGCTGCCGGTGAAGAGCATGGGTGCCTCGTTGCCGGCCTGGCGCATGCCCAGATATTCGCACAATACGTATGCCGACAGAGCCAGCAGGGCGGTCGAGCCGACTACGGCAACGGCGCGTATCTGCTGCACGTTGCGGCAGAGGGCAATCAGTCCCAGCATCAGCACGGGTATCACCACAAAGTATATCAGAATATTTTCAAACATTTTGTAATGTGATAAAATTCAAGTTGAAAGAGATTGGTTGCCGGTTTACATCAGGCAAATCACGGTTATCGCGCCGAGGAGAAGAGCGCCGGCCAGATAAATCCAGGCGTAGCGGTGAACCTGTCCCGACTGCAGGCCTTTGATGGACGAGGATGCCTTGTTGGTCACCCAGGCCAGGCCGTCCATCGAGCCGTCGATGACATGGCGGTCGAACCATGCGATGGGGCGGCAGATGCGGGCGAAGATAATCTTATGTGTGACAAACTGATAGAGCTCGTCCCAGTAGAAACGGTGGAAGCACCATGTCCACAGGCGGGGGAAAGCCTTGCGCATACGCTCGGGCAGGTTGTTTTCCTTGCGGTACATCACCCATGCCACACCGATGCCGACGACGGCGATTGCCAGCGAGATTGCGGCGATACCCCAGTCGAAATGGTGCATGATGTCGTAGGGCTTGCCGTCCCAGGTGACGAGGTCGCCGAAGGGGATGAAGCCGGCCACGCAGCTGACGGCGGCGAGGAATACCAGCGGGAGGGTCATTGTCCAGGCCTGGTCGTGGGGGTCATGCTCGCCTTTGGGAGTCTCGTGGTCTTTCCACCAGAAGATGAGGAAGTAGAGACGGAACATGTAGAAGGCGGTGAGACCGGCTACCAGCGACATCCAGATGTAAGCCACGATGTCGTAGCCGAAGCAGGCTGCCAGAATTTCGTCCTTCGACCAGAAACCCGAGAAGGGGATGATGCCGGCGATGGCGAGACAGCCGATGAGGAATGTCCAGTTTGTAATTGGCATGTGCTTGCGCAGGCCGTGCATGGCGGTGTAGTCGTTCGAGCCCACGGCGTGGATGATGGCTCCGGCGCCGAGGAAGAGGAGGGCCTTGAACATGGCATGTGTGAACAGGTGGAACATCGAGGCCATGTAACCGGCGGCGTCATGGATTTCGGGACGGGCCACGCCCAGCGAAACCATCATGAACGCAATCTGCGAGATTGTCGAGAAGGCGAGGACGCGCTTGATGTCGAGCTGCGTGCAGGCCACCATTGCGGCGTAGAGGGCGGTGATGGCGCCCACGACGGTAATCCACTCGAGTGCGAACTCCTCCATCAGGTAAACCGGGAAGAGACGGGCGACCAGGAATACGCCGGCCACAACCATCGTAGCGGCGTGGATGAGGGCCGACACGGGAGTCGGGCCTTCCATGGCGTCGGGGAGCCAGATGTGCAGGGGCATCATTGCCGATTTACCCATGCCGCCGACGAAGATGAGGACAAGGGCCCAGGTCAGGGCCGAGCCGCCCAGGAAGGTGGCGCCTTCGGTCGACAGCAGAACGGCCGTCGGGTTGGAGGTCAGCGTCACGAAGTCGAAGGTCTTGGTGTAATACGACAGGATAAGGATGCCGATGAGGAAGCCCAGGTCGGCGAAACGTGTGACGATGAATGCCTTTTTGGAGGCCGACACAGCCGCGGGCTTGGTGTAGTAGAAGCCGATGAGCAGGTAGGAGGAGGCGCCCACGAGCTCCCAGAAGATGTACATCTGGAAGATGTTGGTGGCGACGACCAGTCCGAGCATCGAGAAGCTGAACAGCGACAGGAAGGCGTAGAAACGCTGGAAGCCTGTCTCCCACACGCCGTGATGGTCGCGCATGTAGCCCATGCTGTAGAGGTGCACCATAAACGAGATGGTGCTGATGACCACGAGCATCATGGCCGAGATGGGGTCGAGCAGGAAGCCGAGCTTGATGACCAGATGCTCGGTGAACTGCAGCCAGGTGACGTTGAAGACGGTGTACTGCTGACGCACACCGTCGGCGATGAAGGCGGCGTCGCCGCTAAAGAAGTATAAGTATGCCGTGTAGTAAGACAGCAGCATTACAGTGCCCATGCCCAGGCAGCCGAGGATACCGGCTACGGGGTGTTTCATCTTCATGCCTGCAAGACCCAGGAACACGAACATGAACAGGGGAATCACTAAAATCAGTAAAGGTATTGTAACTCCCATGGCGCTCAGAATTTCATTTGGTTAAGACCGGTGACGTCAACATTGCGGACGCTGCGGTAGATGTTGATGATGATTGCTATTGCCACGGCTGTCTCGGCGGCGGCGATTGCTATTGCGAACAGCGAGAACATCATGCCTTCGAGCTGACCGGGGAAGAGGTAGCGGTTGAACACGGCAAAGTTGATGTCCACCGAGTTGAGCATTAGCTCAAGCGAAATCAGCATTGCAATCATGTTTTTTCGGGTGAGGAACCCGTAGACGCCGCAGCAGAACATTATCATGCTGGGGATCAGGTAGTATATCGCGGTAATTTCCATATATTTCCTGTCTTTTACGGGTTAACGTTTACGGGCGACAACCACGCCGCCGATTATGCAGGCCAGGAGAAGCACCGAGATGGCTTCAAAGGGCAGCAGATAGCCGCCGTCGCCTGTCGACATCATTGTCTGGCCGATAAGTTTCATGTCGGGGTTTGACATTTCGGGCAGCTTGGTGAAAACCAGGCCGATGCGGGTGACAAGGCACCACAGGCCCGCGGCCAGCATGGCCAGGGCGGCCACCAGGCCCATCACACGTCCCCTTGAGGCCAGCAGCGGGGCATCCTCGCCCGGCTGGTGGGTAAGCAGTATGGAGAACACGAACAGCACCACTATGCCGCCGGCGTAAACGGCAATCTGCACGGTACCGAGAAATTCGTAGTCCAGCATAAAGTACACTCCGGCGGTGGCGAAGAGCGTAAACAGCAAGTAAGTGGCCGAGCGCAGGATTTTGCGAGTGGTCACCGCCATCACTGAGAACACTACCAGTGCCAGAGCGAGGATAAAGTAAATAATGATACTTCCTACGGAATCCATTTTATATGAACAGTGGTAATTGAATGATTTTTCTGAGTTTCGGGTTGCCGGGGCTTATTCCTTCTTGGCGGCCTCGCGGGCTGCCCTGAGGGCTGCGGCCTTTTCGAGGGCGGCACGGATTTTTGCCTCCTTTTCGGGGTCGCCTGCCGCGGCAGCGAGAGCGGCTTTGGCCTTGTCGTCAAGTTCTACGGAGGGCTTGGGAGCCTCGGTCTTGGGAACTTCGGCGGCCTTGGCGGCTTCGCGGGCGGCTTTCAGTGCTGCGGCCTTTTCGAGTGCGGCGCGTATTTTGGCCTGCTTCTCGGGGTCGCCTGCGGCGGCAGCGAGGGCAGCCTTGGCCTTGTCGTCGAGTTCTACGGCCGGTTTGGCTGCCTCGGCTGGAGCGGCACCTGCTGCTTTTGCGGCAGCGGCGGCTTTGGCGGCGGCAATCTTGGCCTCGCGGGCTTTGGCGGCTGCCTCAAGCTGCTCTGGAGTGGGAGCGGGCTCCTCCTTTTCGGGCAGATAGTTGAGTTGCTCGACGAGGGCCTGACGGGTGAAGGTGGCCTGCTCGAAGTCGTTGCTGAAATCGAGGGCGTGCGTCGGGCAGTTCTGTACGCAGAGCTGGCAGAAGGTGCACGAACCCAAGTCGTAGATATACTTTACAAGTTTTTTATTCTTGGTGCCTGCCAGAGTGTCTACCATCTTTGTCTCGAGACGGATGGTGCCGTTGGGACATACGCGCTCGCATGTGCCGCACGCTATGCACTTATGGTTGCCGTCCTTGTCGTAGATGAGCTCAAGCTTGGCGCGGAACCGCTCGGGCCACTCGTGGGTCTTGCGGTTTTCGGGGTATCGCTCGGTAATCTTGGGGGTGACGAATTCCCTGCCGGTTACAGCCAGGCCTTTGATAAGGCTTGCGAATCCGTTGCCGAAGTCCGAGAAATATTCTTTAATACTACTCATTCTTTGTTGTTGTGAGCTATCTTTATATATTGAGCTTTTGTGATTACTGACTCATAGGGTTCAATCCCTTACCTGGCCTCCGACGATGTCGAGGAGCTCGGCGGTGATTGACTGCTGACGCAGTTTGTTGTATTCGAGGCGCAGGCTGTCGAGCAGCTTCTTGGCGTTGTCGTTTGCGGCCTGCATTGCCATCACGCGCGCTGCCTGTTCGGAGGCGCGGTTTTCGGTGAAGATATCCTGCATGGTCGACATCAGGAACATCGGGAGTACGGTGTTGAAGATGGGACCGGGAGCCGGCTCGAAGATGTAGGGGCGCTCGGTCTCCTCGGCCTTTTCCTTGGTGAACGTCGAGGCCAGCACGGGCAGCAGCTGCTGCGATTTGGGACGCTGGCGTCCGGCCGACAGGTAATTCATGTACAGCACCTCGCAGTTGTCGATTTGCTGTCCCAGGAAGTTTTTGACGATGGCGTCGGTGAAGTTATTGACGTCCTCGCCCTCGCTCTTCGAGTTGATGAACTCGTAGCCGAGGTCCTGCGTCGAAGCCACCACCTTTACGCCGGCGACTTTCATGCGCGAGCAGGCTCCGGCCAGTTTGTGGCCTATGGGACAAACTGTTATCGTGGCCTGGGGGAAGCGTGCCCTGAGGTCGCTTATGCGGGCCACCACCTGTTTGTAGATGTTGACGTTGTAAGCGCCGCACAAGCCTTCGTCGCTGCCCCATACCAGCAGCAGGACGTTGCGGGTCTCGGCGGGCGCGTTTACCAGGGGCGAGTCGAATTCGGCGTCCGACGACAGCAGATTGGCGATGATGGTCTCAATCTGGCTGCGGAAAGGCACCAGACGGCGCAGAGCGCCCTCGGCCTTGTGCATTTTGGCCGACGAAATCATCTTCATGGCTCCTGTAATCTTCTCCGAGGATGCCACCGAGGCGATACGTCCCTTTAAGTCCCTTAGTGTTGCCATTGGCTTTTACGGTTGGTGGGTTGAATATCTCTTTGTTGTTTCCGCCGTCGGGCGGTGTTATTTGCTGTACTGTGCCGAAATCTCGCTGGCGGCTTCGGTGAGCTTGCTCTTGATATCGTCATCGAGCTTGCCGGCGGCGATGGGAACGAGCACGCTGTCATTGTATTTGGCGTGGAGGAGCTGCACGAGCTGTTTCTCGAAGTCGGCCACCTTGTCGAGGGGCACGTTCTGGAGCAGGCCGTTTACGCCGCAGTAGATGACGGCGACCTCATCAGCGACAGCCCAGGGGTGGTACTGGGGCTGGACAAGCAGGCGCTGGTTCTTGCGGCCCTTGTCGATGACGCGTGCGGTGACGGCGTCCATGTCGCCGCCGAACTTGGTGAAGGCCTCGAGCTCGCGGTACTGTGCCTGGTCGATTTTGAGTGTGCCTGCCACTTTCTTCATCGACTTGATCTGCGCCGAGCCACCCACACGGGATACGGAGATACCCACGTTGATGGCGGGGCGGATACCCTCGTTGAAGAGGCCGGTCTCAAGGAAGATCTGACCGTCGGTGATGGAGATGACGTTGGTGGGGATGTATGCCGAAACGTCGCCGGCCTGTGTCTCGATGATGGGGAGGGCCGTCAGCGAGCCGCCGCCCTTTACGATGGGCTTGAGGGGTGCGGGCAGGTCGTTCATCGTCGAGGCGATTTCCTGGTTGTCGATAATCTTTGCGGCGCGCTCGAGCAGACGCGAGTGCAGGTAGAAGATATCGCCGGGGTAAGCCTCACGTCCCGAGGGGCGTTTGAGGATAAGCGAAATCTCGCGGTATGCGACGGCCTGCTTTGACAGGTCATCGTAGACGATGAGGGCGTCGCGGCCGGTGTCGCGGATGTACTCGCCGATAGCTACGCCGGCAAAGGGTGCGTAGTAGCGCATCGAGGCCGAGTCGGCTGCCGTTGCGGCTACGACGACGGTGTAGTCGAGGGCGCCGTTGCGGCGGAGGGTCTCGACGAGGGCGGCCACCGACGAGGCCTTCTGACCGATGGCGACGTATATGCAGTAGACGGGCTTGCCAGCCTCGAAATACTGACGCTGGTTGATGATGGTGTCGACGGCGATGGCGGTCTTGCCAATCTGTCGGTCACCGATGATGAGCTCGCGCTGGCCGCGGCCGATAGGAATCATTGCGTCGATGGCCTTGATGCCTGTCTGCAGAGGCTGCGTCACGGGCTGGCGGTAGATTACGCCGGGAGCCTTGCGCTCAAGGGGCAGACGCATCAGGTCGCCCTGGATGGGTCCGCGGCCGTCGATAGGCTCGCCGAGGACGTTGATGACACGGCCGAAGAGGCCTTCGCCGACGGGAATCGAAGCAATCTGTCCGGTGCGTTTGACCGACATGCCTTCGGAGACTTCGTTGACGTTGTCCATAAGGATGACGCCGACGTTGCTTTCCTCAAGGTTGAGGGCCACGCCGGTGACACCGTTCTCGAACTCTACGAGTTCGTTGGCGCGGACGTTGTCCAGTCCATAGACGTGTGCCACGCCGTCGCCTACTTCAAGCACTTTGCCTACTTCGTCGAAGGTGACGTGTTCGTTGACGTTTTCAAGCTCCTGCTTTAAAACTTCGGATATCTCGCTGGGATTGATCATTGCAACCGGTATGCTAAGTTTATACTCTAAATTTAAAATATGTCAGGGCCGGAGGCTCCGGCTGTCTGTATCTGTTTTTATGGATGAACCTTTGACTGACCGGGGTTATTTCATCAGGTTTTGTCTCAGTTCGCTGAATTCGTTACGCACCGAGGCGTCAAGGCGCTCGTTGTCAATAGTGATGATGAAGCCGCCGATTATTTCGGGGTCCACGAGGTACTTTATCTCGGCTGTTCCGCCGTTGAGCTTCGAGTCCACAAGCCGTTCGAGGCGCTTGCGGTCGGCCTCACCGAGGGGCATTGCCGAGGTGATGGTGACGAGGTAAATCGAGTTTGCCTCACGGTAGATGTCGCGGTAGGCCAGAGCCATCCACATCACCAGGTCGAGGCGGTTGTTCTTTGCCAGAAGTTTCACAAAATCGGCAAGCGTGGCGCCGCCCTTGCCGGCAGCGGGACTGCCGGCGGCCTGGAGGATGAGCTTTTCCTTCTCCTCCTTGGGCATAAACGGATTAGCCATAGCCTTCTGGAGGCCGGGGACAGCCTCGAAGTTATCAATTACGGCCTTCATCGCGTCGTAGAGGGCACTCTGGTCGTGCCGCTCGAGGGCGAACTCATAGAGGGCCTTGGCATATCTGTGGGGAATAAGTCCGTTGTCCATGCTTTGCCGGGTTTGCGTTTTTCTCTCTTAAGATTTTTCTTAAGTGCGATGGTTATTTCTTTTCGGGGGCTTTGCCGCCGTTTTCTATCTCGTCAAGGTAAGTGTTCACCAGTTTTGACTGCGCTTCGCTGTTGTCGACCTTTGTGCGTACAACGCGACCGGCAACGTCGAGGACGAGCTGACCGAGCTGCTGGCGCAGCTGGGTCTCGGCCTGCTTCTGCTGCTGGGCGATGGACTGGCGTGCGGCCTCCATCTCCTTCTGGGCGGCGGTTTTGGCCTCGTTGCGTGCTTCCTCGACAATCTGCGTCTTCATGCGGTCGGCCTCACGCAGTATGTCGGCCTGCTTTGTGCGGGCCTCGCCAATGATTTTGTCGCGCTCCTGCTGGGCGTTGTCCAGCTGCAGCTTGGCGTTCTGCGCGTATTCCACACCTTTGTCGATGAGTGTGGCGCGGTTATCCACTGATTTGATGATGACGGGCCAGGCGAACTTCCACAGAATGAGGAAGAGGATGGCGAAACCGACGAACATCCAAAAGACAAGGCCAAAGTCGGGGGTGAATAGTTCCATTATATTTTGCTTGGAAAATAAAATACAGACTTTTTAGGATGGCGGGGTGTTATGCCGCCTGATGCCCGGCGGGCCGGAGAACCGGAAAATCGAGAATCTCGTGAAGCACGAGAAACCCGGGGTGCCCGATGTTCCCGAAGATTCGGGGAGCCCGACAAGCAGGGAGGGAGCCTACTCCGGCAGCGCCGCGCGTGCCCCGGGCCGCTGTCGCGGCCGGGACACTGCGGACGTTATGCTCAGACGAAGAGGGCAAGTACGCAGACGATAACTGCGAACAGGGCCACGCCCTCGACGAGGGCAGCGATAACAATCATGTTGGAGCGGATGTCGCCGGCAGACTCAGGCTGACGGGCGATGGCCTCCATGGCTGCGCCACCGATTTTACCGATACCGATACCTGCGCCGATGGCTGCGATAGCTGCGCCGATTGATGCGCCGAGACCTACGAGAGCTTCTGCTGCTAAAATTCCTAACATAGTTTTAAGTTTTAGATGTTATTTTTTTGTTTGAATATTATTCGTTTCTTCGTCATCGGGCCATCTGCCCGACTCCGGTATATTGTTTATTTTGCCGTTACCGCCTCTTTCTCTACGGCGCCGAGGACGCCGGGGCCGGTGGTGTCGGCGAGTATGGCGTCGTCAATGGTCGAGCGGTCATCCTGCTGTTCGAGATGCTTCTCGTCCTCGTGCCCTTTCTCCTGGGCCAGCGAGATGAAGATTGTCGAGAGCATGGTGAACACATATGCCTGGATGAAGCTCACCAGCACGTCGATGAGCAACATGAAGATTGAGAAAGCCAGGCTGATTACCGTCGCTCCGCCTCCGGCGACGGGGCTTACCGCCGCAAAGATGAAGATGAGCAGTGTCAGCACCAGCACAATCATGTGGCCGCCCATCATGTTGGCGAACAGACGTACCGTCAGTGCGGCGGGCTTGGTGAACATGCCGAATATCTCGATGGCCGGCATGATGGGCAGGGGGAACTTGAGCCAGAGGGGTACATCCGGCCAGAAAATCTCTTTCCAGTAATGTTTCGTGGCAAAGATGTTTGTGACCAGGAAGGTGATTATCGAGAGCACGAGCGTGCAGGCGATGTTGCCGGTGAGGTTGGCGCCGCCGGGGAACACGACCATCAGGCCCATGAGGTTGGCGACGAGGATGAACCAGAACACCGTCAGCAGGTATGGAGCAAACTTGTGGGCCTTTTCGCCGAGAGTGTCGCATACGACACCGTCATAGATGAAGCAGGTGATGAGCTCGACAAAGCCGAGGCCCTTGCGGGGTGCCAGGTAACGCTTGCGGCGGTACCATCCGGCGTGCCAGAGCATGAGGCCGCTGACGACGATGACGGTGATGAGGATGGCGGCGACATCCTTTGTGACGGAGATGTCGTATTTGACCTTTATCTCCTTGCCGTCAACGTCCACCTCGACAACCTTGCCTTTGTCGGGCGACTCCTTGCCGGCGATTTTGAATGTCTTGCCGTTGTGAGCGTATGTTGCGCCGTGCTCGAGGTGGTGCGACATGAACATGTGCATACCGCCCTCCTTGTCCATGACGATGACGGGCAGGGGAATGCGCTTGTGGTGGTTGAAGGGAACCTCCCAGCCGTAGGCGTCGCCCAAGTGCTCGAAGATTATCTCCTTGGGGTCGAGCTTCTTCTCTTCGGTCCGGGTCTTGCCCGCGTCCTTGTCGAGGCCTGTTACGGCCTGTACGCTGTCGGCGGCAACACCGGCCCTTGCCGACCAGGGGGTCAGCAGGATGATGGCTGCGATTGTTACCAGACGGATTAAACGGTTCATGCTATATCTCGTAAAACATTGGCTGACTGTTAATACACACACACCGAGATGACGTTGTCGTCGACATCGGCAATGCCGCCTTTGATGGGGAAACTGCCCTCCTGACCGGCCTCGTCGCGGTAGGCGATGTTGCCGGGGGTGAGGGTGGAAATCAGCGAGGCGTGGTTGCGCAGCACGGTAAAGCTGCCCATGGTGCCCGGGAGGGTCACCATCGTCACCTGTCCTTCGTAAACGACCTCGGTTGTGGATATTATCTTTAGTGTCACGACTTGTTCTGTTTTTCTGTTTCCTTATCTGTGGCTTGTGGGCGCGGCCTGCGGGCCGCACGGCGTCACTGCTTGGCCTCTGCGATGAGCTTCTTGCCCTTGGCGATGGCGTCGTCGATGGTGCCGACGTTCATGAATGCCTGTTCGGGCAGGTCGTCGACTTCGCCGGCGAGAATCATCTTGAAGCCGCGGATGGTCTCGCTCAGGGGCACCATCACGCCGGGGAGGCCGGTGAACTGCTCGGCCACATGGAAGGGCTGCGAGAAGAAACGCTGGGCACGGCGGGCGCGTGCCACGACGAGTTTGTCGTCGTCGGAGAGCTCGTCGACACCGAGGATGGCGATGATGTCCTGCAGCTCGTTGTAGTGCTGGAGCAGCTGCTTGACCTGCTGGGCTACGTTGTAGTGCTCCTCGCCGATGATGTTGGGGTCGAGGATACGCGATGTCGACTCAAGGGGGTCGACGGCGGGATAGATGCCCAGCTCGGTAATCTTACGCGACAGCACCGTGGTGGCGTCGAGGAAGGTGAAGGTTGTTGCGGGAGCGGGGTCGGTAAGGTCGTCGGCAGGGACGTATACGGCCTGCACGGAGGTGATTGAACCGTTCTTGGTGGAGGCGATGCGTTCCTGCAGGGCGCCCATCTCGGAGGCCAGCGTGGGCTGGTAACCTACGGCCGAGGGCATGCGGCCCAGCAGTGCCGACACCTCGGAACCTGCCTGGGTGAAACGGAAGATGTTGTCGATGAACAGCAGCACATCCTTGCCGCCAGAACCGCCGTCGCGGAACTGCTCGGCGACGGTGAGGCCGGTGAGGGCCACGCGGAGACGTGCGCCCGGCGGCTCGTTCATCTGACCGAAGACAAGTGTGGCCTGCGACTCGCCGAGCTCTTTCATGTTGACGTCGGCGAGGTTCCACTGGTCTTTTTCCATACCTTCCTGGAATTCCTTGCCGTAGCGCATTACGCCGCTCTCGATCATCTCGCGCAGAAGGTCGTTGCCTTCGCGGGTACGCTCGCCGACACCGGTGAATACCGAGAAACCGTCGTGGCCTTTGGCGATATTATTGATCAGCTCCATGATGAGCACGGTCTTGCCTACACCGGCACCGCCGAAGAGGCCGATTTTGCCGCCCTTCGAGTAAGGCTCGAGCAGGTCGATGACCTTGATGCCCGTAGTGAGGATTTCGGTCGAGATGGTGAGTTCGTCAAACTCGGGCGCGGGCTGATGGATGTCGCGGAGGTTGCTGCGGTCGAGGGCCGGCAAGTTGTCGATGGCGTTGCCGAGCACGTTCATCAGGCGTCCTTTTACCTGGTCGCCCGTGGGCACCGCGATGCCGTGACCCAGTGACTTAACCGTCATGCCGCGCTGCAGGCCGTCGGTGCTTTCCATGGCCACGCAGCGGGCGGTTTCTTCGCCGATGTGCTGCTCGACCTCGAGGATAAGGGGGTTCTCGCCTTCTCGCTCAATGGCAAGGGCCGTGTAAATGGGCGGTATAATGTTCTGCTCGCCGTCGAAAACGACGTCGACCACCGGGCCGATTACCTGCGATACTTTACCTTTTGTTTCGCTCATTTCAGTATGTGGAGTTGATATGGTTAATCAGAATTAAAGTTGTTGGCGCGACGGGGGGATAATGCCTTCAGGCCGCGGAAAGTTTCGGGGAGAGAGTTCAGAGTTTCCAGTCAAAGACAATGATGAGGGCCATCAGTACGAGGTTGAACAGGCTGAAAGGCAGCAGGTATTTCCATTCCAGCTTGAGCATCTGGTCGATACGCAGACGGGGGAAAGTCCACTTGAACCATATAATCACGAAGCTGAGGACGAAAGCCTTGCCCAGGAACCATATTGTGCCGGGAATGTAGTCCATGATGTTGTTGAAAGCCTCCCATCCGGGAATGTGCAGGGGCATCCAGCCGCCGAAGAAGAGCAGCGAGGCCACTCCCGAGACGATGAACAGGTTGAGGTACTCGGCCAGGTAGAAGAAACCGAAGTGGATACCCGAGTATTCGGTGTGGTAACCGGCGGTGAGCTCGCTCTCGGCCTCGGGGAGGTCGAACGGGCCGCGGTTAGTCTCGGCAGTGCCGGCAATCATGTAGATGACGAAGGCGATGATGGCGCTGACGTGACCCGAGAAGATGAACCACAGTCGGTCCTGGGCCATCACTATCTCGCTGACGCTCATTGTGCCGGCGAGGGCTACCATCGTCACTACGGACAGACCGATGGAGAGCTCGTAGCTGACCATCTGCGAGCCCGAGCGGAGAGCGCCGATGAGGGTGAACTTGTTATTGGACGACCAGCCGGCGAGGAGGATACCCAGGACGCCTATCGAGGAGACGGCGACGAGGAAGAAGATGCCGACGTTGAAATCGATGACCTGCCATCCGTTGCCCCAGGGCAGTACGGCGAAGGCCAGTACCGACGCTATTACTACCAGATAGGGTGCGAGGGCGAAGAGGAAGCGGTCGATATTCTGAAGATGGATGAGCTCTTTGGTGAGCATCTTGATGGCGTCGGCCACCGACTGTATCAGACCCCAGGGGCCTACGCGGTTGGGACCGAGGCGGCACTGGAACCAGGCGCAGATTTTGCGCTCGTACAGGATGTAGAAGAGGGCCAGCAGTGTGTAGAGCAACAGCAGGCCCACGCCCACAAGCAGGCACTCGATGGTGACGGCGAGCCAGGAGGCCATGCCGCAGGTATCGGTGAGGAAATTGTGCACCCACATCGATATCGTCGAGGCATCGTTGGCGGATATGGCAGCTAATAAGTTCATTAGTCCGGTGTTATATTACAGCTTACAGCTTTTTACGGTTTGTGTAATGACGGGTTGTCTTTCAGGCGGCGGGGCCGGGTCAGCGGTCCATGTCGGGGACGATGTAGTCCATCGAGCCGCCGATGGTGATAAGGTCGGCAATCTTCTGGCCGCGTGTGATGTGGTCAACCACGCCGGCCTGGGTCAGGCAGGGCGGAGCCAGCTTGAGGCGGTAGGGCTTGGTGGAGCCGTCGCTCTCGAGGTAGATGCCGAGGATGCCGCGGCAGCCTTCGACCATCGTGAACCAGCTTCCTGCGGGAATCTTGAGCACCTTGGGCACCTTGACGCAGAATTCGCCCTCGGGGATGTTGTCGACCAGCTGAGCGAGGATGCGCGCCGACTGCTCGATTTCGGCCAGACGGCATTTGAAACGCGCCATGGCGTCGCCTTCGGTGGCGATGACCTCGTCGAACTCCAGCTCATTGTATATGCTGTAGGGCACCCACTTGCGCACGTCGCAGGCAAAGCCGCTGGCGCGTCCGCTGGGACCGGTGACGCCGTACGAGATGGCGTCCTCGCGGCTGAGCACGCCCACGCCTTCCATACGGTTGCGGGCAATGACGTTGCCGGTGAAGATTTTGTTGTATTCCTTGATGTTTGCGGGGAGGACGTCAAGCAAAGCGTGGACGTCGCTGACGAAGTCGGGAGCGAGGTCCTGCATGACACCGCCGATGCAGTCGTAGTTGAAGGTCATGCGGGCGCCGCAGGTCTTCTCCATGATGTCGAGAATCTGCTCGCGCACGCGCAGTGTGTAGAAGAGCATCGTCGTTGCGCCGAGGTCCATGCAGTAGGTGCCCATGAAGAGGCAGTGGCTGGCGATACGGCTGAGCTCGTCCATCATCACGCGGATAACCTGGGCGCGGCGGCTGATTTCGATACCGGCGGCCTTTTCGTACAGCATGCACAGGCCGTGGTGGTAGTTGTGGGCCGAGAAATAGTCCATACGGTCCATGAACGGCAGTGTCTGCGTGTATGTCAGGCTCTCGTCAAGTTTCTCGATGCCGCGGTGGATGTAACCCATGTAGACGTCGATTTTCTTGATTTCCTCGCCGTCGAGAGCGGTGCGGAAGCGCAGCACACCGTGCGTTGCGGGGTGCTGGGGGCCGATGTTGACCACGAAATCGTCGGGTTCGAAGATGCGCACTTCCTTGTGCTCGACCTTGCCGTCGGCATTCTCCACCCATGTGTCGGTGAAGTCGCTCTGGCGCTCGTTCTTGATGCTTACGGGGTTGATGTCGGGGTTGGCGTCATAGTCCTTGCGCAGGGGGTAGCCCACCCAGTCGATGTTGAGGAACAGGCGGCGCATGTCGGGGTTGCCGATGAAGATGACGCCGAAGAAATCGTAGACTTCGCGCTCGAGCAGCGTTGCCACTGCCCAGACATCGGCCACGGAGTGCAGCATGGGCTTCTTGCGGTCGCCGGTGGCGGCCACGCGCACTGCCAGCACTTTGCCTTCGGGGTCTTTTGACGACATCATCTCGTAGACGCAGCCCAGCGAACCGTCGGGCCAGTCCATGCCCACGATGGTCACCAGGTAATCCTGCGGGGTGTCCTCAAGGTCGCGCAGTGTCCGTGCCAGGCTGTGCCAGTCTTTGTCGTCGACCGTCACCGTGAGCTGACCGTTGAGGGTCTCGGCCTTGGCCTGCGGGAACTTCTGCGCTATTATTGTCTGTAAATCTGCCATGATGGTGATTCAGTATGCTTTATGCTTTGATTGGCTTTAGCTTGTTAGCTTTTGACTTGAGTCAGATATTAAGGTCGCGTCATTTGGCGCATTCGGGATGCTCGAAGAAGAACTTCTCGCGGTCCTCCTTGCGGTTTACGCCGCCGAAGAAGCGCTCCACCTTCATTTTGCGGGAGAGCTGGATGATGCCGTAGATCATTGCCTCGGGGCGCGGGGGACAGCCGGGGACAAAGACGTCGACGGGGACGATGTCCTCGATGCCCTTTGCCACATGGTAGCTGTTGCGGAAAGGGCCGCCGGAGATGGCGCAGCTGCCGCAGGCGATGACATATTTGGGCTCAGCCAGCTGGTCGTAGAGGCGACGGAAGACGGGCACCATGCGGTGAACGATTGTTCCGGCCACCATCATGAAATCGGCCTGACGTGGCGACGAACGGGCTACTTCCCATCCGAAGCGGGCCATGTCGAAGCGGGCGGCGCCCAGCGATACGAACTCGATGCCGCAGCAGCTGGTGGCGAAGGTGAGGGGCCAGATGGAGTTGGAGCGGCCCCAGTTTATGAGCTTGTCGAGCGAGCCGAGGACGACGTTGGTGCCTGAGGCCTGAAGCTCGGCAACGAGCTTGTCCAGCGACTCGTTGTCCTTGAAGTCGGCGTGGGCGATGGATTTTACATTTACTTCCATTCGAGGGCTCCTTTCCGCCAGGCGTAAACCAGGCCTAAAACAAGTACTCCGAAAAAGAAAGCGATGCTGATGAGGCCTTGAGCGCCGAAGTCAGCCATTTTGACTGCCCAGGGGTAAAGGAAGACCGTTTCAACATCGAACATCAGGAAGAGGATGGCGAAGAGATAGTAGCCTACGCGGAACTGTGCCATTGATGTGCCGCGGGTAGGGATACCGCATTCGTATGGTTCGCACTTGGCCGTATTGTACGAGCGCGGACTGATTAGGCCAGCTATCCACATAGCCGCAAAAACGAGCGCAGCGCCTGTCAGAACTGCCGTGACAGCCAGCAGAGCGTTGTTCGTTATTCCGAAAATGTTCAAAAGTAACATATTTAATTGTCTGATATTAGCTAACTTGAGCCATGGTTATGATGCATCCGGGCAGGGCGCACCTACCAAGGTCTTTGCAAAGGTAAAAATTTTTATCCTAAAAAAACATTTTTACGCGGATTTTTTTGTTGGAGCCAATGGTGCCGAAATTGGTCAGACAGACTTATCGGCCTTGACGGAAAGGTCCGGGCGGTCCGGACCGGCAACCGCCCCTGCCCTCTTTCCGAAGAAGAAGTTCACGATTTCGGACAGGGCGGCGTCGCCGGTGACGTTGCAGGCGGTGCCGAAGGAGTCCATGGCGATGTAGAGGGCTATCATCAGGGCGTTGTCGGCCTCGGTGAAGCCGAGGGTCTGCGACAGCACGCCCAGCGAGGCCATGATGGCGCCGCCGGGGACACCGGGAGCGGCGACGATGCTGATGCCGAGCATGGACACGAGGCCGGCGAACATGCCGAAGTCATAGTGGTGGCCCATCGTCAGCATCAGCGCCAGGGCGCAGGCCGTTATCTTGAGCACACTGCCGGACATATGGATGGTGGCGCAGAGGGGTACGGTGAAACCGGCAATCTCAGGGTTGACGCCGAGCTTTACGGTCTGCCGCAGGGTGACGGGGATGGTGGCGGCCGACGACTGGGTGCCGAGGGCGGTGAAATAGGCGGGCATCATCGTCCACAGCGCCTTGAGCGGGTTGTTGCGGGCGAACAGCGAGGCTATGCAGAACTGCAGCAACAGCAGCACGATGTGGGCGCCGAAAATGACGGCGATGACTTTGACAAAGGTGACCATTATCGTCGCCACCTGGCCGGAGACGGTCATATCGAGGAGGATGCCGAAGATGTAGAGCGGCAGCAGAGGGATGATGACTCCGGTAATGACTTTGTTGATGACCTCGCGGAACTGTCCCATGAGCTGGCGGATGGCGCTTCCTGCGTCCATGCGGGCGGTGCAGAGGCCCAGGGTGAAGGCGAAGACGAGGGCCGTCATCACGCTGAACATCGGCTGTATGTCGATGGTGAAATATGGCGTCAGCTGGGGCGCGTTGCCCTCGGCGGCTATGTACTCGACGGGCTCAATCATCGACGGGAAGAATCTGTCGCCCACCACAAAGCCGAACACTCCGGCCAGGAAGGTCGCCACATAAGCCAGCAGCACCGTGAACACCAGCATGCGCCCCGCCCCGTGCCCGATGTCGGCGATGGCGGGAGCGACATAACCCAATATCAGCAGCGGGATGATAAAGCTGAGAAAGGCCGCAAAAATTCCGTTGAAGGTCTCGAAGATGCGCGCCGCCCAGACCGGAAACGCCAGTCCGGCCAGCACACCGAGTCCCATAGCGATGATAATGCGCGGCAACAGCCCGAGCCGCAGTCTTTTCTTCTCTTCAGTTTTCATGGCAAGGCAGATTTCATGATGCACCCAAAAACGATGCACCACTACAAAAGTACGGGATTTTTCGGTCACCCGCTACAATTTCCGCCACTTTTTCTGACGCATCCGGCAAGGATGCATTCTTTCGCTTACTTAAATACGATTATTCAGAACTTATCTGCCTAAAGCATGGCGGAAATCTGTTTCTCCACGGCAGTGCGGATAAAGGCGTTGATGGATACACCGGCCTGTTTGGCGAGATAGGCCACGCGGGAATGTATGTCGGGGGTGAGCCGCACGTTAAGCGAGCCCGAATAGCTTTTATGCGGTTCGATACCTTCTTCTTTGCAGAAAGCGAGATAATCGTCGACAGCCTCATGGAAGGCCTCGGTGAGCTCGGTCACACTCTCACCCTCGAAATTCACAAGGCCGTCTATGCCTTCGATTTTTCCAAAGAATACTCCGTCGGCCTCGCTGAAAGCCACCGACCCGATAAAACCCTTATATTTCAACGCATTCATATCAGTCCTTCGTTTTTTAGATATTCATAAACCTGGGGACACCGATTATGTCAATCGACTGCGGCGGGTTCCTCGTCGTCGGGGGTGGCGCGGGGGACGAGGAGGGCGCCGAACTCCCAGAGGGCGTAGAGGGGGATGAAGACGACGGTGAGGGTGAAGATGTCGCTGGTGGGGGTGATGAGGGCGGCGAGGACTACGAGGCCGAAGACGGCGTAGCGGCGGTAGCGGGTGAAGAACCCTCGGTCGATGATGCCCATGCGGCCGAGCATCCAGGCCACGAGGGGCAGTTCGAAGACAAGGCCCATGGAAACGACAATGGTGTAGAAGCTGTCCATGTACGAGTCGAGGGTGAGGTGGTTTTCGATGCCCTCGCTGAGGGAATATTGCGACAGGAACCGCAGTGCCAGCGGGTAGACGATGAAATAGCCTACAAGGGTGCCCAGGTAGAACATGACGTTGCCGAACAGGAAAGCTTTGCGGGCTCCGCGCTTCTCCTTTTCGTACAGTCCTGGCGAGATGAACCGCCACAGCAGGTACACCACCAGAGGGAAAGAGACGGACAGGCTGAGCCACAGCGAGGCGCTGAAATGGGTCATCAGCTGGGTGCCCAGCTTGATGTTGATTAGCTGTATATTGAAGTCGGTGGAGCCCATATCGGGCAGCCACTGTCCGTCGCCCTGCAGGAAATCAAGGGCACGGTAGAGCGGAAAATCGGCCCGGCAGGGCCACAGGATGACGTGGTCGAAGAACCACGGCATGATAAAGAAAAATCCGACGGCGACACAGATTACAACAATCACTATGCGCATCAAAACGCTGCGCAGGGCCTGGAGGTGCCCCCAGAAGGACATCTCCCCGCCCGTCTGACTGTCGTTGACGTTCTGTGCCATCGGAGTTTACAAAATCAGTCTACGTCCTTGGCCTTTGCGGTAGGCTCGATGGGTTTGTCGGCCTCTTCGACGGACTTTTCGATGGGCTTGGCAATCTCCTCCTTGGCGTCGGCGAGGCCCTGCTTGAAAGCATGGACGCCCTTGCCCATGTTGCGCATCATCGAGGGTATCTTTTTGACTCCGAAGAGCAAAAATGCAAGGATAATAATGAAAATCCATTCGCTGCCGCGTAAATTACCGAGGAAAAGAGGAATGATGGCGTATTGCATATTAAATGTGTGTATGTCGTTGATTTATAATTACAAAAGCAGAGTCGCGGATGCAAATCCGCTTATATAATAACGGAGGGGACGAAATATTATTTGCCAAAAATAGTTATTATTTGGGAAAAATCACTATCTTTGCGCACCAAAATGTTTATTACGGAAATTTTTCCGCAATTAAACACCGGTTTTTTCAGGCGGCAGGATGGACGAATCCGGTTATTACCGAATCCGGAATTTGTAGGGACGCTTTTAAAGCGTCCGCATCCGGAGGCCGATTGCAAAGCAATTGCGGACGCTTTAAAAAGCGTCCCTACTTGCCGGCCATAAATCTTAACGTACGCCGCAAGGTACAATTTGACAGATAACAAACAAAAGTATAAAACACAATAATAATGAAAGCATTTGTTTTTCCCGGACAGGGATCGCAGTTCACCGGCATGGGCAAAGAGCTCTACGAGAATAATGCCGCCGCCCGCGCCCTGATGGACCGCGCCAACGAAATCCTTGGCTTCAACATCACCGACATCATGTTCAACGGCAGCGCCGAAGACCTCAAGCGCACCGACGTGACACAGCCCGCAGTGTTCCTGCACAGCGTGGCCCTCGCCGCCGCCATGGGCGACGCCTTCGACCCCGACATGGTTGCCGGCCACTCGCTGGGCGAGTTCTCGGCCCTCGTCGCCGCCGGCGCCCTCAGCTTCGAGGACGGCCTGCGCCTCGTCAGCGCCCGCGCCAAAGCCATGCAGAAAGCCTGCGAAATCAACCCCTCGACAATGGCTGCCATCCTCGCCCTCCCCGACGAGAAGGTAGAAGAGGCCTGCGCCGCCATCGACGGCGTAGTAGTCTGCGCCAACTACAACTGCCCCGGACAGATTGTCATCTCGGGCGAGAACGACGCCATCGACGCCGCCTGTGAGGTTCTCAAGGCCGCCGGCGCCAAGCGTGCCCTCAAGCTCCCTGTCGGCGGCGGTTTCCACTCGCCCTGCATGGAGCCCGCACGTGCCGAGCTGGCCGAGGCCATCGAGCATACGCCCTTCAGTACTCCCCGCTGCCCGGTTTACCAGAACGTCGACGCAAAGCCCCACACCGACCCCGCCGAAATCAAGGCAAACCTCGTGGCTCAGCTCACCGCTCCCGTGCGCTGGACCCAGACCGTCCGCAACATGATTGCCGACGGCGCCACCTCGTTCACCGAGCTCGGCCCGGGCAAGGTCCTCCAGGGTCTCGTCTCTAAAATCGACCCCTCGGTCACCGTCTGCGGCTTCCAGACACTCTGACTGACTTTTGCGTAACCCCTGAGGTTTATAAACAAAACAGACTGCACTCCAAAAGCCTCGTTTCAAGCTTTTGGGGTGCGGCCTGTTTATTCACTGTCTGCATCAATAGTAAATTTCGCTGATTTTTTCAGCCGCCGGCATGACAGACCGAGAATCAATCTGATACACACAGCATTCGCCGAAATAAGGATGACGGGATATTTCGACAAACAGATGGTTTGTGCCGATGACCGATGAGTAAGGGAAATAAGTTGCCATAGTTTTGAAATGATATGAAAAGGTTAAATTTCATATCCAACAAAATACCACCGGTTTTTGTTCACGCCTCATTGAAAAAGGCAGGAGCCGGTACCAAACCATCGGGAAAACAGGCGTCAGTCTTCGGGGACGGGGGGCTGGCGGCGGAAAATCTCCTGGAAGCAGATGAGAGTCTCGGTGCGGGCCCAGCCCTCCTCCTGGATGCGCTGCAGCAGATGCAGCAGGTTGTCGTTGTTGCGGGCGAAGACCTTGAGGAAAATATCGTACTGGCCACTCGTGTAATAGAGCTCCACCACCTCGGGGATTTTGCTCAGGTTTTCCACAACCTCGTTGTACTGCGACGGGTCGCGCATGTTGACGCCGACAAAGGCACAAGTCTCGTAGCCAAGCGCCATCGGGTCGAGCAGACATTCGGAGCCCTTTATCACTCCGTTTGCCTGAAGACGCTGGACACGCTGATGCACGGCGGCTCCGCTTACTCCGCACTCTCTTGCTATTTCCAGATAAGGCTTGCGCGCATTCGAGGCCAACATGCTCATTATGCGCAGATCATGCTTGTCAAAGTTCTTGGACATAGATTTTTAAGCTGTTTTTCTTTGTATTTTTTGGTTACTTTTTTCATTGCCATGCAGCAATGCCTTCGGCGGCATGCTGATATTTTTTATATTTGAAAGTCCAAAATTACTATTTTTTTCGCAATTCCAAGCTTTTTGAGGGCAAAAATTTACAATTCGAAAGATAAAGGGCGCCCGGAGACAGATTTCCCGGACTCAAATGACAGCCCTGCCCCACCGTTTTTAAGATATTTTTATCAGAAATTTTTTGCGGCATATTGACAATTGTCAAAAACGTTATTAAATTTGCAGGGTAAAACGCGGGCCGGCCCGACAACACCGGCCTCTGCTCAATTTTCTAACAAAACAGACACCTATATATATGGTTTTCAATTTCCGTTTAGTTTCTGACGAAGCAAGGAGTTTTAAACGCGAGATACAGATTGACGCCGGCGCGACATTCCTCGACCTCCGCAACGCCATCTGCGACGCCGTAGGCTTCCGCAAGGACGAGCCCTCGACGTTCTACCTCTGCGAAGACAACTGGGAAAAAGAGAAGGCAATCACGCTTGAAGACATGGGCACCGACTCGTCGGAGGACGCCTACCTCATGGACGAGTGCGTGCTCGAGGACTACATCGAGGACGAGGGACAGAAGCTGATGTACACCTTCGACTTCGAAAACGACCGCTCATTCTTCCTCGAGATGAACAAGTTCATCACCGGCCGCAGCCTCCACGAGCCCCTGTGCACCCTCGCCCTGGGCAAGGCCCCGCTGCAGGAGCTGCCGCAGGAGCTCCCCGACCCTGCCCCAAAGGCCAAGGCCGCAGCAAAGGCCGGCGCCATCGACGACGACTTCGACGACCCCATCCTCGAAGAGGAGGGCTTCAACCCCGACGAATTCGACCAGGAGGGCTTCTCCGAAATGAACATGGACGAGTAATCCGCATACAAAAAACACAGTAATACTAACAGCGCCCCGCCATGTTGGCGGGGCGCTGCCTTTTTGTTTCAGTGACCTCGATAAATCGAGGTCCGTTCAGCATGTTGTCACGCGGTATGATAGCCCGGATGGCCGGGGTGGCGTCAGAACGGTTCAGATGCTAGGAACTTAGGACGAAGGGAGTGTACTGACGTACACGACCGAACCCGCCTGTCCGTAGCGACGCCGCAGATGAGCCGTTATCACGCCACCACGCTCTTACTTTTTGAAGTAGCGGTTGTAGAGACCCTGGAAGCCCTGGCCGTGACGGGCCTCGTCCTTGGCCATCTCGTGGACGGTGTCGTGGATGGCGTCGAGGTTCTGGGCCTTGGCGTTGCGGGCGATGCGCATCTTGTCCTCGTTGGCGCCGGCTTCGGCGGCCATGCGCTTCTCAAGGTTGGTCTTGGTGTCCCAGACGGTCTCGCCGAGGAGCTCAGCAAACTTGGCGGCGTGCTCGGCCTCCTCGAAGGCGTAGCGCTTGAAGGCCTCGGCGATTTCAGGATAGCCCTCGCGGTCGGCCTGGCGCGACATGGCAAGGTACATGCCGACTTCGCCGCACTCGCCGTTGAAGTGGGCCCGGAGGTCGTTCTTCATCTCCTCGTCGACGTCCTTGGCTACGCCAAGCTCGTGCTCGGTGACGAACTTCAGACCGCCTTCGGCGTCATCGGGAATTTCTTTGAACTTGCTGGCGGGAGCGCCGCAGATGGGGCATTTTTCGGGAGCGTGCTCACCTTCGTAGACATAACCGCAGACTGTGCAGATGAATTTCTTTTTCATAATTGAGAATAATGTTAGTGATGTTAATAAATCGTTCTAAGTGCAGAGAAGTCAGGGACTCGCCCCGTGTACTTCAAAAGTCGGAACTGCTTGCACGTAATCGGCGTGCTGTAGCCTTTCCTTCACCGCAAAGATAAAAAATAATCACGAAATTACATGAATTCCGTGATTATTTTAACGTTGATTATATCTCTTTTGTTCGGGGCGTCCGTTACTTGATGATTTCGTATTTGCGGAAGACTTTTTCGATGGTCTCGAGGGCGCGGGTCACCTGCTCCTTGGTGTGGGTGGCCATGAGGCTGAAGCGGATGAGGGTGTCCTCGGGGGCGACGGCGGGCGAGACTACGGGGTTGACGAAGATGCCCTCCTCGAGCAGGTCGTGAGTGACACTGAAGGTCTTGAAGTTGTCGCGGATGAACAGGGGGATGATAGGCGTGGAGGTGTTGCCGATTTCGGCACCCATGTTGCGGAAGCCTTCGAGAGCGTAGTTGGTGATGTCCCAGAGGTGCTCCTGGCGCCAGGGCTCCTCAATCATGATGTCGATGGCCTTGAGGGCGGCGGCGGTGCTGGCGGGGGTGATGGAGGCGGTGAAGATGTACGAGCGCGAGTGGTGGCGCAGGAAGTTGGTGATTTCCTTGTCGGTGGCGATGAAGCCGCCCAGCGAGGCAAAGGACTTGGAGAAAGTGCCCATGATGAGGTCGACGTCCTTGGTGAGGCCGAAATGGTTGGTGATGCCGCGGCCGCCTTCGCCGAAGACGCCGATGGCGTGGGCCTCGTCGACCATCACCGATGCGTTGTATTTCTTTGCCAGACGCACAATCTCGGGGATGTTTGCCACATCGCCCTCCATCGAGAAGACACCGTCGGTGACTATGAGCTTCACCTTGTCGGGCTCGCAGCGCTGCAGCTGCTTCTCGAGGCTCTCCATGTCGTTGTGCTTGTATTTGTACTGCTTGCTGAACGACAGGCGGCGGCCCTCGATAATCGAGGCGTGGTCGCGGTCATCCCACAGGATGTAGTCCTCGCGGCCGGTGAGCGTCGACACGACGCCGAGGTTGACGCCGAAGCCGGTGCTGTAGATCATGACGTCTTCCTTGCCGATGTACTCGGCGATGCGGGCCTCGAGCTGTTTGTGCAGGTCAAGCGTGCCGTTGAGGAAGGGCGAGCCGGCACAGCCGGTGCCGTATTTGCGCGTGGCCTCGATGGCGGCCTCCTTGATGCGGGGGTCATTGACCAGGCCGGTGTAGCAGTTCGAGCCGAACATGAGCACGGGCTTGCCGTTCATGACCACCTCGGTGTCCTGCTCCGACGAAATGGGGCGGAAATAGGGATATACACCTGCGGCCTTGGCTTCCTGCGGCGCGGTGTACTTGCTGAGTTTCTCGTTCAGTAGCTTCATATTCTGTGATGGCGATAATGCCTGATGATGGCGACAATGCCGGTTTATTGAAAGCGCGCGAGCCCCGGAAAACAATCAACCTCGGAAACCATACGCGCCAAATCAGGCTACAAAGGTACAAAAAAATCTCAAACCGCCGCCCATTTGCCTCAAAAAATCGCCCGTCCCTCCAAAAAAGATTTTACGGCGGAGACGGTGTCTTATCGCGGAGATGTTTTTTATCGCTCGTCCCTCACGATTTTTCTTTTATCACGGAACCGGGCGAAATGAACGCGGATGGGTCGCGGAACTTTTTATGAATTTATCGTCAACCAAAATCGGGATAGCACGGTTTTGCTACACCGTTTTGCTCATTGACATATTTGATTAATGAAATTATCCTTGGAAAGCGTGTTCTGTTTATTAACACGCTTTCCAAGGATGAAGCGGTCTATGGCATTTTACTCGTCAAAGAGGCGAAAGTGGCTCCTCCAGAAACCATAATCCCGGCAGGTCCTTGAATTTTTTACAGTTTTTAAATTCGTTCTCGACCTGTTGTCTTAGCTCGGATTCACTGACAAATTCCACCAAATCTCCCATTTCAGCCTTTTGCTTATTCAGTTTCTTTAATTCACTTTTCGAAACCTCGTTTATTATTTTACGTCTTGACGGCTCTGATATTGAGATATTGTCAAGAACCGCATTGTGAAAGGCTCTGTGACATTTTGCCAGAGGCCAGCTATCGCCATCCAATTTTTCGACATTCCATTCGTCATGGTAGAATTGAATATATTGCTCAACGACCTCCTCCTCAGATAACTTGGGCAGGAAATCAGCCTTCAGTTTCCAGGTATCCGTTCCGTTCATATCTGACACTACCAGTCTGAGCTCGCCAAAGGTTTGACATGCATTCACCTGCTTTACAATTTTATCCAAATCATCTGCCAGATGGGCCTTAATCAGTCCGGTGGGGATAGAATCCGTGCCGCACTCCTTGCGCAGTTCCTGTACATATTCTTTGTAGCTCTCGATTAACCATTGGCCCAACGAGTCAATGAGCCTGTGACGGTCATCGTCGGTCAGTTTATATTTCAAATCGCTGTCATCGTATCTTCCTTGCAGTTTGCTGTAATCGACAACGCTGTCTGCGGATAGCCTGGATACGTCATCGAGCAAACGGTCTACGGGCGATGATTTACGGCATGCGGCCGCTGCAGCAATAAGCAAAAGGGCCACGATATATAATGGCAATTTATTTAAGTGTCTCATTTGTTTATTTATTCGTCCTCTACTATTACAATTTCGGTTACTGCAGGCAGTTTTTCAATTTTCCTGAAAGATAACCATGGCCGACACGACTTATATTTGGCAATTGAGCCTTCCGGCACATAAAGTGTCGCCTTTTCGGCAGAAAAAGATGCGCTGTTTGCATCAGGGGGAATTGCTGACATGCACCCTACAGACTCAAGTTTCTCACAAGGAGCAAAGGCGGCAAAAGAGATTTGTTTAATGTCTGCGCCCAACTCCACCTCAGTCAGGTTTGTACAGCCGGAGAATGCGCTTTCGTGTATCATCGCCGGGCCTAAAACCGATACACATTCAATAGATTCGCATAATCCGAATGCCTCAATCCCTATTTCCGTGATATTCTTCAGCACAGGCAAGGATATGAGTTTTTTGCAGCCATAGAACGCTTTTGCGTCAATTTTCTCAACCGCTGGAGAAATATTCGGATTAACAAGATTACCGCAGTGCGCGAACGTTTCCCGTTCGATTACACGCACGTTATCCGGCAACTGAATCTCCGTCAGGCTCTGACAGTCCATGAAAGCCCGTTCTCCTATAGTAACAATGGTTGACGGCAAGTTTATTTCTGCCAGCGAGACACACTGAGCGAAGGCACTTTTACCTATGCGGCGCATGGTTGCGCCCCCGATTTTCACCTCCTTTAGTTTTGAGCAGCCTTGAAAAGCGCTCTCACCAATATATACAACAGTCTCGGGAATTGAAACGGATGTCAGACCGGGATTACCATAGAAAGCTTTGCTCCCAATCCTTTTGACGGGATAGCTTTTCCCCTCAAATTCAACTGCAGCGGGGATATTACCGTTTGTGTTGGATGCAGCCGAAACTTCGGGACAGACCAATATCACATAATCGCCGCCCGTACCGATTTGATAGTGATTGCCATCCGCCTGAAACACTGTTTCTGCCATCAATGTCGGACAGCAGAAAACGCCGGCTAAAAGCAGGAAGGTAGAAATGAGATGTTTCATAAAATATAGATTTTAGGTAAATAGTTCTATGTGCACTTGCTCTGAATAAAAAACATCCTGTTGCATTTATAGCCAAATATAACAAGCTACAATGACTGCCATATTAAACAACATCAGCGACCACAATTCCTGACACATCAGTTTTGCAAATTTGGATGGTTAGTTTTATTGGCGCCTAAAGTTAAGCAAATTTTCCAATTAGCTCTATCTTTTCCACATAAATTTTGCCATTCCGGCAAATTTATAGCTAAAACTTAGGATTTATGAATAAAAAGAACGAGACTACCACACAAAATGGCAGTCTCGACTTTATCTTGGTGAACTGTAAATTCAAATTAGCAAGAGCCCAAAAGCTCTATAGTTCAGCGGTCATTTTCGACTTTTACGGGAGGATGAGAATCAGGGCCTGGGCGGCGACTACTCGGAGGAACATGGTGAGGGGATAGACGGTGGAGTAGGCGACGGCGGGCTGGTCGGAGCCGGTGGAGCCGGTGGCGTAGGCCAGGGCTGGCGGATCAGTGCAGGCGCCGGAGATAAGGCCCATGATGGTGAGGTAGTTGGTGCCCCATTTGCGGCGGGCGATAATACCGACGATGATGAGGGGAACAACGGTGATGACGAAGCCCCAGATTACCCACCACATGCCGGTGGTGTTGAAGACGTTCTTGATAAATCCGTCACCGGCGGCGATGCCCACTGAGGCGAGGAAGAGGCAGATGCCCAGTTCGCGCAGCATCAGCGACGCCGAGGAGGATGTGTAGGTGACGAGCTTGATCTTGTAGCCGAAGCGGCTGAAGAGAATTGCCACGACGAGGGGGCCGCCGGCGAGGCCGAGCTTCATGCCGAAGCCGAGGTCGAGCGAGCCAAGGACGATACCGAAGAGGATGCCGACGAAGATGGTGACGAGGTTGGGCTGATTGAGGCGTTTCATCGAGTTGCCCAGGCGCTGCGCCAGGCGTTCGATATCGTCGAGGTCGCCCACGACGGTAAGGCGGTCGCCCATCTGTATGCGCAGACCCGGCGACGCCAGCAGGTCGACGCCGGCGCGGTTGACGCGGGTGACGTTGAGACGGTAGCCCTTGTGCAGGCGCAGGCTGCCGAGGGCGGTGCCGTTGTACTCGCTGCGGGTGACGACGATGCGGCGCGAGTAGACGGGGGCGGCGGGGCCGGACTCCCAGTCCATCTCGACCTGCTCGCCGAGGACGGCGGTGAAGCGGTCGGCGTCCTGGGCCGAGCAGACTATCAGCAGGATGTCGCCGACATGAATCTGCGTCGACGACTTGGGAATGATTATCGAGCCGCCCTCCTGCTCCATCTGGCGCGAGACGACGAAGTTGGTATTGATGATGTCGTGAAGCTGCTGCAGCGTGCGGCCGTCGACAAGCTTGTTGGTGACGCGGAGGGTGAGCAGATAAGGCTTGAGCTGGGCGTTGGACGACTCCTCCTCAATCTTCTGCGCCTCGTCCGACACTTTGATTTTGAAGATGCCGCGGACAACGAACATCGACAGGATAATTCCCACGACGCCAAGGGGATAGGCGGCGGCATAACCCTGTGCCATGACGTTGGCCTGCGCGGCGCCGTCGGCCATGGTGCTGACGGCCTGCTGTGCGGCGGCCAGTCCCGGCGTGTTGGTGATGGCACCGCTCATCACGCCCACCAGCGCGGCCTTGTCGCCGATATTGCCGAAGTAGTATATCAGCACGACTATCAGCACGTTAAGCGCTATGGCGCCGACAGCCAGCAGATTGAGCTCGACGCCGCCGTGCTTGAACGACGAGAAGAAGCCCGGACCGACCTGCAGGCCTATCGAGAAGATGAACAGAATCAGACCCAACTCGCGCACGAACTTGAGAGTATTGGGGTCGACGGTATAGCCGATCTGGCCCATGACAATTCCCACGAAGAGCACGAACGTGACACCGAGGCTGACTCCGAAAAACTTTATTTTACCGAGGTATATGCCGGCGGCAATCACGAACGAGTACAGCACCAGAGTCGATGCTATAGACGTCATGCCCGGCGTAAACAGCTCAGTTAACCAATCCATAGTAAGAGCTTGTTTAATAATAAATGTTAACGGCAGGGCTGTCAGTCGTCGAGCATATTTTCGTTTGAGATGAGGGAGTTATGGGGTTCCATAACGACCGAAGAACAAACGGAAAGATGCCGTCGAATGACAGTTCTGAGGTAACTATTCTAAAAATTTTCACAGTTGATATAGTCAGAATTAAATGTAGGTTAATTTTGCAGAGCATGATTTTAGTATTTAAGTTACTGCCACATCGCATATCTTGGCCGCTTTTTGCCTTGTTCCTCGGTCGTGTACGTCCGGTACACTCCCTCGTCTCAAGACAAAAATCAGCTCAAGCTATGCGACCCTGCCGTTAACATTTATTATTAAACAAGCTCTTGATCGTTTCGTTAGTGGAGTTTAAGCGGAGAAACAAACCACACCCGCTTTTCTTCTGCAAAGGTACACATTTTTTTTGTTATAACATCCGTCACATCCTCTCGACATCGACATCAATGCATTTCATAAGGATTATGTTGCATAACATAAAATACTATCCGCAGAATCAATCAGATATTGTTATCTTTGCAAATATGAGCAAGTTTTGGTTACTTTTATTAGTGTTTACGTTACAAATCTCAGTCCGGGCACAATCAACGGCAGCTGAAGAGTTCTATGTGTCGGCGTTCAATGAAATGTCCGATATGCTCTCCGGACGTGACACATTATCCATAAAAAGAGCCGTATTTCTCGCTGAATGGGCTTATTATGAAGGAAAATTGGATTATCAGGTCGATTTTTGCGATGAAATAGACCGGATAAAGGACTTTGTGAACTTGTTTTACAAGGTAAACAATCTCAAGTCATACAAAACCGGAAAACAAATGGCGCTCAATGCTTATTTTTTTAGTCCATATTCAGGTAATGGACATAAACCTTACATCTATGATTTTGAAGCATTTTCAACAGACGAGAACTCTTTGGAAAGCCAATTTGTCAGCAATACACTAAAAACACATAAAGGCCAATGTCGTTCCCTACCCTGGATGTATAAAATTCTTGCCAAAGAAATAGATGCGGACGTTTCATTAGCACATGCCCCGCGTCACTGCTACATTATGTATAAAGACGAGGATAATATAACGCCTGAAAAATGGATTAACCTTGAAGTAACCACCAACCAGATGGTACCGACCTGGTGGATTAAAAAAGATTTCGAAATTTGTGATTCAGCCATTGTGGCAGGTACATACATGACTCCCTTGACAGACGCCGAGACAATCGCATCTCAAATGGCAGATCTCGCTTTTGGTTATTGGAAGAAATTCAATCGTTATGACGAATTCACCTATTACTGCACAAGTCGCTCTTTAGAGTTTTATCCAATGAATCCAAACGCCTGGATTATTCGGGGTAAATCGCTTGAGCAGATGATAAAAAAGCATCTCATGAGGAACGGAAACACAATTGACGAGTACGCCGCCCATCTGATACGACAGATGGAAGAAACTAAACGGCGGTTGAGCCGGACATATATGACAGTTGAAACAGCGGAGAGCAGGGACCGTCGAAAAAAAGAGATTATAGAGGCTCGGAAACTTATAAAAGAATAACCATTATGAAAATGACACGTTCATGCCTGTTATTAGTCGCGTTGACGCTTTATCCGTTTTGTATACACGCTTATTACCCCTTATCGCCATACTCTTACTGCGCCGGGAATCCCACTAACTGTATCGACCCGACTGGTTGTGTAATCGAAGGCACGAAAAAGAAGGATGCGAAAATGGCAGTGGAAGACTTTCGCGCCATGTTCCCCGGAGAGGTTTTTGCCAATTTCAGAAATCTGATTGTTCAAGCCGGCGAAAAACAAAATGGTAAAAGGTTAGCGCCCATATCCTCCGAAGCCTTGACTGATGCCTTTAAGGGAATAAACCTTAACGAAGATCAACAGGCCTTGGTAGAAATGGTTGTCAATACGATTAATTCGAACGACGTGCATAAAGTGGAATATTTAACTCCAGGGAAAGAAATGTCTTCCTCATCTTTAGAAATCATTTCCCCGAAATTAAATTCTTTAGGTATTACGCCGGAAATGGCAAACAACATACCTGGAGGCTATTCTAAATATTTGATAGCATTATCAGGAGAGGCTTTTACTACTCCAACAAATTCCGGGTCGTTAACTTTAATTTTAAACGCTCCTGATGCCTCTTTTATCACAAATAGGCCTGCGACCTTGGGACATGAGGTTATTGGTCACGGACGTTCCTTAGTATTAGGGTTAACATCGGCTGAATCGCAGCACGTCATACCAATTCAAGTTGAAAATCTTATTCTAAGGGTCATGGGAATACCTTCAATGTACAGGGATGGTACGAGACATAGCCCGGTGAAAAAATATATTCCTAATCACATGTCTCTTCCGGACTTCAGATAATATGAAATTTTTAATTATAATTCTATTATACGTCAGTTTTACGTCTAATTTAGTCTCTCATGGCTGTAATAGGACGGACATACATACTAATTTTACAACGACTGGTGTCCATAAGTCCATCCGTCTGGAACTCGGTATAATTTCGGTCTGTGTTTATGACGGTGATTCAATATGTAATGTTCACATCAATAATGGCAGAGGGCAAACTAGTTTTACAACGTGCAAAAAGGCGTCCATTTTAGATTGGGCATTTGATAATTTTGATAATATAGTAAATGAAACAATAGTAGCCGAAAAAAATATTGAAGATGGATATAATCCATTACCCTATCAGCTTTCGTTGTTGAGCAACAACGATCAGTTAATTGTATTATCTTCAAAATCCCGTATTTTTCACAACAAGGATATTAATACCAAATTATCAGAGCTAAAAGCTTTTATAATCAATTTGTGGTATATTGAATTAAAAAAAGGTCAGTGTGACCATCCTGTCGAAAATAGAATTCATAGAAGCCCGAAAACTTTTAGAAAAAATACCCTATGACGATACAACGCCCCCTCATGGTAGAGCTGTAACTACCGGTCACGAAATAATTGGACATGGAAGATCTATAGCGACAGGTATAAGTAGCGATTATCAACATGAGCAAGCAATTAGAACTGAAAATCTAATACTTAGAGTTATGGGCATCCCTTTCATAAACACCGGAATAAATCATGGAAATAAAACGCCGGTATATAACCCCTCATTATTACCCTCTTTCCGATGAAAAAATTCTGGTTATTAATTGCAACTGTTATTTTCATAATCAAGTTATCGGCGTCCGAAATGCATCTGTCAGATATCGAAATTGCCGAGCCCACAAGTGTTTTGTCCCGAGCGTTGCCCGATTCGTTGTATCTACATGTAAAAGGACATCCTGCCATTTTTTATTCTTACGGGCACTATGGATATAAATGGTCATTAATTGTAAAAACCGAAAGCGGATTCAATGCTTTCAGCGGAAAGATGAGTTATTTGGGGCACCCCGACATTAATCAATTGACAGAAGAAAATAGAATTGATTCGGCTAAACTATTTTCGAAAAACTGCGAGCTGTTAACATGGGCCTTTGATTCAATTTCAACCGAAGGTATAGATATGAAAAGAATAAGACGTGCACCATACACCGGCATCTACAAAGACCTTTCCGTGATTAATTCGGAGGGACGAATTTTATTCAGTTCTGATGACGCAGCCACGTTCTCCGGCCCGGACAGTATAACTTTCAACAAAAGATTTCTCAAGCTGTGTTTGATAATGTATTGGTTATCTGAACCTAAAATACGGGAATACATTCCCGAGTCAGCAATCTACTGAATTTGCCGTTTAGGGGTATAGAAATAAATAATATCAATATCTAGCAATAAATTTCCCGGGTGTCGACTTTTCGGGGTTGGTAAATTGTTATACCTTTGTCTGAATTTTGACAGATGTTACTTGTTTTCGGATTGTAGGGATGCTCCCTGGAGCATCCGCCGAGCGAAAGCATGATTTTTCGGATGCACCGGGGTGCATCCCTACATTTTGGACAAAAAGGCAAATAATACAAAAACAACATAACTGACATGACTTTTGAAGAACTGGGCGTGCGCGACGACCTGCTGCGCGCCATTACCGAGATGGGATTTGAGACACCGATGCCTGTGCAGGAAAAGGTGATACCCCTGCTGCTCAGGGGCGACCGCGACGTCGTGGCGCTGGCGCAGACGGGCACGGGCAAGACAGCGGCCTTCGGTCTGCCCGTAATCCAGCGCATCGACCTGGAACGGCGTGTGCCGCAGGCACTGGTGCTGGCTCCCACGCGCGAGCTGTGCCTGCAGATTGCCGGCGACCTGGCCGACATGTCCAAGTACACCCCCGGCCTTGAGGTGCTGCCCGTCTATGGAGGCTCGTCGATAGAGAGCCAGATCCGCGCCCTCCGCAAGGGCGTCCAGATTATCGTGGCGACGCCGGGACGCCTCATCGACCTGATAAACCGCGGCGTCGTGCACCTCGATGACGTCCACACCGTGGTTCTCGACGAGGCCGACGAGATGCTCAACATGGGCTTTGTCGACTCCATCAACGACATCCTCTCACATGTGCCCGAGCAGCGCGAGATGCTGCTCTTCTCGGCCACAATGCCCGCCGAGGTGGCCAAAATCGCCAAACGCTTCATGAACGACCCCGTCGAGGTTGTGATAGGCACACGCAACGAGGGCGCCGAGAACGTCCGGCACATTTATTATATGGTGAACGCCCGCGACAAGTACCTCGCCCTCAAGCGCATCGCCGACGACAACCCCAACATCTACGCCATCATCTTCTGCCGCACGCGCCGCGACACGCAGGAGATTGCCGACAACCTCATCCGCGACGGCTACAACGCCGACGCCCTCCACGGCGACCTGTCGCAACAGCAGCGCGACATCACCATGCGCAAGTTCCGCGACCGTGTCATCACGCTCCTCGTCGCCACCGACGTCGCCGCCCGCGGCCTCGACGTCGACGACCTCACCCATGTCATCAACTACGGCCTCCCCGACGACACCGCCGTTTACACCCACCGCTCGGGACGCACGGGACGCGCCGGAAAGACGGGCGTCTCCATCGCCATCATCCACTCGCGCGAAAAAGGCCGCCTGCGCGAAATAGAGCGCATCATCGGCAAGAAATTCGAGCGCCGCGAGGTGCCAACACCCCAGCACATTATCGAGAAACAGCTCTACAACCTCGCCGACCGCATCGAAAAGGTGCAGGTCAACGACGAGGAAATCGACCGCTACATGCCCGGCGTCTCCAAAAAGCTGTCGTGGCTGTCCGAGGAGGACCTGCTCAAGCGCGTCCTCTCGCTGGAGTTCAACCGCCTTCTCGACTACTACAAGGACGCCCCGAACATCGATTTCATAGACGAAAAGCTCGAAAAGAAAGGCAGGAGCGACCGCAAGGGTGCCGACCGCAAAGAGCGCCGCACCGAAAAGGACAAGGACCGCCGCACCGCCGAAAAGGGCATGGAACGCATCTACGTCAACGCCGGCAAGAACGACGGCTTCTATGCCGGAAACCTCATCGACCTGCTCAACCACACCGTACAGGGCAAGCGCGTCGACGTGGGCCGCATCGACCTCATGCCGGGCTACTCGCTCTTCGACGTCCGCAAGGCCGACGCCCACCGCGTCGTGGGAGCGCTGAAAGGCAGCGACTTCCTCGGCAAGCGCCTCTACAGCGAAATCGCCGACCCGGAGAAGGATTACGCCGCATCTTCCGGCCGCAAGACCCGCAAATCCAAAAAAATGAACTAAATTTGCACTGTCGCCCAAAGTTTTTGCGACAGTTTTTATTGCAGGGATGCTCCCCGGAGCATCCGTCCAAACGCCAGGCAACCGCCATTTTTATCTATGAAACTATTCACCAGCATATTACTAACCATAGCCCTGTTTTTGCCCGCGACAGCGGCGGCGCGTACGCCTCTCGACTTTTTCAAGGCGCCGGAGGCCCGGTTAGCCCTGCTCGACGTCCCCACGCGCCTCGACATGGCTGACTATTTCGAATCCGGCATGGCCGTCGACTCCAAAAACGCCGTCGGTGACCCCGTGCGCATCCTCTCGGCCGACAGCACGTCGATGAAGTTCCGCGACGCCTCAAATACCGAGACCGAGCTGTCGCTGCTGACATCGGAGACCGACACCCTGCTGGTGATGACACAGACAATACACATGCCTCAGCTGGACGGCCGCGTGCGCGTCTTCGACAAATCGTGGCAACCCCTGCCCGATGGCACGGTGCCCGACTACACCCTGGCCGACTGGCTCACCGAAGCCGGCAAAGCCGAGCGCGCCGAGGTGGAGAGCTGGCTGCCGTTCATCCTGGCCACGCCGTCTTTCGACCCGGCCGCACGGCGCCTCACATGGACAAACACGATGATGTCAATGCTGGCCGGCGACGAGGAGGCCTCGCGTGTGGCTAAATGGCTGAAACCGTCCATTTCGTACAGCTGGACCGGCAAGAAATTCAAACTCGACAAAAAATAACCGGTGATGACGCAAGGACTAACCGTGCTCGAGCTGTGCCGGCGCATCGAAAACGCCGTCAACGGCAATCCTACGCTCTCCGACGTATGGGTTGTGGGCGAGACGAGCGACCTGGGACTGAAGCGCCACTGCTATTTCGAGCTGGTGCAGAAAGACGAGCGTGGCAACAACCTCGCCCGCATCCGAGCCATGATATGGGCCAACCTCGTGCCAGTAATCTTCACGGCTTTCCGCAACGGCACGGGCAGTGAGCTTGCTTCGGGCATGAAGGTGCTGTTGAAATGCGATGTGCGCTACAATGCCGCTTTCGGCATATCACTGAACGTCAAGGCTATCGATGCATCGTACACCCTCGGTGAGGCCGTCCGTCGCCGCCGGGAGATTATTGCGCGGCTCGAGGCCGAGGGTCTGACTCTGCTGCAGAAGCAATTGCGTTTTCCCCTGCCCTGCCTGCGCATAGCCATCATCTCGGGCAACTCGGCGGCCGGATACGGCGACTTCTGCAAGCACCTTGCCGAGGCCGTTCCTTCCTTCGCTTTCAGCGTGCGCCTCTTCCCGGCCGCCGTCCAGGGCGAGCGCACCGTCCCCGAGGTCTCGGCTGCATTGCGCTGCATCGGCGCTCAGGCTGACCGATGGGATTGCGTAGTGATAATCCGCGGAGGCGGCTCCACCACCGACCTCGCCGCCTTCGACAGCTATGAACTGGCCGCCGAGGTGGCGCGTTTCCCCATCCCGGTCCTTGTGGGCATCGGCCATGAGCGCGACGAGACGGTTCTCGACTACGTCTCTTATCAGCACTGCAAGACGCCGACAGCCGTCGCCCAGTACATCATCGACCGCAACATCCTGCTGTACACTAAGTTCATCAATGCCGCCCAGGCCATCTACAACGCCGTCCAGCAACGCGTGGCCGACACGTCGGCCGAACTGGCGCGACTGACCGGCGCGGTATCGTCGGAGATAGCGGGCTTCACCGCCAGACGCGCCCCCGAGGTGACGCTGATATCACAGAAAGTGCTGGCCGCGGCGACAAACATCATGACCCTCAACCGAGGCCTCCTCGACCGCTACGCCGCCGCCATCCCCCCGGCCATCACCAACGCCGTCAGCCGCAACAAGGCCGAAATAGACAGCCTTGACACCCAGCTGCGTCTCCTCTCGCCCCAGGCTACCCTCGCCCGCGGCTTCTCCCTCACCCTCTCCGCCGACGGCCACGCCGTCTCCGACGTCTCCGCCCTCAGCACCGGCGACCCCGTCACCACCTACACCGCCACCGGCGCCTTCTCCTCCACCGTCACCGCGGTCAGCCCCGACTCCAAACTGTAAAATGACAACCGACAAAACTCACCCGTCATGGATAAAGCCACAAACATCAACCCCGACATCACCTACGCCGACGCCCTGAAGCGCCTGCGCGAAATAGTAGACACCCTGCAGTCCCCCGCCTGCAACATCGACGACATGGTCACCCTCACCCGCGAAGCCGCCGCCCTCATCACCGTCTGCCGCCACCGCCTCACCACCACCCAGGAAGAACTCAACACTGTCCTGGCCCAGCTGAACGGATAAATAGTTCGGAGAAGCACCCTCCCCCTCTCTTGCCAAATCCTCAAAAATTTCCTACCTTTGCACCCGCACCGCGTGGTGTCAGACAACCGCCCATGCACCCGCACCCCGCCCCTGTAGTT
This sequence comes from Muribaculaceae bacterium, assembly GCA_051871645.1. Taxonomy (GTDB): domain Bacteria; phylum Bacteroidota; class Bacteroidia; order Bacteroidales; family Muribaculaceae; genus CAG-873. Next base: position 289 of record JBJEDC010000056.1, on the reverse strand, counting down.
CAACGGATAGAATAGAAGTTTCCTAAACTTTAGATATGGGTTCGATTCCCGTCGGGGGTACTAAGGGCGGTTTTTGGGAGAAAACAAAGGAAAACAAAGGAAAGAAAAATCGGTGAAAATCAGACGCTTGCTGATTTCACCGATTTTTTTTGTGGAGTTTGAAAGGAGGATGTTTTGCTGAAAAGTGCTTTTTTAATGTTTTTTTACCTGTCAATGTCTTAAAATCCTATTTGCGGCCCAAGCCGAAATTCCGGTGCATTTGTTAAAAAGAGTAGAATCGGATGTTAAA
>JBJEDC010000055.1:0-13837 GCA_051871645.1 Muribaculaceae bacterium | reverse complement strand
GTGAGTGGCTGAAACCAGCAGTTTGCTAAACTGCCGTAGGAGTAATCCTACCACGGGTTCGAATCCCGTCCTCTCCGCAAAAAGCCGAGCATCCCGCTCGGCTTTTTTATTTATTATAGCATGTAGGGACGCTTTTTAAAGCGTCCGCCAAAGGATTGCCGGCGAGCCATCCGGATGCGGACGCTTTTTAAAGCGTCCCTACATTTAACCTTGCCCATAATAATGACTGTGATTAACGTGCCAAAGGCACGTCCCTACATGGGTCAACCGGCAAACGACTGCCGGTCCTACGCACCTTTTACACCAGGGAGATGCGGGGTTTGTGGCCTTTGAGGCGGGCGCCGGTGCGGGCGGCGGCGAGGACACGGGGGGCGGCGGAGGTGGCGACGGCGGCGAGGCTGTAGTCGCGGGCCACAGTGATGAGGCCGACTTCGGCGGGGGCGAGGCCGCAGACCTTTATCAGGAAGCCGGCGATGTCGCCTTTCGAGATTTTATCCTGTTTACCGGCCTGGAAGTATAGCATTGTCATGTCAGCGGGCTTTCCGGTTGATGACGGGGCGGCGTTCTCGGCTTCTTTTGCGGGGGCTTCGTCGGGGTCGGCCTGCGGGTAGTAGGTGCGGGCGAAGGCGATGTAGTCGGGGACGGGCTCGTCGGGACCGGTGATGACGTAGACGCTGCCCGTGGCGCCGGCGCGGGCGGTGCGGCCGTTGCGGTGGGTCCAGGCGGCTTCGTCGACGGGGATGTGGTAATGGATGACCGAGTCGATGCCGGCCTCGAGGTCGAGGCCACGGGCGGCAAGGTCGGTGGCGACGAGGACACGGGCCACTCCGGCACGCACCTTGGCGACGGCAATCTCGCGCTGGCGCTGGTCGAGGCCGCCGTGGTAGAGGGTGGCGGGGATGCCGCGGCGCGACAGCGACTCGACGACGCGCCCGGCGCTCTCGCGGTGGTTGACGAAGACTATAGCCGAGCCGGTCTGCGGACTGCGCAGCAGCGAGGCCAGCGTATCGAGCTTGTCGCGGACGGCGGAAGGCACCTCCACGACGGTGATGCGCACGGCGTCTTCGGCGGTGGCAGTGAAATCGATGGTCTCGGCATCGGACATGTCCAGGAATTCCGGCCAGCGGTCGGGAGCCGTCGCCGACGTGAGAATACGCACGCGGGTCGCGGTGAGGCGTTTGAGGATGCGTCTGACCTCGTCCTCGAAGCCTAATGACAGAATTTTGTCGAACTCGTCGAGGACAAAGGCCCGTGCCGTCTCCACCGACACCGTTCCGCGCCGGATATGGTCGAGCAGACGCCCGGGCGTGCCGACAAGAATCTGAGGCACCGAGCCGCGCAGCGAGTTGGCCTCGCTCTCGAAACGGCTTCCGCCGTACACTGCCATCACGCGGCAATAGCCCGAGCATAGGCCACGGAGGACGTCACAAATCTGCATTACCAGCTCGCGCGAGGGGGCGATAACCACGGCCTGCAGAAAGGCGTCAGGGGTAACGGCCTTCAGCAGCGGGATGGCAAAGGCCAGCGTCTTGCCGGTGCCCGTAGGCGCCAGCATGATAATCTGTTGCGAGGTGCAGGCGCGTGCCGCCCGCTGCAGTTCGTTGAGCTCGGCGATACCGGATTTTTTTATCCGTTGTTCTATGTCAGTCAGTTTCATAAATCAAGAACGAACCCGGCACAGGCCGGGTTCAAGGGTCGTTTCAGAATTTTGTCGGGGGGGGGTGGTGAGTGAAGGTGTGTCAAAATAGCCTGAATGTAGGGACATGTCTTTGGTATGTTGGGCCAGCATGCTGTTTTTCAGACTTAACATCGCAAAGCGATGCCCCTACATTATAAAAACACATTTTATCTCCGGCTGGATGTTCTTACAGATTTTCGCCGACGATTTTGACGAAGTTTTCGGCGGGGAGAATTTCGTTGGTGCCTTCATAGCGTGCCTTTACCTTGCCGTCCTTATCAAGGATGACAACAGTGGGTACACCGGTGATATTGAATGCTTTGGCAGTCTCGGGGCAGTTGTCGATGTCGACACTGACAAAGTCGGCCTTGGGGGTCTCGGCGGCCGTGCTCTCGAAGACGGGGGCGAACTTCTTGCACGGGACGCACCACGATGCGTTGAAGTCGACGAAAGTCACCTTTTCATACTCCTTGTTGGAACGCAGGAGTTTATCGTCGGAGAGCTCGATGACCTGCTGGGAGTTGCGGGACTGCTTGGCAAAGCTGACCGACTCTTTCACCTCCTCCTTGGGGGCGTCGGCCTCTGTGTTGTCTCCGGCGGTCTGTGCGCCCTTGCTGCACGAAACGGCGAGGACGGCAGCCATAGCTGCAAAAATGAGGGATTTGAGTTTCATATTTTTCTTCGTATTTTATGTTTGTGAACAAAGTTAGGTATTTTTTTTGGAGTGGGCAAATAACGCCCGAAACCGCCCTGATATCCAATACATTCCGGACACACCGCACAATAATTGATAAATACCGTCTTACTTTGTGCCGATTTCCTTTATTTTTGCTATTTTTGCAGTTATAAACACCAACTATGAGCAAACTGCAACTTTATATAACCAAAAGCGGCAACAACTACAGCAGCCTCCTCAACCTCAACCCCTCCGAGGAGACCGGCCGCTATGTGCGCAATCTCGGCAAGGTGGTCGAGCTTATCGACTATGACGCCGAGGAGAAAAACGTGTTCTACATGCTCACCGCCACCGACGAGGGCATGTTCTTCACCATCCTGCGCACGGTACCTCCCGTCAAGGGCCACCACATCGCCGAATGGATTTTCATCCCGGCCAACGCCGAGGTCAGCGGCGACGAGCTGTACAACCTCGTATCGCTGATGACGCGCAAGGCATCGCTGCCGCGCATGACCAACGCCGACGTGGCCGAGGTGCGCGCCGCTTTCGCCACCGAATACGCCACCCGCGCCGACGCACCTCTGCTGACGGCCTGCCGCGGCACCGGCTGGGCCTGGCGCAGCTACGGCCCAAACAGCGGCCTCACCCTGCACGACTTCACCGGCCGCGGCCGCTGGCAGCAGGCCTACATCCCCTTTGCCGGCGTGCTCCTGGTGGATGACGAATTAGGCTACACCGTCAATGCCGCCTCGCTGTGCGAGACTCCCCTGGGCGACCCGGCAGTCATCCTGCCGCCCGAGCCGGGCGACGACAGCTTCTCGGCCTACGTCTTCAACCGCCGCCTCGAGCAGCCCCTGTGCGCCACCCTCGGCGAGCCCGTCACCATCACCTGGCGCCGCAACGGCTTCGAGGACATCAACGTCACCGAAAAAATCGACACACCCGAGTTCACTCCCGTGCCCCCCGACACCACCGGCTCGCACAAACTCATCACCCCGTCGTCGTTCTTCATCACCGCCCAGGGCTCGCACAACGCCCTCCAGGGCTGCCGCATCCGCGTCAACGGCATCGACATCACGCCCAAGGGCCATCCCTTCACCGCCGAGGACCTGCAGCACGCCGCCGTAGCGGTTTCCTGCGACGGATATTCCTCGTTCAGCGGCACCATGGACCTGGCGGCGACCTCACGCGCCCTGATTTCCCTGAAAGAGCAGAGCAAGGTCTACTGCTTCGAGTTGCCGCTGATAAACTCGGACTACGGCACGCCCGTGCGCTTCGAGCTGCACACCAAAAAGCGCATAAGCCAGTCGCCCATCGACGGCTACATCCTCCTCGACGACATCCAGGAGGGACCCGCACGCACCAACTACCTCGGCTACAGAGGCGGCGGCACCAAACTGACAACCAAGCTGATGTACATCGGCATAGGCCTCGTCTTAGGCATCTTAATCATGCTCTTCACCGGCCGCTGCTCAGGCGACAGGACGGAGGACAGCAAGAAAACAGTTGTCCCCAGCGAGCAGGCTGCCGACGTACCCTCCAACACGGCGACCGTGCCCTCCACCCCCGCCGCAAAACCCGCCAAACCCGCCCCGGCAAAACAGACCGGCGACGGTTTTGCCGAAGCGCTCAAATACCTCGACGACAATACCGTATGGACCAAGGCCGACCTTGAGAAATACGAGGCCACGAAGGGTCTGTTCGATGACCTCAACAACTACAACACCGAGGCCATCTACACCAAATGGGGCCCGCGCTTCAAAGACAGCCAGCGCATGCAGAAAATCGTCACCCACCTCAGGCAGGGCACCGAAAAGCGCAAGCGCAAAAACGTTGAGCCGCCCTTCAACAAGCGTCCCGACGACACCACCATCACCGTCCAGACCTACCTGAACATCGTCGACCCCTGACGCCACGGCGACAAGGGCCGCGACTCCACGTAATTTTATTTTGCTCTGAAACATAAATACTTAACTAAATGCACAATGTTTTAAGGCGCGGAACGCTGTTCGCCCTATGCCTGCTGACGACATGGGCCGTACGCGCCGCCTACCCCAAGCACCTGCAGGTGACGACTCCCGACGGACGCACCGTCACCGTCACCGCCCTCGATGACAACATCCTCAAAGTATCAAACACCGGTCCCGGCGAGAAATCGCGCATCGGCACCGCCTCCGTGCTCACCCGGGAGAACGGCGAGCGCCTCAACCCCGACGGCAAGGGCGCTGTCGCCAACATCTGCGGCATGAAGGTGTCGCTGACCTCCGACGGCGTACTCACCATCGACGCCGGCAACGGCAAGAAGGTGGTTGACGACGGCCTGCGGACCTTCGGCAAAAACGAACTGCGCGAGATGGAGCTGACCGTCGAAGGAAACGGTACTTTCTTCGGCACCGGCGAGCGCGCCCATCACCTCAACCTGCGCGGCGACACACTGCACATGTACAACCGCCCCAACTACGGCTACGGCGAAGGTGACCCGCGCAACAGCCTGATGAACATCTCGATGCCGCTCTTCGTGGCCTCGGAGGGCTATGCCATCGTCTTCGACGACTTCGCCAAGGCCGACCTCATCCTCGGCAATCCCGTCAAGTACATCACCGAGAGCCCCGACCCCGTGACGTGGTACTTTGTCAACGGAGCCCGCACGATGGCTGACGTCAGCGAGAACCTGTCCAGACTCATCGGCCGCCAGGACCTGCCCCCGCTGTGGTCGCTGGGCTACATCACCAGTAAATACGGCTACCACACCTCCGACGAGGCCGAGGGCGTCATCGACACGCTCAAGAGCCAGGGCTATCCCGTCGACGGCATCGTCCTCGACCTGTACTGGTACGGCAAGGAGCAGGACATGGGCCGCCTGGGCTGGGACCTGACAAAATGGCACGACCCCGATGACTTCCTGGGCTACATGAAGCAGCGCGGCGTAAATGTGGTGACGATAGCCCAGCCCTACATACTCCGCAACGGCAAGGGCATCGCCACATACAACGAGCTTGACCGCAAAGGGCTGATGCTCAAGGACTCGCTTAACCAAAAGACTCAGGACGTCGTAATCTGGGTAGGCGAGGGCGGCATGTTCGACGTCTCCAACCCCGGGACGCAGGCATGGCTCAAGGAGCGTTACGGCTCGCTCACCGACCGCGGCCTGTCGGGATGGTGGGGCGACCTCGGCGAGCCCGAGAAGCACCCCGAGAACGCCATCCACGCCAACGGCCTCACCGCACGCCAGTACCACAACCGCTACGGCAGCGACTGGGCCAAGATCATCTACGACCTCTACCGCGAGAAATATCCCGACCGCCGCGTGATGACGCTCATGCGCGCCGGCACAACGGGTCTGCAGCGCTACGGCGTCTTCACCTGGAGCTCCGACGTCGCCCGCACATGGGCCGGCCTGCAGCCCCAGATACGCATCATGCTGCACTCCGGCCTCTCGGGCCTGGGCTACATGAGCTCGGACATCGGCGGTTTCGCCGTCGACAACGAACGTCCCACCGACCCCGAGCTGTATGTGCGCTGGCTCCAGCTCGGCACATTCTCGCCCACGCTGCGCACCCATGCCCAGCTGCTCCCCGAGCCCTACCACTACCCCGAGCACGAGGCCGTCATCAAGAAGCTCATCCTCGACCGCTACCGCTGGCTGCCCTACAACTACACGCTGGCCTACGAGAACGCCACCAAGGGCTACCCCATGGTGCGCCCCATCACCTTCCACAGCCCCGCCGGCAGCACTCCCGCCGCCGAGTTTGACGTCGACGACGAATACCTGTGGGGACGCGACGTCCTCGTGGCTCCCGTCCTCGAACAGGGTGCCGTAAAGCGCGACATCGTCATCCCCACTGGCTCGGACTGGTACGACCTCAGCGACCCCACGAAGGTGATTGCCGGAGGCACGACCATCAAGGACTATCCCGCGCCCCTCGAGGTGCTGCCGATGTTCGTCCGCGAGGGTGCCTTCATCCCCACAGCCGAGTACAAGATGCAGAATACCAAGGGATACAACCAGAGCAAGCTCACCGTCAACTATTATCCCACGACCAAGGCCGTCACCACCTACACCCTCTTTGAGGATGACCTCGTGACGCCCACCCCCGAGGGCGACAACAAGGGCCTGCTCCTGACCTTCACCGGCGACGCCACCCAGAAGAAGCTCACCGAGGTCACCATCATCCCCGATGGCTCATACCGCGGCATGGCCGAGGCCAAGACCGTCACCCTCGTCGTACACGCCCAGAAAGACCAGCCCCGCTCGGTAATGGTAGACGGCAAGAACGCCCGCTTCACCTACGACAAGGCCACCCGGACCGTCACCGTCTCCTTCTTCTGGCGCATGCAGTCCCCCGCCGTCATCCGCATCAACAAGTAACCCGCCCCCAAGCGGCAAAATCACCATTTAACAAAACAAACCGGCCAATTTTAAATTTTTAATTTTAAATTTTCAATTAAGATTCGCCCCTCACAACCATGTTTTCAGGAATTGTAGAAACCACCGGCACAGTAGTTGCCGCCACACGCGAGCAGGGCAACCTCCAGCTCACCCTGCGCTGCCCCTTCACCGACGAACTCCGCATCGACCAGTCCATCGCCCATAACGGCGTATGCCTCACCGTCGTGGCCATCGACGGCGACACATATCAGGTAACGGCCATACAGGAAACCCTCGACCGCTCCAACCTCGGCCTACTCAAGCCCGGCGATCTGGTCAACCTCGAGCGCTCGATGCGCCTCGACGGACGCCTTGACGGCCACATCGTCCAGGGGCACGTCGACACCACCGCCGTATGCACCGAGGTCACGGAAGCCGACGGCTCGCACTACTTCAAATTCGAATACGAAGTGTCGCCCGAGCTCATCGCCAAAGGCTACATGACCGTCGAGAAAGGCTCGGTCACTGTCAACGGCGTATCCCTCACCGTCTGCGACTCGGAGCGCAACAGCTTCCGCGTCGCCATCATCCCCTACACCCTCGAGCACACCAATTTCTGCCGCATCCAGCCCGGCACCCGCGTCAACCTCGAGTTCGACATTCTCGGCAAATACCTCGCCCGCCTCACCGAACTCACCCGGTAAAGAGCGGCAAGTACATTGACATAAAAAAGTAGGGATGCACCCTGGTGCATCCTTACATCGTGCCGTTAAGCACAGCACCCTCAGTAGTCTGCTGAAGCTATCACATCCAACAGCTCCTCGCCGAAGCGGGCCACCGACTTCGGGCCCCAGCCGGGGAGGGCTCTCAGTTGCGCCGGGGTTGTCGGCACGGCGTTGGCGACGGCAATCAGCGCCCTTGTGGAGGCAACGACGTATGCCGGAACATTGTCCCGTCGGGCACGGTCGGTGCGCCACTCGCAAAGGACTGCGAACAGCCCGGGATTCTGGATGTCATCGCTGACGGGCGCTGCTTTAGGTTTCTCGGCCTTTACTTTCACCTTTTTCTCCTTCTTGGGCGCAGGCTTCTTGCGCGCGCCGCCGGCAATCACCTCGCGCTTGATGCGATAATAGAGCGCCGGCGAGAAAACGGTGCCTCCGGCAAGCATCTCCAGGATTGCCGTCACCAGCGACAGCGCGTCGTTGAACTGCGTGATGGCCTGTACGAGGCGCTTTGTGTTGGCCTTGTTGTCCACCTCATCGGGCGTCTTGGCCAACAGTATTTTGAAATCGACCAGCTTGTCCATGAAATACCGCGCCGCGGCGCGGATGCGCTCACTCAGATATGCGTCGGCCTCCGGGTCAAAGGACTCGTCCATAATGCGCATACGGGCACGGCCGAGGAAGGTGTCGGCAATGTGCACAATCTCGTCACTCATGATGTCGGAATGGCGCGAATAGTCGGACAGCAGCGCCGGCAGCGTGCGTCCCATGCTCTCGCCCACGATGCGGAAAAGCTGTTCGTAGAGCCGCGACAGCCCCCGCATGCCGAAGGCGTCGGCCAGTGTGTCGGCATAGTGCTGACGGCGGAAGACGGCGATATTTTCGGGCGTAATCTCGCGGCAGGCGCAGCCCTGCGTGTACTGCACCACCGTCGGATCGCAGATTATCGACGACAGCGTCACAGGTGTCTCAAGAATCAATCCCTCCAGTGACGTACAGCGCGAAAGGGCCACATATACCTGCCCGTGCGCGAACGACCGCGACACGTCCAGGATGGCGTGGCTGAAGGTCAGGCCCTGGCTCTTGTGTACGGTGACGGCCCAGGCCAGCCGCAGCGGAAACTGCGTGAACGAGCCGGTGACACGCTCCTTGACTGCACCCTTATCGTCGGCCTCGAATTTGATGTTCTGCCATATTGCAGGCTCCACCTCCACCGACTCGGCACTGCCGACGGGCCGGACGATGATTTTGCCCTCGTCCACGGCCTCGACATGGCCAATCATGCCGTTGTAAATGTTTTTCGAAGGGTCGTTGCGCAGGAACATCACCTGGGCACCCTCCTTTATCAGCAGCGTGGTCTCGGCGTTGGTGCCTCCCTGCGGAAAGTCGCCCTCGACCTCTGCGTCAAACGACCAGGCGCGTCCGGGCAGCAGCGCCAGCTGACGCCCGTTGATGTCCTGGGCCTGGGCGTTGTGCGTGACGAGGCGGATATAACCCTCGGAGGCGGCGGGGCGGAACCCCGGCCGCACGCGCCGGTTCAGCGCCTCCAGCTCGGCCGGTCCGGCGCTGTTGTCGCGGATGGCGTTGAGGAGCCGCAGGAATTCGGCATCCTTCTGCCTGTATATATGGTCGAGGGTAATGACGCCGTACTGCAGCTCGCGCAGGACGTTGCTCGAAAAGAAATACGGCGTCTCGTACATGTTTCGCAGCATTGCCACCTCGCTGTCCTTTACCACCGGAGAGAGCTGCTGCAGGTCGCCGATCATCAGCAGCTGGACGCCGCCGAAAGGACGCGACGGGTCGCGGTAGCGGCGCAGGACGGTGTCGACGGCGTCGAGCAGGTCGGCGCGCACCATCGAAATCTCGTCTATCACCAGCAGGTCTATCGTGCGCATCAGCCTGAGCTTGTCGCGGCTGAAGCGGTCGACGCGCCGCACGCTCTCGGCACCGGGAGCATTGCCCACAGGGAGCTGGAAAAACGAGTGTATGGTGACGCCGCCGGCGTTGACGGCAGCAATGCCTGTGGGCGCGACGACTACGACGTTCTTGTCCGAAGCCTCGCGGAGTTTTTTCAGAAAAGTGGTCTTGCCGGTGCCGGCCTTGCCGGTGAGGAAGAGGCTGGTGCCGGTGTCGTTGACGAGCTGCCACGCCAGCCGCATCTTCGGGTTGCTGTTATCGTCAGGTATACTCATAGCGTTCATTACTTATCTGCAAAAGTAGCCATTTATCGGCAGAATTGCGTAAATTTGCACGTTGAATATTCCGACCGCTTATGAAATTTCCGCACACATTATATATAACACTGTTCGCCGTCCTTGTCATCCTCTCGGGCTGCAGAAAGACCGGCGCACACGACTTCAGTCAGAAAATCTACAAACCCAGGTACGCCTCCGGCTTCACCGTCAGCGGCGCCGACGGCTCGGACAGCCGCCTCATCACCGTCAGCAACCCCTGGCAGGGCGCCGACTCGGTGTCGATGTCGCTGCTGGTGCTCGCCGAGGGCGAGGAGGCTCCCGCCGGCTTTGACGGCCAGGTGCTGAAAGGCCCGGCTAAACGTATAGTCTGCACCTCGTCCACCCATGTGGCCATGCTCGACGCCATAGGCGCCGCCGACCGCATCGTCGGCGTCTCCGGCATCGGCTTCATCACCAACAAAAACGTGCAGAAGCGCAAGGGCGAAATCACCGACATCGGCTACGAGGGTGCCTACGACTACGAGAGCCTTGTCGGCGCAGACCCCGACCTTGTCCTCCTCTACGGCGTGACAAGCGCCAGCGGCCTCGAGGGCAAGCTGCGCGAGCTGGGCATACCGTACATGTACGTCGGCGAATACGTCGAGGAGCAGCCCCTCGGCAAGGCCGAATGGGTCGTTCCCCTCTCCGTAGCCGCCGGTCTCTACGACAAGGGCAAGGAGGTATTCGAGGCCATCCCGCCGCGTTACGAGGCCGTCAGAAAGCGCGTGCCTGCCGACGGCGTCAGGCCCGTGGTGATGCTGAACACTCCCTACAGCGACCAGTGGTTCATGCCCTCGGTGACAAGCTACATGGTGCGCCTGGTCACCGATGCCGGCGGCAGATACGCATACAACAAAAACACCGGCAACACGTCCGTGCCCGTCGACATGGAAGAGGCATACACCCTCACTGACGGCGCCGACCGCTGGATAAACACCGGCACATACGCGTCGCTGACCGACCTCCGCGCCGCCTTCCCCAAGCTCGCCGACACCAGGCCGTTCATCAGCAGGCAGGTCTACAACAACAACCGTCTGACCACCGCCGCCGGCGGCAACGACTTCTACGAGAGCTCGGTGATGCACCCCGACCTCGTCCTCCGCGACCTCGTCAAGATTTTTTACCCCGACCTCGTCCCCGAGGAATTCCATTACTATCAGCGGCTTGCCGACTGACGCAACACCATGCGAACACGAATTTCCGTTTGTTTCATCGTCCTGACGCTGCTGATGGCGGCGCTGTTTGTCCTCGACCTATGCCTGGGACAGATGTCCGTATCGCCGTCCGACGTGTGGGCGTCGCTCACCGGCGGCGATGTCCCGCGGGTGACGCGACGGATTGTCCTCAACCTGCGCCTCACCAAGGCCATCACGGCCGTGCTCGCCGGTGCGGCCCTGTCGCTTAGCGGCCTGCAGATGCAGACGCTCTTCCGCAACCCCCTGGCCGGCCCTTACGTCCTGGGCATCAGCTCGGGAGCAAGCCTCGGCGTGGCAATCTTCATCCTGGGCGCGCCCCTGATGGGCATGTCGGCGTGGATGTCGTCGCTGGGCGTGGCCGGAGCGGCATGGATTGGCGCGGCGCTCGTCCTCGCCCTCATCGTGGCGGTGGCGCGGCGCATACGCGACATAATGGTCATCCTCGTCCTGGGCGTGATGTTCTCGTCGGGAGTCAGCGCCGTGGTGCAGATTTTGCAGTACCTCAGCCGCGAGGAGTCGCTTAAGTCATTCGTGCTGTGGACGATGGGCTCGCTCGGCGATATCACCCTGCGCCAGCTGTGGATTTTCGTCCCCGCCGTACTGGCCGGACTCATCCTCGGCTTCGCCTCCGTCAAGCCCCTCAACCTCCTGCTGCTGGGCGAGGACTATGCACGCACGATGGGACTCAACACCGGCCGCAGCCGCGCCCTCATCTTCGGCTCCACCACCCTCCTCGCCGGTACCGTCACGGCTTTCTGCGGCCCAATCGGCTTCATCGGCCTGGCCATGCCGCACGTCACGCGCCTGATGCTGCGCGACAGCGACCACCGCGTCATGGTGCCCGGCACATGCCTCGCCGGTGCCTGCGTGATGCTCGCCTGCGACATCGTCTCCAAGATGCTGGTCCTCCCCGTCAACGCCATCACGGCCCTGCTGGGCGTGCCGGTAGTAATCTGGATAGTCTTACGGACAAAATGATAGAACTGAAGAATTTCGGAATAGGATACGGCCGTCGCGTGCTGCTCTCGGACGTCGACGCCGTCTTCGCCCCCGGCACGCTGGTGGCGCTCCTGGGCCGCAACGGCACGGGCAAGTCCACCCTGCTGCGCGCCATAGCCGGGCTGGGCCCGCATACCTCCGGCACGGTCGAGGCAGACGGCCGCGACATGGCCGGCATGGACGCCGCCGCCGTCGCCCGCACCCTGGCCTTTGTCAGCACCGAGCGCGTGCGCGTGCCCTCGCTGCGCTGCTCCGACATCGTCGCCATGGGACGCGCGCCCTACACCAACTGGATTGGCTCGATGACCGACGCCGACCGAGCCGTCGTCGCCGACTCGCTCGCCGCCGTGGGCATGGCCGACTTTGCCTCGCGCACTATGGACACCATGAGCGACGGCGAGTGCCAGCGCATAATGATAGCCCGCGCACTGGCACAGGACACGCCCGTAATTCTCCTGGACGAGCCCACGTCCTTCCTCGACCTTCCCAACCGCTACGAGCTGTGCCTGCTCCTGCGGCGCCTCGCGCACGAGCGCGGCAAATGCGTCATCTTCTCCACCCACGAGCTCGACATCGCCCTCTCTCTCGCCGATGCCATCGCCCTCATCAAGCCGCCGCACCTGCACACCCTCCCCGTAGCCGAGATGCGCGTCTCCGGCCTCATCGAGAGCGCCTTCTGCAGCCCCGACTTCCGCCTCGACCCCCACACCGGCCAAATCCTCACCCGCCCATGAAAACCGTCAAAGGCCGCTTCGCCCCCTCCCCCACCGGACGCATGCATCTCGGCAACGTCTACGCCGCCCTCCTCTCCTGGCTCTGGGCCAAATCGCAGGGCGGAACATGGCTCCTGCGCATCGAGGACCTCGACCCCCAGCGCTCGCGCATGGAATACGCACTCCAGATTGAGGATGACCTGCGTTGGCTCGGCCTCGACTGGGACGAGGGCGGCACCGAAAACCGCGGCCCGAACGGCCCATACATACAGAGCCGGCGCGGCGAAATCTACCGGACAGCCCTCGACCGACTCACGGCCATGGGCCTCACCTACCCCTGCACCTGCTCCCGCGCCGACATCATGGCCACCCAGGCCCCGCACCAGACCGACGGCCGCATCATCTACAGCGGGCGGTGCCGCCCCGCAGCCCTCGGCGGAAAAGGGACAGCCCCAAACGACAATTCCCTCATTTACAACAGCAAGGGCGCAGCCCTTGCCCGTCCTGCCGCCACCCGTCTTTATGTCCCCGATGTGACCGTTGAGTTCGACGACCTGCACTGCGGCCACCAAAGCGTCGACCTCGCCCGCGAGTGCGGCGACTTCATCCTCCGCCGCGCCGACGGCGCCTGGGCCTACCAGCTCGCCGTAGTCACCGATGACGCCCTCATGGGCGTCACCCAGGTCATCCGCGGCGACGACCTCCTCCTCAGCGCCGCCCAGCAGATACACATCTTCCGCCTCCTCGGCTTCGAGCCCCCCGTCTACGGCCACATCCCCCTCCTCACCGACGCCACCGGCCGCCGCCTCAGCAAACGCGACCGCAGCCTCGAAATGTCCGCCCTCCGCGCCCGCTACACCCCCGCCGCCCTCCTCGGCCGCCTCGCCCACCTCATCGGCCTCACCCCTACCCCGGCTCCCGTCACCGCCGCCGGCCTCCTCCCCCTTTTCAACCCCAACCGACTCCCCCATCACCCCATCCCGACCCCCGACCTCTAACCGCCCCCGCCGTCTCCCGATATCCTTATTTCGGTTTTATTTCGGTGCATCCTCGTCTTTTTAGCGGCTGGTGTCGCTTTTCTTTTATCACGAGGGACGAGCGATAAAAGTCCTTCAGCGACAAGACATAGCAAGGGCCGGCGCGGGGGTGCGTCGGCCCTTGTGGGGATTTTGCAGACTTATTTGTCTAACGATGTGCCGTTATCACGGCACCACATTACCTTATTTTACGAGGACCTTGGTGGCCTTCTT
>JBJEDC010000054.1:0-14189 GCA_051871645.1 Muribaculaceae bacterium | reverse complement strand
TTTAGCTTGTTTAGACTAAAAAAGAGACTGTCCAAACTTGTTAGACAGCCTCTTTATGGTGTGGATGCCGTCAGGTTATTTCAGGGACTTGGCGACTTTTTTGTTGATTTTGACGGGGTAGGCTTTGCGGATTTCTTCGAGCCATGCGGCCTCGAGGGCGTTCTGGTAATCGGTGGTGACGGCGCCGCGGACGTCGACGGCCTCCTCGGGCTGCTCAGCCAGGTGTCCGGCGTAGCCGAAGAACGAGGGCCATGTGAGCTTGGAGGTGTCGGGGGCGGGACCGTTAAAGAAGAGGTAGTCGCTGATGGGATTGTCGCCCTGGGCGGCTATGATGCGTTCGACGCGGATTTTGCGGCCGAACTCCTTGCGCATCTTCTCGGCGAAGGTGGAGGGGTCGAGCTCGAGGATGAGGCCCTCGGCGTACTGGCGTGCGGCGGTTGCGGTGGAGTCGTTGGGAGCAAAGACGATGAAGCCTTTGTATTTGGGCTTCTCCCACTTGTAATTATCTTTGTGAGCCTTGAAATACTCCTCAAGACCTTTCTTATCCTTGGTAGCAGCCTCCCAGACGCGGCGGTTGGAGATGTCGAAGAGCAGGATGCCGTCGCGGTACTCGTTGACGAGGTTGCGGTAATCGGCGTTGACGTCGGCGAGGTTGTCGCGGTATTCTGCGGCGGTCTCATAGGGCAGGAGGTCGTTGAGGGCCTTGTTTATCACTACCATACCGCCGTCGACAGTCTTGTCCATGGTGACGGCGACATGGTCCATGACCTTCGAGACGGGCAGCTTCTTGCCGTTGATTTCGAGAACGGGGATGTCGCTGACGCGGAGGGCGGCGATGGCCACACTGTCATAGCCGCCGGGGTTCTTGGCGATGAGGGCCTTGACACGCTCAATGCCGTCGGGCAGGATTTTCGAGTCATACTCTTTCATCACCTTGTCGAGGAAGGCCTGCTCAGGCTGAATGCCGCGCTCCGAGTTCTGAATCATTGTCTCGATTTCGGGCTTGAGCTCGTCGAAACTCTTGACGGGACGATGGCCGGTGTTCTTGACGATGTGCCAGCCGAAGCGGGTCTGGAAGGGCTCGCAGATGCTGTCGGTAGGCAGGGAGAAGGCTGCGGTCTCGAACTCCGACACCATCATGCCCGAACCGAACCAGCCCAGGTCGCCTCCGGCCTGTGCCGAACCGTCCTCGCTGGCTGTCTTGGCTACTTCGGCGAAGTCGGCGCCACCCTTGAGGACGTTGTAGATGGAGTCAATCTGCTGTTTGGCGCGGCCCTGCTCCTCGGCGCTCTTATTCATCGTCAGCCTGAGGATGTGGCTTGCGCGAACTTCGCCGCGCGAGGGGCGCTTTTCGTCGACGCGGATGATATGGTAGCCGAAGCCCGAGTTGATGACGGGCGAAATGCCGCCGACGGGAGTATCGTAGGAGGCTTTCTCAAACGGCCATGGGTAGCGGCCTGCGGGCAGCCAGCCCATCGAGCCGCCGTTCATATTTGTGCCTCTGTCGACGCTGAAGCGTGCGGCGAGGTCGTTCCAATCGGCACCGCCGAGGGCTGCGTTGCGCACCGAGTCGGCCAGCGCTTCCTGACACTTTGTCTCCTCGGCATCCTGTCCGGGGGCGAACATGATGTGCGAAACCCTCACCTCGTTGGCGGCGTGGTCGTAAGCCTCGCGCACAAGGTCGTTGTAGACCGTCGAGTCGGTCATATACGGCTTGGCCAGGTCGGCACGGTATTTGTCGAACTCGTCCACGAAGCTTTTCAGCGTGTCGAGGCCGTTGGCTTCGGCGTCGGCGACCTTGAGCTTGTAGTCGACGAACATTTTCATGTACTCGTCCACCGTCTGGGGCTGCAGCTGCTGGGTATTGTTCTTGTGGTAGAGATACTCGAACTCGCTTTTGTGCACCGGCTTGCCGTTAACAGTCATCAGCACGGGGTCGTCTGTCTTTTTGGCCGAGAGAGCCAGGATAGCCAGACAGGCCAGAGAGGCCGTGAATAAAGTCTTTTTCATTGCGTATTTTGAAATGCCGGAGGGATGCGTTGTGCATCGGCCTCCAATATGGTTTCTACAGTTTATAGCTTTCGCAATGCAATAACGCATGGCGCGTGCATTTTATTGCGTGCGCCATGCGTTAAAATGTAATCAAATCCGGTAACGAGCGGGTATTTTGCGGAGATTGTGGGGATGCTCCCCGGAGCATCCCCATATTGCGATGGCTTCCTTTTTCGGATGCACCGGGGTGCATCCCTACATTCAGGCCATCTGCAACCTGTTTATTTTCTGAATAAAATCAGGGCCGATGTGGGTTCGACGGTCACTTTGCCGCCTTTGAGCTCCAGGGGCTTGCCGTCGGCGTCGGTGAGGCCGTCGGCGTTGAGCCTGCCGTCACGGGCGATGACGCGCCAGGTGCCCTTGGGAACTTTGACTTCGGCGGGCTTTTCCGAACCGTTGAAAATCACCTTGATTTCCTTCTCGGAGTCGCCGTTGGCGTTGTTTATGAGACTGTAGCTGATGAGGTTAGGAGTGCTGACCTTGTCGAAGACGAGGTTGCGGGCGATGTCCCTGGCAGTTGTCATGCGAAAGGCGGGATGGGCCTTGCGCAGGCGTATCAGCTGGCGGTAATATTCGTTCTGGTCGGCGTTCTTCTCGAGCAGAGTCCAGTCGATGGCGTTGATGGAGTCGGGCGACTTGTAGGAGTTGTGGACGCCCTTCTTGTCGCGGAAAACCTCCTCGCCGGCGAACATGAACGGGGTGCCCTGACTGGTGAAGACGATGGTCTGGGCCAGGCGGGCGGCGCGCTGACGGTCGGCCTCGGTGCTTCCGGGCATCGACTTGGCAAGCTTGTCGGTGAGGCAGAGGTCGTCATGGCACGAGACATAGTTGATAATCTGTGTAGGTGCGGATGCGTAGGCGAACTTCGAGTTGTTGCCTTTGCTGTAGTCGACCTGCGGGTGAGCGGTGGCGGCGACGATGCCGATTTTGACGGTCTCCTCGTTGCCGGGCTTACCGGTGGCGAAGCCGCGGTCCTCGGCGTTGCTGTAATGACCTTTGACGGCGTCGCGGATGTCATCGGAGAAAACGGCTACCTGCGGCATCGCCGAGACATTCTCCTTGAGAGCGCGGTCCCTGGCGGGCAGAGGCGAGTCGCCGGCTGTCCAGCCTTCGCCGTAGACGAAGATGTCAGGGTTGACTTTCTTGAGTGCGGCGGCAACCTGGTTCATGGTCTCCGTGTCATGGATGGCCATAAGGTCGAAGCGGAAGCCGTCGATGTGATATTCCTTGGCCCAGTTGACAACGGAGTTGACAATGAAGTTGCGCATCTGCTGGCGCTCGGAGGCCGTCTCGTTGCCGCAGCCCGAGGCGTCGCTGTAGCTGCCGTCGGCACGGTGGCGGTAGTAGTAGCCGGGAGAGGTGAGGCTGAAGTTGGAGTCGTCGTTCTGGGCGGTGTGGTTGTATACGACATCCATCACCACGCCTATGCCGGCGTCATGGAGGGCCTTCACCATCTCTTTCATCTCGCGCACACGGGCTGTCGGGTCGGCGGGATTGGTGGAGTAAGAGCCCTCGGGGGTGTTGTAGTTGTACGGGTCGTAGCCCCAGTTGTAGGTGTTGGAGGGGAGCTGGGTCTCGTCCACACTGTTGTAGTCGTAGCTGGGGAGGATGTGCACGTGAGTCACGCCGAGGTCCTTGAGATGGGCGATGCCCGTCGGGCTTCCGGCGGCTGTGCGGGTGTCCTGCTCGGTGAGGGCCAGAAACCTGCCCTTGTTGACGATGCCGCTGTTAGGGTGCATCGAGTAGTCGCGGTGGTGCATCTCGTAGAGGACGGCGTCGGTGATGTTGGCCAGACGCGGGCCGCGGTCGCTGGCCCAGCCCTCGGGGTTGGTGGCGGCGAAGTCGATGATGGCGGCGCGGTGGCCGTTGGTGCCTGCGGCCTTTGCCCATACGCCGGGGGTCTCGGCGAGCCATTTGCCGTCGTGGCGTACGTTGAAGGTATAGAACTTGCCCGTCAGATTTTCGGGAACGGAGGCGCGCCACACGCCGTTGCCGGTGAGCTTCATATCGATGTGCTTCACGGCAGGGGTGTTGCGGTCGGTGTCGTAGAGGTTGAGGCGCACGGCCTGGGCCTCGGGGCTCCACAGGGCAAAGTGTGTGACGCCGCCCTCGACGGTGACGCCGAGGTCGGTGCCGTCGTAGGCGGGGAAATCCAGGAACTTGCGGTCGGGAGCCGTCGTGGCGGCGCGGGCGTCGGCGGTAACGGCATCAACGGTCTGAGCGACAGACGGCATGGCGACCGAAAGAGCTATCACGGACATAGTGGTAATAAGAAATTTCATTAAGTTGTGCTTTTTCTTGGTTATGTAAATCCTAACGTCCGAAAGGACGTGTCAGAGCAAAAATTCAGATTGATTTGAGAGCAAAAACGGCAATGCGAATTAACCTGATTGCAGGGACGTGCCTCTGGCACGTCGGCCGGGCATCGAGCCATCAGCATGTGGCCGGACTGACATCGCCAAGCGATGTCCCTACAGCTGACGCATACGCCTCAGCGCACAATCACGCGCTGCGACAGGCCGTCGCACTTGACGATGTAGTAGCCTGCGGGGAGATCAAGTACAGTGACACCGGGCGTCGCCGTCACCGTTTTGACAAGCTGGCCTGTGAGGGCGTACACATACACCTGCTTGCTTTCCTCGCCGGGGAGATTGATTTCCACATGGCCGCGCACCACTTTCACCGTCGGCTGAGCGGCAACCTCGGCACGCTCGCCCATTGCAGGCTCGGGCATGGCGTAAGCCGCCGATGCCGAAACGGCAACAGCCAGAACAACAACTATGTAGCGAAAAATCTTCACGGTGCGGAAATGTGTATATCTTGCTTTTATGGTTATCTTTGTCAATCGCAAAGGAGCGCTTCCACCCCTATCAATGCAAAGTTACGCAATTTTTCCGTTTCCTGCAACCCCACCATCGAAAAATTTACACATATTATTTGAAGATGTTTCAAAACCGGGTTCCAAAATAGCTGTTGCCATTTTGAGCACATTTTACTACTTATCAGGCCTTTGAAACAAAAGCAGGGGCACACCGACGGCATGCCCCTGCGTTGAAATGAATGAGTTTATTCGTAATATTCTATTTCGCGAATAGTCATATTGCCATCAGCGTCGGTAGCTTTCAGCCAGTTGCCGTGGCTATCCGTCTTAGGGTCGTATTTTATGGTAACGACATACGGTTCTGGAGAGAGAACTGAAGTCGCCGCTGTTTTTATAAGGAAACCGTTTGCATCGTAGCTGTAAGTAGATTTCGAGTTTTCATAGATACAGTCATCTTTTGATTTGGAAATCCTACCGTCGGGACGCAAAGTGTACACCGATTTTTGAATGTAATCACCGGGGTTGGCCTTGTCCGCTATCGAATAAGAAATAATTTCACCGGCGGCATTGCGTTTGAGCGTCATTATAGCCTTAAAATCCTCACCTTCCAGATTATCGTCATAATAGGACTTGCTCAGACGGCCATTTGCATCCTTCACCTGCTGACGCGGATAAGCGTTTCCTTCACCGTCTTTCTTCTCGTAACCGCTAAGGAAACCATCTTCTGTAAAATAACTAACCGTCTCCGAATTCAGTTGGAGTTCTCTCTTACTTGCCTTATCGTCAATCATTCCATCACTGTCAAAGACCGGCTCGGTTACCGTCCACGAGTATGTTTTCTCAACAAGCTTTTTCACTTTGCCTTTGAGGCAGAAGAGGGGCAGGTCGCTGGCTGGAGTAGCGGGCCGGGCTTTTTTCTTGGCGACAGCGGTAGTACGGGCTTTGGCGGCAGGTTTTTTGACTCCTTTGCGCGCCTGGCCGTTCATGACAAGAGTTCCGCAGACAAGCACGGCAGTCAGTAAAAATACAATTCGCTTCATAGGATGCAATGTTTAAGGTTAATAATGCGCCAAAATTAACATTTTTTTCCACCGGCAAAACATTCCTCTAAAAATTTTCAAATTTAATGTAGGGGTGTTATCATATCGGGAATTTTTGATAACTTTGCTGAAAATCTAATCTGACAAAACTAATTGACTGATATGAAAAGAATTTGCAGTTTGGTGGCGGTGGCCATGGCGGCCGCCGTGCCGGTGATGGGCCAGCAGGGGGCGATAACGCCGGATATGCTGGACGGCATGCGCAAGGCCTACAAGCCGACGCTGGCCGACAAGGCGCTGCGGAATGCGCTCAACGCCACGGATATCAACACATTGGCTACTGATGCCGATGCGCAGAACAATCTTGACGATGACTTCGCATACAAGGTTGACGTCAAGGGGGTGACCGACCAGCAGAGCTCGGGCCGATGCTGGCTGTTCACGGGGCTGAACGTGCTCCGCGCCCAGGCCATACGCGACAAGGGGCTGGACGGGCTGGAGTTCTCGCAGGCTTACAACTTTTTCTACGACCAGCTGGAGAAAGCCAACCTCTTCCTGCAGACCGTCATCGACACGTCCGATGAGCCTATGTCGGACCGACGCGTGACGTGGCTCTTCCGTAACGCCCTCAGCGACGGCGGCCAGTTCACCGGTGTCGCCGACAACCTTACCAAATACGGTGTGGTGCCGGCCCGCGTCATGCCGGAGACGTACATCACCAACCACACCTCCACTTTCAGCCGTCTTTTAGGCTGGAAGCTCAAGGAGTGGGGTCTGGAGTTGCGCGACATGGCCGCCAAAGGAGCCAAACCGGCGCAGTTAGAGGCCCGCAAGAGTGAGATGCTGGACGAGACCTACCGTATGCTCGTGCAGGCAATGGGCGTGCCCCCGACGGAGTTTGTATGGAAAGGCCGCAAGTTCACGCCAAAGACGTTCTACAACGAGATGCTGGGCAACGACCTCAAGAACAACTATGTCATGTTCATGAACGACCCGTCGCGCCCTTATTATAAAATGTATGAGGTGGACCTCGACCGCCACGCCTACGACGGCGAGAACTGGACTTACCTCAACGTGCCCATGGCCGACATCAAGGAGATGGCGACGGCGTCCATCAAGGACTCGGTGGCAATGTATTTCAGTTGCGACGTGGGCAAGTTCCTGAACCGCAAGAACGGCACTCTCGACCTCGAGAACTTTGACTACGGCGCCATCCTGGGCACCTCGTTCAACATGGACAAGGCCCAGCGCATCATGACCGGTGCCAGCGCCTCGTCGCACGCCATGACCCTCATCGGCGTCGACACCGACGAAGAGGGCAAGCCCGTCAAGTGGCTCATCGAGAACAGCTGGGGCCAGGGTCCCAACGGCGGACATCTCATAGCCACCGACAAATGGATGGATGAGTACCTCTTCCGCCTCGTCGTCGAGCGCCGCTTCGTCCCCGAGCGCCTGCAGAAGCTCCTCACGCAAAAGCCCATCCTCCTCCCCTGCTGGGACCCGCTCTTCTAATCATCTCGGAGAATAAAAACGGCCGCCGGAACAAATCCTGACGGCCGTTTTTGTGGAGTTTCTGCCGATTACTGTTTGATGTAGGGGGCGAAGAAGCGGCAGATTATTTCGGCGGTGGGGAGGTCTTTGGCGTGCCACGAGTGCTTTCCGTTGTTGACCTCGTAGACCTCGACATCGGTGCCGTAGGGCGAGTCAGTGTAGCGGGTGTGATAGATGGCGCGCTCAGGGTCGCCAGTCAGCGACTGCAAAGTGTCGCACACCATGGTGTGGCAGCGGTTGTTGACGGCGATAGCGCTGACAGCCAGGGGCGTGGGAATATAGGCACCCCACCCTCCCTTGTTGGCGTGGTCGCCCTGCCAGGCCGATGTCGTGTCGTGGTTGCCGTGAATTTCCATGAAGGGCACGGGCTTGGTGAGCTGCAGGCTGTCGTAGATGCAGTCGAATGTCAGTCCGGCCACCGAGGCGTATGCCTTGAACAGTTCGGGGCGCTCGTAAGCCAGCTGGTAGCACAGGTCGCCGCCGTTCGACATTCCGGCCAGGAAGACATTGTCGCCGTTCAGGCCGAAGCGCTCCACCACGGCGGGAACAAAAGCCTCGAAGAAATCGGCCTCGTTGATTTTCATCGTATGCTGCGACGGATAGTGGACGTTCCATCCGGCCTTGCCGCGCGAGTCGAGCGAGCCGTCGGGATAGCAGACGGCATAACCGTACTTTTTGGCGGCCTTGTTGAGGTCCTTGCGGCGGCGCGTCTTGGAGCCGTAGCCGTGGGTCATCATAATCAGGGGACGGCCCGGAGCGAGGCTGTCGGGGATGTACATCGAGTAAGTGCGCACGGTATCACCGTACGGAAACTCATACACCTCGTAAGACGGCTTCTTGGCCTCCTCATCCGTGGCGGAAGCGGCAGCCATACTGCCGGCGGCGAGCAGACACAGCGCCGCCGGCAACATGAAATGTTTCATCGACAATTATTTAGTCTGAGATTTGTGGATGCCGAGCATCTTCTGAAGCTCTTCGGGACGGTTGGTGGTAATGTAGTCGACGCCCTGCTCAATGCACCACTGCATGTCCTCGGGCTTGTTGACGGTCCAGGCGTTGACCTCGAGGCCGAGGTCATGGCACTCCTTGGTCCATTCGGGGTACTTGCGCATCTTCTTGAGCGAGTAGTCGATGCCTGCGCCCTTGCTGAACTTAATCTGCATGGGGATGTAGTCGCCGGAGAGGTAGTAGACGCCGGCGGGCTTGGGAGCCTTCTTTACCAGCTCGACATAGCCGTTCTTCGAGAAGGTGATGTAGTCGACGCGGTCCTCAAGACCGTATTTCTTCATCAGGGCGATGGCACGCTTGATGCAGGCGCGCTCCGACGACTGGCTGTCGTGCGACTTCACCTCGCAGACGAGGCGGATGGGGAGCTTCTGAGCTACCTGGCAGAATTCCTCGAGAGTGGGAACGTTCTCACCGTTGGCGAGCTTCTGGCTGCATACCTCGGCGGCGGTGGCCTTTTCGATGACGATGCCGTTGATGGAGGGGTCGTGGTTGAGGACAACTACGCTGTCCTTTGTCATCCATATGTCGAACTCGGAGGCATAGCAGCCTATCGAGTCGGCCTTGACGAGCGAACGGATTGAATTCTGTGCCGAGCCTTCGGTTTCCCAGTATCCGCGATGAGCGATGACTTTGGGTGTTCCGGCTACCGCTGTAGCCGCTGCTGCGAGCATAACCACAGCACTGATTGTACGAACGATTTTCATAACAGATGTTTGTTTGGTTTATTTTTAAGGTGAATTGTGCGGATTAGATTTTTATCATTGTAACGGTGTCAGCCGCGACTGCGGGCCGACGAGCCAGAGGATGTCACCGGCGGTGAAGGCGATGTCGGGGTCCTGGTCGATATATGTGTCGCCGCGCTGGACGGCCACCACAAGGGTGTCGTAATTGTCGCGGAGGCCCGAGTTGCGGGGCGTCTTGCCTATCAGCGGCGACTTGTAGCTGAGCTGCAGCTTGAGCAGGTTGAAATCGCGGGGAGCAGTCTCGTCCGGGCTGGGCAAATACTCTTTCTCGACGTGCGGCAGGATGGCGGCAATCTGCTCGTCGGTGCCGATGACACCGAGGACATCGCCCGGGAAGATGCGTCGCTCGCCGCCGGGAACGCTTATCGTGATGGGACCGCGCTGGACACTGACGATGTTGACGCCGAAGCGCGAGCGCAGGTTGCTGTTCTTGAGACGCTCGCCCACAAAGTCGCAGCCCGATCCAACGGTCATATAGGCGAGGTGCAGGTCGTGGACGATGTTCTTGTTGCGGCCCGTGCGCACCAGTTCGCGCTCGTTGAGGTTGTCCATGAAACGCGACTCTATCTCCGACATCGAACGGCGTACACGGCGGCTGAAAAGCAGACCGGCCAGCATCAGCAGAGCCAGTGCCGCCGCCATACCCCAGGCCATTGAATATGCGCTGGTAATGACGTTGACGATGGTGAACAGGGCGATGATGGAGCAGATTATCGACAGCGCCACGTCGGCGATGGTGGTTCCGCCGCCGGCGCGCATGGTGCGTGACAGGGGTAGCACCAGAGCGGCCAGGAACGGCGACATGCACAGCAGCTCGACGGCCATGGTGATGAGGCTGCCGTATTTCGGCGAGAGGTCATCGGCAAGAGGCGCCAGAAAGTGCTGTCCGAGCAGCTGTATGGCTACCAGTATGACGGTGTAGATGACGATGCGGCCCATGTAGTGACGCAGGGTCTCGCGCCATAGGTTGTGGCGGCGGGCCTGTTGCGCGGACGCGTCATCGGCATAGCGGTCTATAAGGAAACGCAGACGCTCGGGCAGGTGACGTTCGACGAGATTGTACACCGGCTCGGACATCTTGATGAAATATGGCGTGGTGAAGGTGGTGAGCACCGACACGGCGACAACGATAGGGTATATGGTGGGATTGAGAACCCCCAGCGACATGCCGAGGGTGGCGATGATGAAAGCGAATTCGCCGATTTGCGTGAGCGAGAAACCAGACTGGATGGCTACCTTGAGGGTCTGCCCGGTGACGAGCATGCCGAAGGTGCCGAAGACAATCATGCCTACGATTACCACCGATGACAGTATAAGTATCTGCCACCAGTACATGGCAACAATCGAGGGCTGAACCATCATGCCTACCGAAATGAAGAATACGGCTCCGAAGAGGTCCTTGACGGGTGTCACAACCCTCTCGATGCGCTCGGCAAAGCTTGTTCCGGCCAGTATCGAGCCCATGACGAAAGCACCGAGAGCCAGCGAGAAGCCGCAGTATACCGAGAACACCGCCATGCCCAGACACAGGCCCATCGACACTATCAGCAGCGTCTCGTCGTTGAGGAAGCGGCGGCAGGCCGTCAGCGCCGACGGCAGGATATAGACACCGACGAGAAACCATATCACCAGGAAGAACACCAGCTTCAGTACGCTGTAGACCAGCTCTGTGCCTTCGACGCCGTTGCTGGTGGCTATCGATGACAGCAGAACCATCATCACTACCGCGAAGAGGTCCTCGACAATCAGCACGGCAAGGACCTGCGAGGCGAACTTCTTCTGTCTGAGCCCCAGGTCGGTAAAGGCTTTAAGAATAATGGTTGTGGACGACATCGACAGCATACCGCCGAGGAAGAGCGAGTTGATGTTGTTGAAACCCATGAACCGCCCGATGGCGAAGCCGCAGCAGGTCATGCCGCAGATGATTATGAGGGCCGTCACCATGGCCGAGGCGCCCGAGTTGACGAGTTTCTTGAAACTGAACTCCAGTCCCAGCGAGAACAGCAGCACGATGATGCCTATCTGCGCCCAGAAGTCGATGTTGGCCTCGGTAGTAACCGACGGCAGCAGAGTGAAATGAGGACTGGCCAGAAATCCCGCCACGATGTACCCCAGCACCACCGGTTGCTTAATCCATTTGAAGATTACCGTTACCAGTGCGCCAAGAAGGAGGATGAAGGCCAGGTCTGTGATTAGGCTCTGTATCTGCATGACTTTCCGGGTGTGTGGAATTTACAATTTTAGGTGCCGAAAGGCATCGGCGGTCTATTCTTGCTGCCGTCGGCCTCAGATGGAGACCTGGTTGGCGATGGAGACGGCATCCGTGGGGAAGATGTCGCGCAACTCCCTGAACAGCTTTATCTTGTCCAGTTCGTCGGGAATAATCACCACCAGATTGAGACGTGTCTTGTTCTGCTGGTAATCGTACTCAATATAGTAGTTTGTAAACTTTATGTGGTTGTCGGCAAGGACTTTGCGGTAGGTCGAGATATCCTCGACCACACATGACAGCATAAGTCTTATTATGCGCATTTCCGAGCCGATGCGTATGCGGTGCTCGAACTTCTCAAGCAAGAGCAGGATGAAAAGTATCAGTCCGGAAGCTATCGTGGCCACCCAGTACATCCCCACGCCGACGGCCATGCCTATCGCCGCAATCATCCAGATGCCGGCGGCAGTGGTGAGACCGCGTACCGAGCCTTTCATCTGTATGATGGCTCCGGCTCCAAGGAAGCCGATACCGGACACGACCTGGGCCGCGATGCGGCTGGGGTCACCGTTCTTGAGCCCAAGATATTCCTGCGGTACATATATCGACAGTATCATCGCCAGGGCAGCGCCCATGCAGATGAGTGAGAAGGTGCGCACGCCGGCTGTCTGACCCTTGCGCTTGCGTTCAAAGCCGACGAGGGCGCCGAGAAGCATGGCAAGAGTCAGTTTATATACGGTCGAGAAAGTGGTGATTTCGGTTGAATTCACCGCCATACAGGCTTCCTGCCACATCTGACTCAGGGATGACATGTTTACTACTGATTATTTGAGGTTGAATTTACGGTTGAAGAGGCGATAATTGTCGGCGAAGAGCTCGACGGTGTAGTCGCCGGGGTTGAGGGCTGTGTTGACATCGTAGTAGATGCGGATGCCGCCGATTTCCTGACCTCCGTATTCAATCTTGGTCTTTGCCGAGCAGCTGACTGTCGTACCCTCGAAAGAGAACGAACCACCACCGCCGAGAAGCTGACCCTCGGGCGTGGTGATACGGGCGTAGATGGTCTTTTCGCCCACAGGGGTGCTGTTGTTCTGCGGGATGGTGAAGGTGATAAGCAGCTGTTTGGCTTTCTTGACTTTTTTCTCCACCTTGCCCTTCTTGTTGAGAGCGTTGAAGCCTACACCGGTGACGTTGAGCTTCTCGGCGAGGGTCATGCGCTCGTTGAGGTGCTTGTTCTGGCGTGTCGTCTCTTCCACCTGGGTCGAAAGCTGTTCGTTGCGGGCCTTGACTTCGGTGTTCTCCTGACGCAGCTGAGCGTTCTCTTTATTCAGGCGGTCGATTTCGGCGATATATTTCTGAAGCAGTTCGCGCAAGGTCTTTATCTGACCCTGGAGGTCGGCTATCTCTTTGGCGCTCTTGTTTTTGGTATTCTTCAGCTCGGCCTGCAGGCGCTCCACCTCGAGGCGTGCCGACTCGTACTGCTGGGTCAGGCGCAGCTTTACCGAGTCGGTGCTGACGGACAAGCTGTTCTCGAGGCTGGCGAACTCGTTCTCGAGCTGGTCGAATTCGCTCTCGGCCAGTTGTTGCTGAAGGCTCAGCTCGGCAGCCTCGCGGCTCTGGCGTTCGGCCTCGGCTTTCTCGTCCTTGGCCGCGCTGCTGACAAAGAACCATACGGCCAGACCCACTATAGCCACCACCAGTACGGCGATGACGGCAATGAGAATGTTCTTGGTCTTGTCGGGTTTACCGGCAACCGGTATTTCGGGCTGCTGCGGAGCCGGGGAGGGCGCGGTTTTGGGCTTGTCGAAACTGCGGGCAAATTCGGTCGGCTGCT
Source organism: Muribaculaceae bacterium (assembly GCA_051871645.1). Taxonomy (GTDB): domain Bacteria; phylum Bacteroidota; class Bacteroidia; order Bacteroidales; family Muribaculaceae; genus CAG-873. The sequence continues at coordinate 931 of JBJEDC010000054.1, read as the reverse complement.
TCTTTTCTTCGCTGTTGTTTATATCCATTATGTTGTGAGATTATCAATTATGACTGTGAATTTATCAGTTATGCCGGAGCCGGCATCCGACTCCTGTTTAAATAATGGGCAAAATTACAAATTTTCGCTTTAATTCACTACCTTTGCCCTAAATAAATAGACAAGCTACCGGCCTTAAAGTTTAAAATTCGGGCATGACAGATAAGAAACCTCAGAAGAAGACTCCGAAAAAGACAAAGTTTACCCGCCGCGTCAGGCAAGACAAACGCCAGCTGCGGGTTATAATTATATGCGTTATAATCACCGCCATACTGGCATTGCTGGGCATAGGCTTCTCAGCCTGGCGCCTGACATGCTCGACCTACGGCGGCAACGGCGACGTGCGCGTCTACATCCCCGCCGATGCTACGCCCGAGGCCGTGCGCGACACACTGGTGACGCACCTCGGCGACGGCTACGGCGGCAAAGTCTACCGGATGTGGCGGTGGCGCACACGCGACGAGGAGAGGCCGTCAGCATACGGCTCGTATGTCGTGCATCCCGGCGACAAGGTCTGGACCGTCAGCAACAGCCTCTACAAGCGCCGTCAGACACCTGTGCGCGTCACCATCAACAACGTAAGGCTGATGAGCCAGCTTGCCGAGAACATCAGCTCGCGCATGAACTTTGACGCCGGGGACTTCATTGCTGCCGCCGACAGTGTTCTGCCCGCCCTCCGCTTCTTCAGGCCCGAGAGTTTCCCGGCCGCCTTTGTTCCTGACACATACGAGTTTTACTGGACAGAGCCGGCCGACAAGGTCATCCGCAGCCTCGTAAAAACGCGCAACGAGTTCTGGACTAAAGAGCGGGAGGCCAAAGCCGAAGCACTGGGCCTCACGCCTGCCGACGTGGCTACGGTGGCCTCGATTGTCGAGGAGGAGACGCGCGACAG
>JBJEDC010000053.1:0-14273 GCA_051871645.1 Muribaculaceae bacterium | reverse complement strand
CATGATTTTCCGTTTGCGAAAGAGAGTGTCAACAAACGGTGTAAAAGTGTAAACGAAGGGCGTATTTGTGATTTGGCGCGGCGGGAAAATTGCGGTAATTTTGCAGCATGAAATCTTTAGAGCACAAGACCGACCTTGTCGTTGACCTTTTTTTCTGCCTGGTGATAATGCCGCTGCTGATAGTGCTGGGGCCGGCGCATTACTGGTGGCGCATCTCACCGCTGTTCGCGTCGCTGGCCGTAACGTATTTCTACGGCTGCTATTTCACCACGCGGTTCTTTCATCTGCCGCGGCTGATTTTGTCGCGGTCGTGGCTGAAAATAGGCGTGCTGGCGGTGGTTTTTGTGGTGCTGACATACCTGCTGACGCTGTATCCGCTGCCTGAGGTGGACTTTGTCATTCCGTCGATGAGCGAGTACCAGACCCGTGTGCGCAACTATAACGTGTCGATAACGGTGTGGCTGATGCTGCTGATTGTGATGAGCTTCTCTATTACAGTGGCCTTTATCAGGGAGCTGTACCACCGCATGCTGTTGCAGAGCATCGTCGAGAACCAGCGCGACAAGGCCGAGCTGGCGCTGTACAAGGCGCAGATAAATCCGCACTTTCTGTTCAACACGCTCAACTCTCTGTACAGCCTGATTATCGGCACGTCACCGAAGGCCGAGGACGCCTTTATCAAGTTCACCGAGCTGCTGAAGTACACCTACACCACCGCCAACAGCGACTGGGTAACCGTGGCCGACGAGATTGCCTATATCAACAACTACGTGGATCTGCAGCTGATTCGCCTGGACAGCCATACCGCCGTCATCCGCGACTTTGAGGTGGATGACGACGGGGCGCGCATCCCGCCGATGATTTTTCTGACCTTTGTGGAGAACGCCTTCAAATACGGCGCCTCGACCAGCCGCGACTGCGGGATAAGGATACGGCTGCGGCTGAGGGACGGCGTGCTGACCTTCGGGACGCGGAACATGATAATGCGTCACTCGGACGAGTTCCGCAAGGACGTGCCGGTGGGGATAGAGAACTGCCGTAACCGCCTTGACGCCTTGTACCCCGGCGACTATTGGCTGGACATCAGGGACGCGGACGGCCTTTTTGAAGTTGAACTGACTATAAACCTGAACAATCATGAATGAGGATATACGATGCGTGGCTATTGACGACGAGCCGCTGGCGCTGGAGGTGATAGAGAAATTCTGCCGGCGCATCGGGGGCATAGCGCTGCAGAAGTTCAGCGACCCGGTGCAGGGCCTTGACGTCATCCGTCGCGACCGCCCCGACATAGTTTTTCTCGACATCGAGATGGACGGCATCAACGGCCTGGACATAGCCTCGCAGTTGCCCGAGGGAACGTGCTTCATCTTCACCACGGCCTACCTCAAATACGCCCTCGAGGGCTTCGACCTTGACGCCGTGGACTATCTGCACAAGCCGTTCTCGTTCAGCCGCTTTCAGACCGCCTTCTCCAAAGCCCTGCGCCGCATAGGCCACGGCCCCCTGCAGGCCACGCCGCAGTGCATCACCGTCAAGCAGGACTACAGCAGCCTCAGCATCCCCATCGACGACATCCTTTACATAGAGGCCGTCGAGGGCTATGCCAAAATCTTCCGCGCCTCCGGCGATTGTGTCATCTCGCGCATCCTGCTCAAAAACATCCTTGCCCTTCTGCCCACCGACCAGTTTTTGCGCATCCACCGCTCGTTCATCGTCTCTCGCTCAAAAATCAGAAGCTACAGCCGCCAGGAGGTCATCCTCACCGACAACACCACCCTCCCCATCGGCCGCCAGTACGCCCCCGCCATCGCCGGAGTGCTGAAGTGACCCGGTTTATCTGATTGTCCCATCTTGACAGCGTTGCAAAATGGCCAATGTAGGGATGCTCCCTGGAGCATCCGCAAATGAGTACCGACTACTTTCGACAGGTTAAACGTGCCATTTTGATTTTACTCCGGTGCCACACCAAATCACATCCCATCCATAATCCGCAGATAGCGGGCGAGGGTACTGCGGTCGACGTGGCAGACGGCGGCAATCCGGCATTTGGGGAGGCCCTGGGCGAATAAACGGCGGATGAGTGGTTCTTTGCCGCATAACTTGTATTTCTCGGGGGCGCTGCGGCGGCCCTTGGGACGTCCGAGCACCACACCTTCGGCCTTTTTGCGCGCCAGCGCCTCCTTGGTGCGCTGCGAGATGAGGTTGCGCTCTATCTCTGCAGAGAGGCCGAAAGCGAAGGCCAGGACCTTCGACTGGATGTCGTCGCCGAGGCGGTAGTTGTCCTTGATGGTCCACACCTTGGCCTCCTTTGTCATGCAGATGTTTAGTATTTCCATAATCATGAAGAGGTTGCGGCCCAGGCGCGACAGCTCGGCGCAGATTATCAGGTCATCCTTGCGGATGCGTTTGAGCAGCAGCCCCAGCCGCCGCTTGTTGTAGGCCTTGGTGCCCGAAATTGTTTCTTCAATCCATCCGTCGACGGCCAGGTGCTCGCGCTGGCAGAACCTGTTGATTTCAAACCGCTGGTTCTCCACCGTCTGCTTGTCCGAGCTGACCCGAATATACCCGTATATCATCTTTTTAGAAAATAATTTGTAATTTTGTATTGTCCAATCATTAAAACGGATATCGGATATTTTATGAGTAAGAAATCGATACGGTTTTTTAATGACCGCGAGGTCAGGGCGGTCTGGGATGACGCGAACAACTGCTGGTGGTTCTCGGCTACAGACATCGTGCGCGCCATCAACGACGAGCCGGACTACACCAAAGCCGGCAACTACTGGCGCTGGCTAAAGCGGAAACTGAAGCAGCAAGGAATCCAGTTCGTGAGTGCCACTCACAGACTGAAAATCGTAGCCGCAGACGGCAAGGCATACAATAGTGATGCTTTGTCGGCAGATGATATTATCCTTCTCGCCAAGCATTATCCCAACAACCGTGCGAGCGGATTCCTTGACTGGTTTACATACAGCGACAATACTATTGATGGTCAGAGTCGCAAAAAGGCATACACCTTGTTTGAGAGTGGATTGCTCAGTTCGCTTGAGCCCGGCAGCATGAAATGTCTGCAGCAGATTCACGCCTACTTGTTCGATGGCTTGTATGACTTCGCCGGACATATAAGGACGAAGAATATCTCAAAGGGCGGGTTCACCTTTGCCAACTGCCTGCATTTCGACACAGTCATCCCGACGATCGAGCGGATGCCTGAGACGTCTCTCGATGAAATTGCCGACAAATATGTCGAGATGAATGTCCTTCATCCCTTTATGGAGGGAAACGGCCGAAGCACACGCATCTGGCTCGACCTTATGCTGCGTCGCTCGCTCAAATGCTGTATAGACTTGAGCCGGATAGACAAGAACGAATATCTGACGGCCATGCGCGAAAGTGTTGCGGATTCTACTCATATCAAGGCCTTGCTGAAAGGTGCGCTGACCGACAAAATCAACGACCGCGAGATGTTCATGAAGGGTATTGACTACTCTTACTATTACGAAGAAGAATAGGTTTTACACAAAAAATATTGAAAAAATTCTTGCCATGGATATTTTTAGAGCTGTGAATGAGGTTAAGGCGGGCGCTTTGGCGCTGGTGATGGCTTTGGGTGCCGGTTGGGCGGCCGAGGCGGCTGTGGACGGGCAGGCTAAGGCTGCCCGGGATGTTATCAACCGGTTTGCCGGGCGTGAACTGCCGGTGGGGGTCTCTGTCGACAGGGAGGCCCGGGACGGCATTCACAGCTATAGTGTCAGGCCGGGAGCCGACTCCGTGGCCATCAGTGCCTCAGGGGGTGTGGCGGCCTGCCGCGCGTTCTATGACTATGTCCGGCGGAACGGGCTGGGCATTACGTCGTGGAGCGGTAACAGACTGGAATGGCCTGATGAGGGCCTCCCGGTTGGAGAGGGCTGGACGGTGACGTCGCCTTTCAAACATCATTATTATATGAACGTGGTGACCTTCGGATACGCCGCGCCGTACTGGGACTGGAACCGCTGGGAGCGGGAGATTGACTGGATGGCTCTGCACGGCATAGACATGCCGCTGGCGCTGGTGGCCAACGAGGCCATCACGGCGCGGGTGTTCGCACGGCTCGGCCTCAGCGACGAGGAGGTGGACGCTTATTTCACCGCTCCGGGGCATTTCCCGTGGATGCGCATGGGCAACCTCAGCGGTATCGACGGCCCTCTGCCGCGGTCGTGGCACAAGTCGCAGGTGGCGCTCCAGCACAAAATCCTCGACCGTATGCGCTCGTTGGGCATGAAGCCCATCTGCCCCGCCTTCGCCGGATTTGTGCCCGGCACGTTCAAGAGCCATTTCCCCGATGCCCCTGTCACCGAGACGACATGGCTTGGCGGCTTCCACAACTGGATGCTGCAGCCCGGCTCGCCGCTGTTCCGCAAAATCGGCAGGATGTTCATCGAGGAGTGGGAGAAGGAATTCGGCAAGTGCGATTACTACATCGCCGACTCGTTCAACGAGATGGAGGCCGTCTTTCCGCCCAAAGGCTCCAAGGAGCGCCACGACATGCTTGCCGGTTTCGGCCGCGAGGTCTACGGCTCCATCGCCGACGCCAACCCCGACGCCGTGTGGGTGATGCAGGGCTGGATGTTCGGGTACATGCGCGACATCTGGGACTACGAGACGTTGCAGGCGCTGGTGAGCGAGGTCCCTGATGACAAACTGCTGCTGCTCGACCTCGCCGTCGACTACAACAAATGCTTCTGGAAGATAAACTACAACTGGGAGTTCTATAAAGGCTTCTTCAACAAGGAGTGGGTCTACTCCGTCATCCCCAACATGGGCGGCAAGAACACCCTTTCGGGCATTCCCGAGTTCTATGCCAACGGCCGTTTCGCCGCCATGGACTCGCCTAACCGTGGCCGCCTCGCCGGTTACGGCATGGCTCCCGAAGGCCTTGAGAACAACGAGGTGCTGTACGAGCTTATTACCGACGCAGGGTGGACGCCCGACTCGATTGACGTCGCCGCATGGCACCGCAACTATTCCGCCTGCCGTTACGGCACCACCAATGACAGGGTGGAGAGTGCGTGGCACAATATGAACAAATCCGTTTACTCGACCCTTGTCGACAATCCCCGCTACAACTGGCAGTTCCGCCCCGGCACAGTATTCCGGGGCAACGTCCGCACCGACAGCATCTTTGACCACGCGGCGCTTGACCTTGCCGCCGCAGCCGACAGCATAGACACACCGCTGTTCCGCGCCGACCTGCTTGAGGCCGCCGCCAATGTGGCCTTCTCGCGCATGGAAATCCTCGCCCGCGACTGGGAGTCGGCCTTCTCGGCCAACGACACGGCCGCCGTGACGGAGATAGAGCGGCAGTTCGCCGACCTCGCCCTTGACGCCGACCGCCTCCTTGCCTCGCATCCCACGCTGCGCCTCGCCCCGTGGCTCGACTATGCACGCCGCAGCGGCGCCGACGCGGGACAGAGCGACTGCTACGAGCGCAACGCCCGCCGTCTCGTCACCATGTGGGGCGGCTCGCCCGTCGATGACTATGCCGCTCGCCTGTGGTCTGGCCTCATTCGCGACTACTACCTGCCGCGCTGGCAGACCTATTTCGCCAACAAACGCGGCGACATTGCCTACGACCCCGCAGCCTGGGAGCGTGCCTGGGTTGAGCAGAAACATGGCGTCAGCGACATCGAGCCATACGCCGACCCCGTGGCCGCCGCCCGCTCCCTGATTGACAAATCATTAGGGATAACCGAAAAATATGCCGACCCCGAAGGAGTGCGTCGCCTGGGCGGCTGGTCTCCCTCCGACATGCGCAACGGCGGCACCGGCAAATTTGTCTGGAACCTCGCCGTCGATGACGCCCGCGCTCTCGAAACCCTCACCTTTGCCACCACCCGAGGCACCGGCACTCTCACCGTCACCGACCTTACCCTCGAAATGGACGGCAAAAAATACTACCCCACCACAACACCGTCTATCGAAAAAGGTACCATCACCTACACTTTTGACGTCCCCTCCACCGCCACCGGCAACAACGCCTGCCGCCTGACCGCCATCCTGACCACCACCGCCCCCACCCACGGCAAAGTCACCATGACCCGCCGCTGACAGAGGGAATGTAAATTGTAGGGACGCTTTTTAAAGCGTCCGCATCCGGATGGCTGATTGTCAATCCTTTGGCGGACGCTTTAAACAACGTCCCTACGATATCTATGTGCCAGTTTTTCTAATTATTCCGACAAGTTATTTAGTGTTGGTGATTTACCGAAATCTTCAGGTAGACGGTTTTGTCACCGGTGGGGTCGTGTGTCTCAGTCTGAAAATACAGGGTATTGTTTTTGTGCCAGAATATCTGCTTATTCAGCTTGTCATCAAAAGCCGGATAACCGGTATAATCAGTGTCTTTATATGTCAGGAATTCGTAAATTGTATCTCCATATTTACGGTTAAATTTGAAATTCATGGGAATGTCACAATCCTCAAAAACCTGGCATGCAATGATGCCGTTTTTGTTCACGGCCATAGGTTCAAGGGTAGGCCATTTGATAGGTTTTCCTGTGGTTGAGTCATACCACCATATTGAAAAATTATGGAAATCATAAGGGAACATAAATCCAATCATTTTCAAGTCCGGATAATATAGTAGATTATTAAGGCTATATCGTTCGGCATCTTCTTCAATTCGGTACATCGTCTCGTATTCATCTGGTGAATCCAGTTTGGCTATACGTTCTCTGGCATTTTGAAAGATTTTGGCTAAGACTTTGTGGTGTGCTACTGAGTCTATTTCCTGGGGATAGGCATTGTACTCTTTTGACGTTTCATACGCCTGTAAAAATTCCTCTTTGCTGATTTTTTGTACGGAAAAAGCTGTTTGGGCAGTGGAGTCGCTGGAGCCTGTATTCCCGTCTTTGGCGTTGCCGTTGCATGCCATTAAAAACAATGGGAGCAGCAGTGCCATAAATTTACAATCAATCAGTTTCATAATCATTCAGGTTTAGATTTGACAATCGCAAAGATAGACATTTGAGGCTATAAAAATAATTCCACGACAATATCCCTTGCATTTTTACCAGGGAAATCTTGCCGAAGCTGTAATTCATGATGACAAAAGCCCATAACTCGTGAAGATACTTTTGTTAAATTGCCATCCATCGAGTTATGGGCTTTATCGTGTATGAAAAAGTGTCAGTTTTCTTTTTCGAGTTCGTTTATGTCGGCGATAATCGCATCGTTGGTGTTTTGCATTTTACGATAAAGGAGGATGTAGCTGTAGACTAAGATATTGCTTCAGGATGGGGACGTGGCTGTGGGCGACGTCGCGGGACGCTGTGAGCAACACGATGTCGGGATGGGCGCTGAGGGTTGCGACAAGCTGCGGAATATCCGGATTTGCCTTCAGTTCGGCAAGATAGCGGTCCTCGAATTCATCCCGGCGGTTTTCACGGTCGGCATGGTACCATTCGCGCAAGGCCGTCGACGGCGTTACGTCCTTGGCCCACAGGTCATAGCGAAACTTGGCCTTAGACTCGCCGCGCGGCCACAGCCTGTCGACAAAGACACGGAAACCGCCCGTGGCACCGTCCGGGTCATCATAAACGCGCTCCACGCGTATATCATAAGTGTTTTCCATATTCCGAAATCGTTTTATCCCCAAAACAATCCGGAGCAAAATAAAGTTGAAAAGGAGAAGTTTTAGGTTTTACAACACGAGTTCGGCGAGGAGGCGGTCGAAGGTGGCGTCGAGGTCGGCGGTTTTGCCGGGGTGGGGTCGGGAGGTCTGGATGCAGGCGCTCTTGACGGCGGTGAGCCAGCGGAAACGCTCCTCTACGGGCAGTTCGGCCAGCGGACCGGCGTTTCTGTCGCCGAGGCTGAGGGCGGTGAAGATTGACAGCTGGCGCTCAATCTCGGCGGGTGTGTGGCTGCAGTCGTAGGTGCCGAGGCGGTCGAGGGGCAGGTGTATGGCCGCGTGCATCCAGCGGCGGCGCTTGCACATCATTACCAGGCCGACGTTGACAAATTCCTCGCGCTCGACCCGCGGGACGTAGCGGATGACGGCGTACTCGTATAGATTGCTTTCCTCCATGGTCATAGATTTTTGCGGGCCTCGACGGCGGTTTTGACAAAGACGGACGAGTTGGCAAGACGCTTTACAAGGAAAGTGCGGTAGGCCTTTCGTATCTCCTCGGGTTCCGGCCCTTCCTCCCAGTGCAGCCACTCGTCGGGGATGGCGTCGACGATTTTCTCGAGAGTGCGGGGTGTGATTTTCTGACGCAGCAGTTTGTCGGCCTCCTCCATTTTCGACGCTCTCGCCAGCAGGGAGTGGTCTTTGACGTACGGGAACAGTGACAGCGCGGCCTTTTCGGGGTCGCTCCATGAGTGGTGGAACAGCAGCGAGGCGCCATGGTCGATTAGCCATAACTCGTTATTCCACATCAGCATGTTGGTGTTGCGCAGAGTGCGGTCGATATTGGTCAGGAAAGCGTCGAGCCACACAATTTTGGATGCCGTAAGCTCGTCTATGCCGTTGACATACGGGTCTACAGTCATTGCTCCGGACAGATAATGGAGTCCGAGATTGAGCCCCCGGCTCGCCTTCAGCAAGTCCTGAATTTCCTCGTCGCCCTCCGTGCGTCCGAAATCCTCGTCAACATCCAGCAGCACCAGCTCCGGCACCCGGAAGCCCAGGGCCGTGGCGACGGCTCCACCGATAAACTCGGCAATAAGCGCCTTTGGTCCGTGCCCGGCACCTCGAAACTTGACGACATACTTGAAGCCGTCCGAAGCCTCCGCCAGCGCCGGCAGACTGCCGCCCTCGCGCAGCGGCGCAATATATCGGGTAACGTTCTCTCTGCGTATATCCATGTTCAAACCGTTTTTATCAATATAACTCCGGCCTTACGGAAAAGTTTCAACTCTCATTTTCACAATGTGATAATTGAGTGAAATTTTAAGGTGAGACGATTTTATATCTGAGTTATTATGCTTTTGTCTGCCGATTTGACAAATCCATAACATATCCCAGGACCGTGTCACGGTATGTGTTGAAAATGTTGAGTTTTATCGGGAGATATTCCGGTAAACTTTGCAGATATTCAAGCTCGAAAACGATTCTCGAATCTTTGTCTTCAGTCTCGGGATGAATCTCAGCCTTGTTGCCTATGCGTGCAATTTTAATAAGGTAAAGGTCTTTGACACCTTTACCCTTAATGTATGGCATAAAGTAATAAAGATTATTTAAGGCTATGGTTGAGGGAAAGGATTTTGTCTTTCCTGTATAGTAAACTTTAGTTTGAGTTCTTTCCGTGAAATACATGCTGTTGTCGGGCTTGACAAATCCGATGAGCAAGTTCTTTGTCAAATTCAGTTTGTGAGTCGTTTTGACTTCGTTATATTTGATTGTATCATCTAATTCCTCAAACAGACTGAGACACAAAGTGGGTCTGGAATCACGTTTGACATCAATAGGGTGGGTCGAAACAGGTGCCTTTCCATAAATGAACCGGTACAAACTTTTGCCAATCTCCCTAACGACACCGCAGACCAGCGCATTCCCCATAAGGAAAGCCCTGCGGCCGTCACTGACTTCAGGGTGATATGTGTGATTGTCAGGGAACATATTAAGCCGCTCCAATTCAATTGGAATCAAACGACGGTATCTTCCGGATGGCGTTTTTACAACATGTTTAAAACGAGAGGCCGCCGAGCCCCCTTCTCCGGTGATTATAGTTCTGGACGGTCTGTCGATAAAGTCGGGAAACGCCATTCCTCCTTCCGAAAAAATGTATTTAAAACCTTGGCTTGACGTCCTTTCTATCTTTTTAGCGCCTTTTTCGTATTCCCATTTGGGCCGCTCTTCCTCGTTAATGAAGAAACTGTCGGGAACCAGGCTCTCGTCTACCAGATTGTCCCCCAATGTCATGTGTATCCCCTCGTAAACCGGTGTCGTATCCAGCGAATAGACCTGGCGATTACGCATTATTCCCGCGTCGCCGAACGGGCTGTTCTTTTCTCCAAGATTAAAGGTGTCTGAAACCTCCTTAATTGAGCCGGTTATTTCAAAAGAGGATTCTGACCCGCATTTTTTCTCAACCGGAAAAGCTTTTGCCAAAACGCCCTCAAACAGAGTCCAATCTTTTAAATCGCCAATATGCCTGTTAACGGAGCTACCCTCCTTATAACCAACTATATAAGTGCGCTTACGCCGTTGCGGCATACCGTAGTCGGCTGCATTTATCACTCTCCATTCTACCGTATAGCCTAAATCCGAAAGAGATGCAAGAATGATTGCGAAATCGCGCCCGCGTTGTTTAGCCGGCGAACCGAGCAGACGGTCTACGTTCTCAAAAAAGATGTAGTTGGGCCGATTTTCTCCTTTCTCATCCAGTATACGGTATATCTGCCACCATAATATGCCTTTTTTACCTTCAATTCCTCCGGATTTGCTCAGTGTGGATGCAACCGAATAATCCTGACAAGGGAATCCGCCAACCATAAGGTCATGATCGGGAATCTTCTCAGTGGGAACGTCGTTTATATCCACATTGCTATGGCCGGAAGAGCCAAAGCGGGCCCTGTACACCAGAGATGCGTCCTGATGCACTGTGGATGGTTCCCATTGGTTATTCCATATTGTCTCATAGGCGTCCGACGCCCCCTCGAGGCCAATGCGGAAGCCGCCTACCCCGGCGAACAGTTCTACGACTTTGATTTTATTATCGTTCCTTTTCGGCATATCAAAGATATGGTAATTCTTTTAATTTGTTAGCAATGTAGGAGCCTTTAATCCAGAAGAACTGCGGAAGCATGCGGATTCCGTTGATGCATTCTGTCCTGCTTCTTTCATTGGACACATCGGCTCCACCTCGGAAGAATACATTATATTGGGAACTTTTTGGAAAATTTGGAGCGCCCATATAGCTTCCGCTCTGATTTATCTTTCGGTTTCCCTTATTATCATATACAAACTCCCAGACCAACTCGTCCCGGTGGATGAGTTTTCGTGAATCTTCCCATGTCTGCTTTACGTCCTTGGAAATAAACGAGTCATCAAAAGCAAATCTTTTGAACCCTTCAAATGTGGTGAGCATCGACTCATGCCTAAGCCGATTCTCATATTCCTCCGCATTTTCATGCGCTTTCTGCTTGCTTAAATCACCGCGTTCGCAGAATATGGGAAATAGGAAACTGTGTTCGTTGAAATAGGTGAAAACCGCCGACTCCTGAAAATCCAAATCTCTGTCGGCCCATTCCTCGAAATCGATGTGGCTGAGTTTCATGTCCTCAGTACGACACCCTTTAGGTGTTACGGTAATAGTTTTTGCTATGATACCGGCTTTAGTAAAGTCTGAGATTTGGTTTAGCCGTTTACAGTCGACGTCAAACATTTTTAAAATGCAGAGAGATGCAATGTCTTTTGCATCAATTCCGATGTTAAAAATTTCTTTGAGCTCCTTTATTGTCTTGCCACCATATAGTATTGTCAGTTCATGACATCTTGCGTCCAGCTGAGCGAAACTGCTGAATGATTTTTTTAAAGAAAATTCGTTATCCTCTTTCCTCTTTCTAAAATGATTTCTGACGATTGAATCGACAAAAGTCTGTTTTAGCCGGTAACGAGGTTTTTGATATGCACCGGATGACTTTCTTTTGAAACCGGGCACAAGTTCGATATAAAGAAGATTAGGGCGCAGGAGGTGCGTGAATCCGACCAAATGCTCAAACCGTAACTCAAAGGAAGGGTATTCACTGTAAACTTTCGCTAAATAATCGCGAACCATTTCCCAATCGGATTTTAAAGTGGCCTCCTCTTCCTTAGAGAATTTATTGAAACAATAGTCTATAATGGGAAAAGCGGCATAAGCCGATGCAGGCACAACATCATACGATTGGTACTCGTAAAAAACGATTAGCAGATTTTGAGCTTTTTCCCAAAAATGAGAAGTCAGAAAATCTCGCTGGATATCCGGTTCAAAAGTTACACCGGTTATGCTTATGCCCTCTTTGGCATGCAGGTGTATGTTATATTCATCCCTTTGTTTATCCTTAATGAGGCTAAGCTCGTTTTTGGAAATTCTGACTCCGGTGGTTTTCAGTTCAGTGAGGACACCGCCAATCTCGATATCGCATTCCTGCTTGCTGTCACGGGCATATCTGAATACCGACTGCTCAATAATATCTCCGGCTATGCCTGTAATCTTCTCGCTTTTGGCAGTACGGCTGAACTGATTGGAAGAATCAACCTCTCCCAATGTTTTTCCCTTGACACCTTCCAAAAGTTCGCGGACAAACTGTAGAGTATATTTCCGGTCTTCTGATACCGACATGGTTTATTTAGTCGCTTTTGATAATATATTATATGATTTGTCTTTTTGCAAAGTTACACTTTTTCTTGAAATGTATAAATCCGAAGATGCTAATTTAGGCGTGTACAGATGAATTTTGCTTGTAGCCATGAATGGCAGTATCATAATAAAATCCCTGCGGGACGCTTTGGGGCGCCGCCGCAGGGAGTAGCAGCTTTTGATAGAATGGGGACGGATTATTTCAGGGTGTCGTATTCGGCGTCGCTGACGGGCTCGAGCCACTCGGTGGAGGTGTTATCGCCGGGGACTGAGAAGGCGAGGTGGGCGAACCAGCCGTCGGCGGCGGCGCCGTGCCAGTGCTTGACGCCGGCGGGGATGTGGATGACGGTTCCGGGGAGGATTTCCTGGGCAGGCTTGCCCTCCTCCTGGTACCAGCCGCGGCCGGCTACGCCAATGAGCATCTGGCCGCCGTCTTTGGTGGCGTGGTGGATGTGCCAGTTATTGCGGCAGCGGGGCTCGAAGGTGACGTTGGCGACGCTGACCTGCTCGGCGGAGAGGGGAGCGAGATAGCTGTTGCCGATGAAGTATTTGGCAAAGGCAGTGTTGGGCTCGCCGATGGGGAAAATCATCTCCTGCTGGAAGCGCTCTTTCTCGGTAGCGGCGTCAGCGGGGTCGGCCCATACTTCTTTAGCGATGCGGAAACCGGCCCAGGCGTTGGGCCATCCGGCGTAGAAGGCGGCCTGGGTGAGCAGGGCGGCGATTTCCTTGCGGGTGATGCCGTGCTTCTTGCCCATTTCGAGGTGCGAGCGGAATGACGAGTCAATCATACCCTTGCCGAGGAGGATAGAGATGGTGACCATGCTGTGGTCGTGCAGCGACAGGGTTGAGTCGTTCCATACGGCCTCGCCGAAAAGGACATCGTCGTTGAGCTCGGCGAATTTGGGAGCGAAATCGCCGAGGGCGGTGCGTCCGGCGGTCTGTTTGATATTGTTCTGTGCCATAACACTAAGTGAGAATGCACAAATCAGTGCGGTTAATACTAATTTTTTCATACCTCGTACGGGGTGTGGAACAAATAGGATTACTGTTTTGTTGCGTGTGTCAGTCAATCTTGACAATCTTGTACTGCTTGCTGCCCAAACCGAGTTTCTCGGCGTAGTCGACGATGTGGGTGCCGTGCTGACGGTTGATGCGCTCGATGAGGGGCTTGCTGTCGTCACCCTCGGTGGAGGCGTGGTTGAAGACGAGGTCGAGGCAGGCCTGGTCGAGGGCTACGGGGTCGAGCGAGGCCAGGATGCCCATGTCCTTGAGCTTGGCGGCCTCGGGGTGTCCGTTGCAGTCGCAGTCAATCGACATGTTGTTCATCACGTTGATGTAGACGATGCCTTTCTTGCCCTTGAAATATGTGTCTACAGCCTGGGCGGCGCCGGCCATCGACTCAAGGAACTGGTCCTGCTCGGGCAGGTTGTTCCACAGCTCGGAGGGAATGTCGGTTTTGCCGGCGGTGTGGATGCGTGTCTTGCCCTCGGACGAGGCTATGCCGATGCTCTGGTTCTTCAGCACGCCGCCGAAGCCGCCCATCTGGTGGCCTTTGAAATGAGCGAGGTTGACCATGAAGTCATAGTTGGCGAGATGCTTGCCCACGAGGTCATCGTTGAAGTAGGTCGAGTCCTGCATGGGCAGTGGCATGCTGCCATCGGCGTCCATGATGTCTACCACGGCGATTTTCTCATAGCCGCGCTCGGCGATGGCCTTGCGGTGTTTCTCGGTGGTGTTGCGGTTGCCGGCGTAGGCGGTGTTGCACTCGACGAGGGTGCCGTTGACATCCTTGACCAGCGGGGCGATGAACTCGGGGCGCAGGTGGTTGCTCTGCTCCGACTCGCCCGTGCTGATTTTCACGGCGACATTGCCCTGCGGGTCAACGCCGAGGGCCTTGTAAATCTTTACCAGCGATTCGGGAGTAATCTCCGAGGTGAAATAAAC
>JBJEDC010000052.1:0-2689 GCA_051871645.1 Muribaculaceae bacterium | reverse complement strand
TGGCCGGACAGCTCAACGCCCGCATCAACCTGCACACCGCCATCCCCAGTGCCCTGGGCCTGGAGGCCGTGGTGTCGCGCCAGCGTTACCTTGAGTCGGACCGCATGTTCTACGACGTCTCACAGCCGGCTTTCCTCGTCGGCCACGAATACTACGGACGGCTAAGCTACGACTGGGCGGCGGGGGCTATAGGCCGCTTCTCGCTCAGCGCGGGCTTCGGACATCTGCTCAACTCGTATTTCCGACTTGACGAACGCATGACCGCCGAGGGCACCTTCCGCGACCATACCACGCAGGACCTCGGCCAGGTGCGTCTGGGTTATACCTCGTCCACCCTCGACCAGGAAAACTACCCAACCATGGGCCACGACTATAACTTTGTCCTTCAGGGCGTGACGGGACGCTTCAAATACCGTCCCGGAAGCCGGGTGGAGGAGCCCGTGAGCCGTGTGACGCCGACCTTGCCGGATGGCTATAACCGCCATCAGATGTGGATGCAGCTGCAGAGCCGCACGCGCAACTACTGGGACATCAGCCGCAAGTTCGCCCTCGGCCTGGAGAGCGACGTGCTGCTGTCGACGCGCAAGCTCACCGATTGCTACGATGCCGACATCGTCAGCGCCCCGTCCTTCGAGCCCACGCCTGCCGCCCACAATCAGTTCAACCGCTATTTCCGCGCCAATTCGTACCTCTCGGCCACCCTGGCGCCCATATACAAGATTAGCTCGAGCTTCACCGCCCGCCTCAACATGAGCGCCTTCGTGCCCCTGCGCCGCATTATGCCCGGCAGCGGCGCGGCGGCCAATATCGACGGGGTCACCGTCTATGAGCGTCCCTGGGGCAGCCATTACAGCGGCTGGCTCAATTCGGCACGCTTCTACGGCGAGTTCGACATCTGCTATGCGCTCCCCATCCCCGGCGTAGTCACCGCCTACGTCAACTACGTCAGCAACGGCGCCAAACCCTGGGGCGTCGGCCTCTCCCTCGGCATCTTCCTCCACGCCCCCAAATTCCTGCAGTAGCAAGATTTTGACCTTGTAGGGACGCTTTTGGCATGTTAATCCTGCGGGAATTTTGGTGTAATCCATGTAGGGATATGCCTTTGGCATATTAATTCTGCGGGAACGGCCGGGCAGGCTCAACATCGCAAAGCGATGTCCCTACATGGGCAAGACTGTACCCGGTTTCTCTAAAGTGCCTAAGGTCTTTAAGGTCCCTAAAGTCTCTAAGGACCCTAAAGTCCTCTCTGACAAAGTTTGTAAAACACAACAAAAGGCTGTGCCGGTCGGCACAGCCTTTTGTACTATAAATCAATGGGGAATTAGCGGATGGCTACCTTGGTGGCCTTTTTGCCCTGGACGCGGATGTAGAGGCCGTTCTGCGGGTTGTCTACGCGTACGCCCTGCAGGTTGTAGTAGAGCACGGGAGCATTGGCATCGTCAACGGTGATGTCGCTGACACCGGTGAAACCGCCGTTGCCCTTACCGTTGAAGGTGACGATAATGGGAATCTGAGGATCGTTGTTCGTCCAAAGAACATCAATTTTAAATGATGCTGTGCCATCTTTGTCAACAGTTCCGTTAAGTGTTACTGCTGCATGAATGTTTCCATCCAAAAGTGATAGATCATCAACATGGGCAGTAAAAGTCGATAAATCGTTATTATCAATGGATATATTGACCTCAGGCAGGGAGATATCACCAATGGTGCCAATATCACCAAGAGTTAAATCGGGAAGCAGGAACGAGCATGTGTTTTCTGAAAGCGGGTTGATGTAAACAGTAGCATCTTCTCCGCCATCTGCGGTGAGGTATCCTCCCAAAAGTTCACAATAAACTTCAAGTTTTCCAGGGAAGGGTTTGCCCTCGGGACCAGGAGTGGGCTCAGTAGAGTAAACACATTGCACGTCATCGATAGTGAGAGCGTTACCTTTTGTTATGTTATTGGAATCAAAGTAATTATTTGCAGCGAAGATTGCATTAATTTTTTCGGGAGTGGCATCAGAAAAATATTCGAGTACAATTTCGCCCTTTACCCATTCCGAGGTCGCCTCGGTAATCACAGTAGTGCCTTTTGCGATAAGTTCAAAATCAGATGATTTTGTAATGGTACCTCCTGTACTGGTTTCTATGCCAAGAATGTTGCGGTCACGGTCTACCATGCTTACCTTTTTGATTCCGCTGGCGCTAGTTGCAATATTTCCGGGTACATCAGCTTGTGTAGTAGAGCCTTTCCAAAGGTAAACTATAGCATTTGCTGGCTGCGTGTTTTCGCTTTCTCTTTCAAATTTATACATGAAAGTGATTTTTTCGGGACGGCCGGTGAAATCATAGCCTTCGAATGTGCCTCCGTCTTTAGCAGTAATTGTAACCATTCCTGTCGAGGTACTCCATGTCTTGCCTAAAGTAACATAACCAGGAACAATTTCTGATTTTTTAACAGGGTTTTCGTTGTTGTATACCTTTACAGCGCTTGCCGAATTATATCCGGCAACTTTTTCTCCAACAGTAGTTTTACCGATTCCGTTGATGCCGATAACCTGCGAGATTGTCCAGTCACCGGGAGTTGTGCCTTCTGTTTTTGAATTGCCGTTCGAGGTCCAGGGGGTGCAGGCACCCCAGCCGTCCTCGAAGCCGTTGTTGGGGAGCTGGGGCTGCTCGGCCAGGACAGGCAGGGCAACGAGAGCGCT
>JBJEDC010000051.1:0-2691 GCA_051871645.1 Muribaculaceae bacterium | reverse complement strand
CTTCACAACATCCTACGACAGCCACGGCGTTTACTATGCCGAGCTGCTGTGCATGGAATATCCCATTGCCGGATTTGCCTTTGACAACGATGTGGAGGATGAAAAGGGTAATTGGTCCGGCGACTACCTCAAGCCCCTTGACGAATACACCCCCGACGCCGCCATAGAGCGCTGGAGCACCAGCCCCGCGCGCGAAGAAGACCGTAGGCCTGCCGAGCCCGACGACTTTGACCGGCTGCTTGACCAATTCATCGCTGAAGAAAAGGCTAAAACCGGAGACAAAACTGAAGAGCCGGAACAAGAGACTGAGGCCGACAACGAGCCCGTGTCCTTGCTGCCGTCCCTGGACAATCTTACCGGCCTGCGCTCCGTCAAGGACAAGCTCACCGTTTACGAGCGCGTCGTGCGCTTCAACAGGATGCGCGCCGACAAAGGCCTGCCGACGACTGACTCGCCTCTGCACGCCATGTTCCTCGGCTCGCCGGGTACGGGCAAGACCACAGTGGCAAAAATGATGGGGGCGATGCTCCATCGTGCCGGAGTCCTCTCCAAAGGCCACGTCGTGGTGCAGGAGCGGGCGACGCTGTTGGGGCAGAACTACAATTCGGAAGCCGAGAAGACCCTGGAGGCCATAGAAAAGGCACAGGGCGGCATACTGTTCATCGACGAGGCCTATCAGCTCTACCAGCCCAACGATGCGCGTGACCCCGGAAAGTTCGTCATCGAAACGCTCCTCACTGCCCTCGCCGACGAGAGCAACCGCGACTGGATGCTGGTCCTTGCGGGCTATCCCGACGAGATGCGCCGGATGTTCGACATGAACCCCGGCTTCAAGTCGAGGATTCCGGACTCGAACATCTACCGGTTCGATGACTTCACCGAAAACGAGCTTGTCGAGATTGCCGAGAAATACCTCACGCGCCATCAGTACAGCCTTTCGGACGATGCCCGCACCGCCCTTTGCGAAAGACTGCGCTGTGACTACTCGAGCCGCGAAAAGAACTTCGGCAACGCCCGCCATGTGATAAACATGATACAGACCGAAATCATCCCCTCCATGGCCATGCGCGTCACCGGCGACACCGTCCTCGGCGAGAATGCCCTGACCGAGATAAAGTCCGTAGACATCCCGTGCCATACCACGCCACAGAAGGGAGCCGCCCGCACAAGGGTAGGCTTTATCTGACGCGTTTTTTGTGAGGGTAGCTGCGGTGGTGGAAGATTGCCGCAATCACCATCACGAAGCCGATTTTGCCGTGTATGGCTCCGAGGGGCGAATGGTCGTGCCCCACGAGCCACACCACGGTGGCGGCGATGCCCGTGACGGCGGTAACCAGGAAGACCCGCCAAAGGATGCGTGTGGCCTTTTTGCGGTTAGTGGCGAAGCGCGAAAACCAGTTGCTCTTTTTGTAATAGAGCGAGACGTGCCAGAAGGCCAGCGCCGTCAGCGATATTCCTAAGACAATGTGCAACCACACCGACCAGGCATATCTTCCCGCCGTTACCTCGAGCTGTATGCCCGAGGCCAGCATCAGAAGCAGGGTGATGCCGAGCGAACGCTTGCAGACTTTGAGTTTTAAAGCTTGTGTCATACTATAATGTGCTTATGTCGTTTTTACGACTGCAAAATTACGGCGTAACACCGTTGCCCGGAATAGTCTCGATGCGGGAAAAGTTGTACTATTTAAGGTTTCGGCGGAATTCGGCGGGAGATTTGCCCGTGCTCTTCTTGAAGAGCTTGGAGAAATAGGCATAGTCGTCATAGCCCAGCGCGTATGCAATCTCCTTTGCCGACATCGTCGTGTAGGCAAGTTTGCGTTTAGCCTGCACTATAACGCGGTTGCGGATATAGCTGCCGACGCTGATGCCCGTCGACTCCTTCACTGCCTCGTTGAGATAGACCTCCGAGATATTGAACATTGATGCGTATGCCGCAGGACTCTTCACCGATGTCAGATGCCGGTCGAATAGCTTTCTCAGTCTCAGGGTTATCGCCTTGTACCTGCCCGACACATCACTGTCCGCCGAGCCTATGGCGGAGAGGACAACACTCTTGACTGCCGCGGCAAGCGCCCGCGAGACACCGGCGTCACCATACCGCCCCAGCATAGAGCATATGGCGGAGACATCCTGCACGACAGCCTCGTCCGGACGGAACGGCAGCGGCGTTATCGAATACTCGTCGATGGCGCGGATGTCCGACTCCGAGAGGAGCTCCGGCGACAGCGCCAGCATCCATCCGTCCGCCTCCCATTTCTCGTCCGCGGGCTTTCCGTGAACCTGCCATGGCGACACTATCAGCATGTCCCCGGCGGACAGTTCCCTGCGCTCAAAGTCAATCTCTACGCCTGCCTCGCCGTCCGTCAGCAGGACGAAGATGTAATAGTCGTCACGATGGGCATGCGGCTTCATCACCGTCGTTCCGAACTGCCCGAACCGCTTTATAAACAGTCCCGAGTCGGAAATCGTTTGCATCGTCGACAAGGGGATGTCTTTGGTCTTCTTCATGGTGTCTGTCGTTGATTGTACAAAATTAGGAATTATGACCGATTTGGCAAAAATAGTGCGGAGGGTCATTCAGTTCAAAAAAAGCTTGACGACGTGCAGACATAAGAGGGTGTGTCAAAATAGCCGAAGAGGCTGTTTCAAAATAGGCATAGCCTCTTTTTATAACCTGTTGTAAAACATAAA
>JBJEDC010000050.1:0-2730 GCA_051871645.1 Muribaculaceae bacterium | reverse complement strand
AAACGGTTGAGGCTTCCTGAGCCTGGGCGGCGCCGAACGCAAGGAGCGCCGCTGCCATAAGTATAGCTTTCATAAAATGTGATGTTATTTAGTTTTTAAAAAGGGTCGAGCAATGCGGAACTTTATGACATTTCCGGCGTTAAACCATAACAATGCTTTAACGACCACAAAGTTACACAGCTTTTTGCGAATTTTGGTTATCAAAATTCCCGAAATTATTACCATTTTTCACTCGGCAACCTGAGAAGGCAGGGAGTTTTAACCTTAGTTGGCATAACTGTTGTGATTAACTCGAATTTTGGCCGTACCTTTGCCAACCGAAAACATAAACACACCAATATGGCTAAAGACAGAAATCTCTCACGCGACAGGATAGACTTCGGCCACAGCAAGATTGGCCCGCTTTTCCGTGCCCTGTTTTTCCCGACACTGATAGGCATGATTTCGAACACTGCACTGACTCTCATTGACGGCATCTTCGTCGGCCGGGGCGTCGGCGCCAACGGCATCGCCGCCGTCAACATCGTGGCGCCGATATTTATGGTCGGGACAGGCATCGGCCTGATGTTCGGCATCGGTTCGTCGGTAATCGCCAGCATCCGCCTCTCCGAGGACAATGTCAAGGCCGCGCGGATAATACTGACGCAGGCCTTCATCATCGGCATAATCCTCATGGGGCTGTTTACGGCGGTCTGCATGATTTTCCCTCACGGTTTCGTGCGACTGTTAGGCAGCAGCACCGTTCTCGAGGACTTTGCCGTCAGCTACATGGTGTGGATTGCGCCGGGCCTGCTCTTCCTGTATATTGAATGCGTGGGTATGATGCTCATACGCCTTGACGGTTCGCCCCAATACGCCATGTTCGTGCAGATTGTGGCGGCGGTGGTCAACCTCGTCCTCGACTGGGTGATGATATTCCCGCTGGGATGGGGCGTCATGGGCGCGGCTTTCGCCACGGCGATAGCCTGCGCCGTCGGCGGCCTCATGGTGGTGGCCTATTTCGTATGGTTCAGCGACAAGCTTAAGTTCTACCGTCTCAAATGCTCGGTGACATCGCTCCTGCTGAGCCTGCGCAACACCTGGTACATGACCAAAATCGGTTTCGCGACCTTCCTTACCGAGCTTGCCATGAGCATCATGATGCTCACGGGCAACTATATGTTCATCACCATGCTGGGCGAGGCCGGAGTGGCCGCCTTCGCCGTTGCCTGCTATCTTTTCCCGCTCGTCTTCTCCATCAGCAACGCCGTCGCGCAGTCGGCACAGCCCATCATCAGCTTCAACTATGGCGCCGACAACAGCCGACGCGTGCGTCAGACCCTGCGCGTGTCGCTGCTCACGGCAGTCATCTGCGGTGTCATTATCACCGTACTGCTCGCCCTCGGCGCACCATACGTCACCGGCATGTTCCTGAGCCCCGACGAGCCCGCATACGCCCTTGCCGTGAGCGGACTGCCCAAGTTCGCCCTCTGCTCCATCTTCTTCGCGGTAAACATCGCCTTCATCGGATATTACCAGAGCATCGAAAACGCCCTCGTGTCGACGGCCTACACCCTGCTGCGCGGCGTCATCCTGCTCGTCCCCAGCTTTATCCTCCTGCCCCGTCTCATCGGCGTCGACGGCCTTTGGCTGGCCATACCCTGCGCCGAATTCGTCACCTGCATCGTCATCTCGACGATCTTCGCCATCGGCACCCGCCGTCCACAAAACAATCCGGCATAAACTTTCGTTACATAACATAAACACCATATTACCCATGAAAAAGAACTTCAAACCCGAGGCCTGGTTCGTGCCCCAGCCCGTGATGATAATCGGCACCTACGACGCCGACGGCACCCCCAACGCCATGACCGCCGCCTGGGGCGGACAGTGGGACTACCACGAGGTGATGATATCCCTGGGCTCGCATCAGACCACCGACAACCTGCACCGCTGCGGCGAGTTCACCCTCGCCTTCGCCACCGAAGACACCATGGTCGCCGCCGACTATGTAGGCATCACCAGCGGCCGCGAACACCACGACAAAATCAAAGCCACCGGCTGGACCTCAGCCAAAGCCCCAAACGTCAACGCACCCCTCTACGACAATTTCCCCCTGACCCTCGAGTGCCGCATCGTCAAGAAATACGACGAGTCCGAAACCGGCTTCTACCTCGTGGCCGAAATCGTCAATATCATCTGCGACGATAAATACCTCGCTGCCGACGGTAAGCCCGACCTCGAAAAGATGCACTTCATCACCTTCGACCCCGTCCACGCCGCCTACCTCTCCCTCGGCACCCGCCTCGGTCAAGCCTTCCACGACGGCCACGCCCTCGCCGCCAAATAAGCACAATACATCTTGACAAAGCGCTATGCTCTTGCCGGTTGAACCTGCGTTGGATTATTTTGCTCTTCATATTCTTCATATTGAAGTTTCGTCATCAAATAATCGGTGTTCCCTCTTGCAAATCTCGCAACAAACCGCTACCTTTGCAAACACGTTTTCCCCGGACGTTCCCACGTCCTCCCCGAAACAGGTCCCATAGCTCAGTTGGTCAGAGCACCTGACTCATAATCAGGGGGTCCTTGGTTCAAGCCCAAGTGGGACCACGAGTATAAATTACCAAATTAAGAAAATCGCTGAAATTCAGACATTTCAGCGATTTTTATTTTGTCCGTTTTCATCAAAAAATGGCCCAAGCCGAAATTCCGGTGCATTTGTTAAAAAGAGTAGAATCGGATGTTAAA
>JBJEDC010000049.1:0-14704 GCA_051871645.1 Muribaculaceae bacterium | reverse complement strand
TCCGGGTCGAATAATTTGCGTGTTAACTGTTGTTTTCGAGGGTGAAAAGTTTTCATGTTGACGGGCGTTTGCCCCATGCGTTTTGCAATTGTTTGGCAAACATACTAAAAAACATTGATATTCACCAAAAAAGAGAGAAAAAAATCGCAAAAAACTTTGAATTTCCTTCTCAGATCCTCATTTTGGGCCTGTTTCTCCCGGTTTCACACATTAAAAAAAGTGAAAACCGCATTCTGAGTCTCCCCCAAACGGCGAAAAGGCCGTATCTTTGCAGATAAGTAAGTAGAGGAATTTAGCTTACTTAAAGTTACAACTGATTTTTGAAACTCACTTAGCATAATACACCAACATAAAACTGTGTTTCGCAATATTCCCCCTGTAACAAAAAATTTGCTGATAATCAATGTGATTATCTTTCTGGCGATGACGCTGGTGTCTCAGATTGGCGCCAATATCGACCGTTATTGCGCTCTCTATTACGTTGAAAGTCCCGGTTTTCGCTTCTGGCAGCCGCTGACATACATGTTTGTCCACGGCAACTTTACCCATCTGTTCTTCAATATGTTCGCCCTGCTGATGTTCGGTGGTATCATTGAGTGGACGTTGGGCAGCAAACGTTTTCTGGTCTATTACCTCAGTTGCGGCATCGGCGCGGCCTTCATCCAGTTCGGCGTCTACGCCCTGATGCTGACAAAGTACCATAACATGTTTGACGCCGCCCAGTACTCGTATATCGTCGAAGATGGATGGAATGCATGGCGGCAAGGAAAAATTTTCGCGGACCCCACCTGGGCCAAGCTATCGATGCTGGTGAACATGCCGACCGTCGGCGCTTCCGGCGCTATTTACGGCGTGCTTCTGGCATTCGGCATGCTTTATCCTAACCGCGAGCTGTACATCATGTTCATCCCCGTGGCCATCAAGGCCAAGTGGATGGTTTTGGGCTATGCCGCCATCGAGCTGCTGCTCGGCGTAGGCGGCGCGGCCGACAACGTCGCCCACTTCTGCCACCTCGGCGGCATGCTCTTCGGCTTCGGCCTGCTGCTGTACTGGAAGAAGCACGGAACATTCCGGGGCTGGTACTGATTTCGAAAAGATTAAACAATGAGCAACGGCATGAACAAATTCATAGATGGTGCCCGTCGCCTCGGCGGCCTTGAGCTGTGGGGGCTGATGGCGGCCAACCTGTTGGTGTTTATCGGGGTCAACGTCGCTGTCTGGTGCGGGGTCTCGCCCCTGGACGTGGCGCAGGTCACGGCTTTGCCCTCGTCGCCTGCCGCCGCGCTGACGGCTCCTTGGACACTGCTGACATACATGTTCACCCAGTGGGATTTCATGCACCTGCTCAGCAATATGCTGTGGCTGTGGCTCTTCGGCATGATGGCAGTACGGCTGGGTATCACCGGCCGGCAGCTTTTGGCCGCCTACCTTGTCGGTGGCCTTGTCGCCGGAGTGATCTTTGTCGCCGCCGGAGCATTGGGCTTCACCAAGATGCTGATACTCATCGGGTCAAGCAGTTCCGTACTCTCCATAGTCGCCATGACCGGCATCATGCGCGGCCGCTACAAGGTGCAGCTGATGCTTCTGGGCGAGATGGATGTGCGCTGGCTGTCGCTGGTGGTGATTGTCCTAGTCATGCTGACCTCGTCATCGCTCCAGGACACCGGCGTGGTGGCCGCACATGCCGCCGGAGCCCTTGCAGGAGTGCTGATGGCGCTTTATTACATGCGCCGGGTGCCCTCGGTTCATGACGGTTTCAATTACGGCCGCAGAAACGCCGTGCCCCGAGGCAGCGCCTACGGCCCTTATCCGCGCCGCGGCCTCACTCCTGCCGAGCAGGCCGAACTGGACCGTCTCCTCGACGATGTCCGTCGCCACGGCTACGCCGGCATCTCTCCCGCCCAGCGCTCACGACTTTTTGAACTCTCCTCGCATATAAAGTAAAGGTATTTTGAACCCGGTAAGACACATAGTCGGCATAGTGCTGCTGGTACTGACGGCGGTGATTGGCGCGGGCCTGATTTTCTCGGCCTGGGCCGGGTGCATCGACCCGCGTTCGTGGCCGTTTGCGGCTGTCGTGGCCATGACGGCGCCGATATTCGCTTTCGTCATGCTGGTTATGCTGCTCATTGACCTGACCTGGAGCCTGAAGGGTGCTCTGGTGGCTGTCCTGTGCATGGTTGCCGGCTATCCCGCCTACATCGACAACTTTCCCTTCCACCCCGGCTCGCATAAGCTGACCGAGGCCGAAAAGCCCATGAGCTGGACACTGCTGACGTATAACGTCCACAACTATTATACACAGGACAGCATCTATCCCGACAGCGTCAATCCCATGTTCTCCTATATCATAAACAGCGGAGCCGACGTTGTGGCCGTGCAGGAAGGCGAGAGGTTCGGCCCATGTGACATGCTTGCCATCACGCAGTCGCAGATTGACTCGATAAAGAGCAGGTATCCGTATGTGATGCGCGAGACCGTGGGCGCGACACTCTTCAGCAAATTCCCGGTCGAGGTCTATAAGAATTCGGTGACCAACAAAGCCGACACCACTGTGTCGTGCGGTATGTACAGCCTTGACATTCACGGACGGCGTGTGTCGCTGTTTGTGGTTCATCTGCAGAGCATCTGCCTCACCGAAGGCGACATCGAGATGTTCCAGGAAATGACCAGTATCCGCGGCAAGGAGAGGCCGGGTCTGGGCGAGGTCCGCTCCAAGGTTTTCAGCAAGGTTCTGGATGCATCGGTGAAGCGCGCCTCACAGGCCGACGACCTGGTGAAGGACATAAAGACTTACGGAGGTCCCAACACCGTCGTATGCGGCGACTTCAACGATGTGCCCGGCAGCTGGGTACTGCGGCGCCTGCGCGAATGCGGGCTGCGCGAGGTCTACCCCGAGGTCGGCATGGGATACATGAACACCTATAATAAGAACCGCTTCTGGTTCCGCATCGACCATGTGCTTTATCGCGGCGACCTTCGCCCTGTGTCGATGGAGCGCGGCAACCTCAAGGCCTCCGACCATTATCCGGTTCTCACTACTTTTGTCCTTACCGGGCCTGAAAAAGACTAAACCCCGAAAGGGAAAAGCCGTCAAAGATATAATTTACCTGAAAATAATAAACCAATATACTACGCAAATGAAAAAGATTTTAACGGGCGCCGTGGCCCTTTGCCTGGCATTGCCGCCCCTGGCAGCCCAAAACACCGCAAGCGACGTGAACAAGACAAATCCGTTCCTGCAGGAGTACAATACTCCTTATCAGATTCCGCCTTTCAGCTTGATTAAGAACGAGCATTACATGCCCGCCCTCAAAGAGGCCATCAGCCGCCACAACGCCGAGATTGCCGCCATCGCCGACAGCAAAGAGGCTCCCACATTCGCTAACACCGTGCTGGCCCTTGACCGTGCCGGCGGCCTGTTGGAGCGCGTAGTGATGGTATATGCGGCCCTGTCCGAGTCCAACTCCAGCCCCGAGCTCCAGGCCGTGGCCGAGGAATTCGAGCCCCTGCTGGCCGCACACTCCGACGAAGTGTCGATGAACCCGAAGCTCTTCGCCCGTGTCAAGGCCCTCTACGACAAACGCGACGAACTCGGTCTCGCAAGCGACCAGAAGCTGATGCTCGAGCACCTCTATAAAGACTTCGTCCGCTCGGGCGCCCTGCTCGACGCCAAGGGTCAGGAAGAGCTCAAGGCCCTCAACGCCGAGCTTGCCGACCTCTACCTGACTTTCAACAAGAACCTGCTGGCCGCCACCAACGATTTCAGCATTGTCGTCGACAACAAGGCTGACCTTGCCGGTCTGCCCCAGAGCAACATCGACGTCGCCGCCGACGAGGCCAAGGCCCGCGGTCTCGAGGGCAAGTATGTGCTCACCCTGCACGCTCCCTCGCGTCTGCCCGTTCTTCAGTACGCCGACAACCGCGACCTGCGCCGCCGCATGTATGAGGGATACACCACACTGGCATCGTCTGGCAAGTACGACAACCGCCCCGTCATCAGCAAAATCCTGCAGGCCCGTTCCAAGAAAGCCCGTCTGCTGGGCTTCAAGGACTACGGCTCGTTCATGACCGACAACGTCATGGCCGGCAGCGTCAAGGCCGCCGAAGACCTGCTGATGCAGATCTGGGGTCCCGCCGTAAAACGTGCCAACGAAGAGGTGCGCGAGATGCAGGCCGTTGCCGACGCAGAGAAGGCCGGGCTGA
Source organism: Muribaculaceae bacterium (assembly GCA_051871645.1). Lineage (GTDB taxonomy): Bacteria > Bacteroidota > Bacteroidia > Bacteroidales > Muribaculaceae > CAG-873. The sequence continues at coordinate 10,498 of JBJEDC010000049.1, read as the reverse complement.
AAATCGAGCCCTGGGACTACGCCTACTACAACGAGAAGGTGCGCCGCAACAAGTACAACCTCGACGAGTCGGAGGTGCGCGGCTACTTTGCCGTCGACAGCGTGCGCAACGGCATCTTCACCATGGCCGAGAAACTCTACAACATCAGGTTCAACGAGAAGAAGGACTGGCCCAAATACTATGACGAGGTCAAGGTCTACGACGTCACCGACGCCACCACAGGCGAGCACATCGCCGTGTTCATGACCGACTACTTCCCCCGTGCCTCGAAGCGCCAGGGCGCCTGGATGAGTGAGTTCAAGGGCTCGTGGGTCAACGATGACGGCACCGCCGACCGCCCCATCATCTACAACGTCGGCAACTTCAGCAAGCCTACCGGCGACACCCCGTCGCTGCTCACCATCGACGAGGTGGAGACGATGTTCCACGAGTTCGGTCACGGCCTGCACGGCATGCTGTCGCGCGCCCGCTACAAAGGCCAGGCCGGTACCAATGTCGACCGCGACTTTGTCGAGCTTCCCAGCCAGATTCACGAGCACTGGGCCTTCCATCCCGACATGCTGAAACTTTACGCCCGACACTGGAAGACCGGCGAGCTCATCCCCGCCGGGATGGTCAGGAAACTGCAGGAGGCCTCGACGCACAACATGGGCTTCCGCACCGTCGAGCTGGTGGGCGCCGCCCTGCTTGACCTGCAGTACGGTAAGCTCAACCCCGAGGGCGAGACCGATGTCGAGGCTTTCGAGGCCGAGGTGAGCAAGAAGCTGGGCATGCCCGCCGAAATCACCTACCGCTACCGTTCGCCCTACTTCAAGCACATTTTCGGCAGCGACGGCTACGCATCAGGCTACTACACCTATCTGTGGGCCGAGGTTCTCGACTGCGACGGCTTCGAGAAGTTTGCCGAGAACGGCATTTTCGACCCCGAGACCGCCAAGTCGTTCCGTCAGAATATCCTCGAGATGGGCGGCTCTGCCGAGCCCATGGACCTGTACGTCCGCTTCCGCGGTCACAAGCCCGAGGTGAAGGCCCTGCTGAAGAAGCGCGGCCTGGACGGCGGACAGCAGTAAAGACAGCTGAAACTGTTTTGCCTGAACAAAAGGCCGAACCGCCATTTATGCAAAAAGATTGCGGCCTTTGACGTAAAAAAGGTGTATTGCCTTACAAAAAAAATCCAACCCCTGCCAAACCTTTTGGCGGGGGTCGGTTGTTATAAGGGAAAGACAAATTCTTTTCGTTTAAACACTAAATTAATCTAAATAGCAATGAAAACCGTACATGTTATCCTTGCTTTGGCTGGCGCTGCCGCCGCCGGAGCGCTTGCCGGCATCCTGCTGGCTCCCCGCAAAGGTGAAGAAACCCGCGAGAACGTCCGCGACTTTGTCCTCTCACATGCTCCCGGCTCGAAAGGCCGCCGTCTCGAGCGTCTGGCCAACCAGATTGCCCGCGAGGTAAAGGAAGAAGTGGGGTGACCAAAGCCGGTGCATCCAATAGCAGACCGACAAAACGCCACACAGGCCGAAAAACAGGCCGCGGCCGAACATTTCGGCCCGGCTCTTGTTTTAAAACCAGACACACAGCAGCCGCAGGGTAAAGTCCCTGTCTGAAAACTACATTTTTTCATTCTCCTCTCTCTACTTCAAAGACACAAAGGAAACTACGGCCGCCGCGGGTGCCCGCATGGGCCGGCTCTCACCGAGCCGGAATCGCCCACGCTTCAATCAGACGCCCGTGGCGACTGTTCTCCTTTGAAACTGCTGACAAAGGTTCATCACTGCAGCTTAGACAAACTCACAAAAGACAAAGACACAAAGCTATGAAACCCTCTCTCGTATTTCTTGGCGGCGCTGCCGTAGGTGCCATTGCCGCCCTCCTCTTGGCTCCCGAGTCCGGAGCCGCCACCCGCGCCCGCATCCTGACCTACCTTAAGGAAAGAGGCATCATACCTCCCCAGCTCCAGGGCCTTGCTGACGAAGCCGACGCTGACCTGAACGGCCTGATGGCCCAAATCAGTGCCGAGATAGATGAGGACGTCAAAGACAAGTAAATCCGGCATGTAGGGTCGCGGCATGCCGCGACCTTCCCGGATGGCAACCGACAAAAGGCCCCGCACCCGACACTATACGCGGACGGGCCCGAATAACGCTGATAAAACACCGTTGCGTTTCAACTTATTCATCCACAAAAGTATGCAGCACGAATCGCCTCTTTCATCTTTGGGCGCGCTTTATACGGGGGTAAAGCTCCTGTTGGGGCTGCAGATTGAAAATCTGCGGCTCAAGCTCACCGAAAAAATCACCATTTTGCTGGCCATGATAGCTTTCTACGCCGTCATCATGGCTCTCGGACTGGTATTCTTCGTCTTTGTGTCGCTGGCACTGAGCGACCTGCTGGCAACTGTCCTGCCTCCGTACCTGGCGTACATGACCCTGGCGCTGGTGTATGTGCTGGCATTCGTGCTGATTTGCCTGCTGCGGCGCCAGATTTTCATCGACCCGATAGCCCGGTTTATGTCGCGCCTGCTGGTGGAACTGCCCGAGGACGAGCGCAAGATTATCAACAAAGACTTAATCTCCAAGGAAGATGGCACGGAAGAGTTCAGGAATAACTAACAGCAAGTGGGAAGGCTACACCCTCGAGGAATTGCGCTGCCAGCGCGCCCTCGTCCAGGCCCGCATCATCGTGGCCGAACACGATGTAGACCGCAATGTGGCACGCCTGAAGACAGTCCTTACCGGCGGACACCCCAATATGGGACGCTCGACACTGGGACGTATGCTCAGCGCACTGTCCTATATCGACTGGGCAATCATCGGCATCACCCTCGTGAGAAAAGTCGCACCATTTTTTTCGCACAGAAAAGACAGTCGATAGACTGCTTGTCTACAGCGTTTGCCGAGGCTTTTAAGCTCCCGGAAGACGTAAAAACCCCGCGGATCCGACCAAAAATCGCTTGTCGGTCTGCGGGGTTTTGCGTATCTTTGTAGAGTTGTCACAATCTCTCACACGCAATCAAAATCACCACAATATATGCAACCTTTCGTCCATCTGCATGTGCATACGCAGTATTCGCTGCTCGACGGCCAGGCCTCGATTGACGCCCTGGTAGACAAGGCGATAGCCGACGGCATGCCCGGCCTGGCCATCACCGACCACGGCAACATGTACGGCATCAAGGAGTTCTTCAACACCGTCAACAAGAAGAACGGCAAGCTTGAGGAGGGCCAGAAGCCTTTCAAGCCCATATTCGGCTGCGAGATGTATGTCGCCGACAAGGACCTGCACGAGCATGTCGACAAGCGCGACATCGGCCGACACCTCATCGTGCTGGCCAAGAACAAGACGGGTTACAAGAACCTTATCAAGCTGGTCTCGCAGGCGTGGACTGAGGGCTTCTACATGCATCCCCGTACCGACAAGCAGGCCATCGCCGCCCACAAGGAGGGTCTCATCATAGCCTCGGCCTGCCTTGGCGGCGAAATTCCCAAGCTGCTGGCCGCCGGCGATGACGAGGAGGCCGACCGCCGCGTGCGCTGGTGGAAGGAGCTGATGGGCGACGACTACTACATCGAACTGCAGCGCCACAAGGCCACTGCCGTGCGCGCCAACCACGAGTGCTACGAGATACAGAAGGCCATCGAGCCCAAGCTCATCGCCCTGGCCCGCAAATACGACATCAAGCTCATCTGCACCAACGACGTCCACTTTGTCAACGCCGACGACGCCGAGGCCCACGACCGCCTCATCTGCCTGTCCACCAACAAATACGTCGACGAGGACAACCGCATGTTCTACACCAAGCAGGAGTGGATGAAGACCACGGCCGAGATGAACGACCTCTTCGCCGACATCCCCGAGGCGCTGGCCAACACCGTCGAAATCCTCGACAAGGTTGAGCCGTACACCATCGACCACGCGCCCATCATGCCCTTCTTCCGGATTCCGGAAGAGTTCGGCACCGAGGAGGAATACCGCAGCCGCCTCACCGAGAAGGACCTCTTCGACGAGTTCACTCAGGACGAGAACGGCAACGTGGTGATGAGCCGGGAGGAGGCCGAGAAGAAGATTGCCAAGCTCGGCGGCTACGAGAAGCTTTACCGCATCAAGTTCGAGGCCGACTATCTGTCAAAGCTGGCCTACGAGGGCGCCGAGCGCCGCTACGGCTCGCCTCTGTCGCCCGAGCTGAGGGAGCGTATAAAGTTCGAGCTGCACATCATGAAGACGATGGGCTTCCCCGGCTACTTCCTCATCGTGCAGGACTTCATCAACGTGGCCCGCAACAAGCTCGGCGTCAGCGTCGGCCCCGGCCGTGGTTCCGCTGCCGGCTCGTGTGTGGCCTACTGTCTGGGCATCACGCAGATTGACCCCGTCAAGTACGACCTGCTGTTCGAGCGTTTCCTCAATCCCGACCGTATCTCGCTGCCCGATATCGACATCGACTTCGACGACGACGGACGCGCCGACGTGCTGCGCTATGTCACCGAGCACTACGGTGCCGAAAAGGTGGCGCACATCATCACCTACGGCACCATGGCCACCAAAATGGCAATCAAGGACGTGGCGCGCGTCGAGCGCCTCAGCGTGGCCGAGTCGAACCGTCTGGCCAAGCTCGTCCCCGACCATATGCCCGCCGACGAGAAGGGCAAGGAGTACAAGACAAACCTCAAGAACTGCTTCAAATATGTGCCGGAATTCGGTCAGGAGCTGCGCAGCCCCGACCCGCTGGTGCGCGAGACGCTGAAATTCGCCGAGCAGCTCGAGGGCAATGTGCGCAATACCGGCGTCCATGCCTGCGGCGTCATCATCTGCCGCGACGACATCACCGACTGGGTGCCCGTGTCCACAGCCACCGACAAGAACGACGGCAAGGTGCTGGTGACCCAGTACGAGGGCCGTGTCATCGAGGAAACGGGCCTTATCAAGATGGACTTCCTCGGTCTGAAGACGCTGTCAATCCTCAAGGAGGCCGTGGCGAACATCAGACGCACCCGCGGCATCGACATCGACCTGGAGAAAATTCCCATCGACGACCCCAAGACATACCAGCTCTACTGCGAGGGCCGCACCATCGGCACCTTCCAGTTCGAGTCGCCGGGCATGCAGAAGTACCTGCGCGAGCTGCAGCCGTCCACCTTCGAGGACCTCATCGCCATGAACGCCCTCTACCGTCCGGGCCCCATGGACTACATCCCCGACTTCATCAAGCGCAAGCACGGCGAGAGCCCCATCGTCTACGACATCCCGGAGATGGACAAGTACCTCAAGGATACTTACGGCGTCACCGTCTACCAGGAGCAGGTGATGCTGCTGTCGCGTCTGCTGGCGAACTTCACCCGCGGCGAGAGCGACACGCTGCGCAAGGCCATGGGTAAGAAGCTCATCGACAAGATGAACCACCTCAAGGGCAAGTTCATGGAGGGTGGCCAGAAAAACGGCCACAAGCCCGACGTGCTGGACAAGATATGGAAGGACTGGGAGAAATTCGCCTCCTACGCCTTCAACAAGAGCCACGCCACCTGCTACAGCTGGGTGGCCTTCCAGACGGCCTACCTCAAGGCCAACTACCCCAGCGAGTACATGGCCGCCGTGCTGTCGCGCAACCTGTCCGACCTGGGCAAGCTGACGGTGTTCATGGACGAGTGCCGCTCGATGGGCATCTCGGTCCTCGGCCCCGACGTCAACGAGTCGTTCGCCACTTTCGGCGTCAACGGCAAGGGCGACATCCGCTTCGGCCTGTCGGCAATCAAGGGCGTGGGCAAGAACGTCGTCGACGCCATCATCGAGGCCCGCGGCGACAAGCCCTTCGCCGATGTCTACGACTTTGTGGAACGCGTGGCTCCCGGCGCCATGAACCGCCGCACGTTCGAAAACCTTGCCTATGCCGGCGCCCTCGACTGCTTCGACGGCGTCAAGCGAGAGGACTACTTCGAGCCCAACGCCCGCGGCGAGACGTTCGCCGAGCAACTGGTGCGCTACGGCCAGCGCTACCGCCAGAATTCCAACGACATGATGGGCTCGCTCTTCGGCGACGACTTCGGCGCCGAAATGGCCGCCGAGGCTCGTCCGCCGGTCAAGCCGGCCCAGATTTGGCCCGACATAGTGCGCCTGAGCCGCGAGCGCGACCTGGTGGGCATGTACTTGTCGGCACATCCCCTCGACCCGTATTACATGGAACTGAAATACGGCTGCCGTACCAACCTCGTCGGCCTGAAGGACATACAGCCCGAGGAGGGTCTGGAGGTGACCTTCGGCGGCATGGTGGCGCAGTTCGACGTCAAGCTGACCAAGAAGGGCACGGAATTCGGTATCCTCAAGCTCGAGGACGAGAGCGGAACCACGGAACTGCGCATGTTCGGCCGCACCTTCATCGACTTCGCCCGCTTCTGCCGTCCCATGGCCGCACTGCTTGTCACCGGACGCTGGCAGCGCCGCTTCCGTGACAGTGACATCTCATTCGAGATTGTCAGCATACGCCCCCTCGACGACATCAAGGGCAAGCTCATCCGCGGCATCACCATTCAGCTCACTCCCGAGCAGTGTACGGGCGAGACCCTCGACATCCTCAAGGAGCACATCGCCTCGGAGACCACCAACCGCGGCATGCTGAAGCTGCGCGTCTACGACCCGCGCCTCAACCGCCACGTCACCCTGGCCTCGGCCAAGCATATCCCCGTCAACCGCAAGCTGATACAGCTGCTCGACTCGATGCAGATTACCTACACCGTCGACGCCGAGAACGTCCAGAACATCAGCGCCTGACCACGAAACAATAGAATTATTCTGAAAGTAGACAGTGTGTCAAAATAGCCTGAATGTAGGGACATGCCTTTGGCATGTTGAACCTGCCGGGCCGTTTGGCAGGATAGACATCGCAAAGTGATGTCCCTACATATTGGTTTATCGCATATCTATAACGACATATAAACAAACTCAAAAACATATTCAAAATGGCACAAGAATTCAACGACTCTAACATCAAGGAAATCATCGCCACCGGCAAGCCCGTCATGGTGGACTTCTGGGCAACCTGGTGCGGCCCCTGCCGCGCAATGTCGCCCGTCATCGACCAGGTGGCCGAGGAATACGCCGGCCGCGTCGAAATCGGCAAGTACAACTGTGACGAGGAGAACGACTTCGCCTCCGACAACCGCGTGATGTCGCTGCCCACCCTCCTGTTCTTCAAGAACGGCGAGCCCGCCCCCATCCGTCTCGCCGGCGCCCAGAGCATCGACCGCCTCCGCGAGGCCCTCGACAAACTCCTCGCCCTCTGAGGATCCTGTCCGGCAATTTTACGGAATGTCAATTGTAGGGATGCACCCCGGTGAATCCGCCGATTAACCGGCAGTTACCGGTTTCTTTGCAGATGTACGGGGTGCATCCCTGCATTGGCCAGTTTAACACATCTTCTTGGTTATTTTGACATTCCTAAATGCTTCCCCGACATCGCCGGAATCCAAGCGACAACCGAATACCTCAAACAATAAAGGCCGTGCATTCCGCATGGCCTTTACTGTGATATCCGGGGCTAATCTGAATTTTTTACTTAAATAAAATCTTTGATTTTGGGGAAAGGCCGTTTTCATAAATTTCTTCTTTTAAATACATGCCCTGATTAAAGTTTCTTTTCTTAAACTCAGATGGTGTGCCTGTAAATATAAGTCTGCCGTCAAGGCTATACAAGGCAATTTTGCTGACATTACCATGATTAGAGATATCATCGCTTATTGAGGGCACCGAAGCAATTTCTCCCGGCGCAAATTCCAAAGTTTTGCGGATTGATCCGTATTGGTTGGTGGCAACAATATACACCCAACTATAATAAAGATTCGACATACTGCCTGTTTTTACATGGGCTAAGTCGGGCTCGTCAATCCGATAGCTTCTTAGAGAGGATCTGTACTCTTCTTCAATTTCAACGGTAACGGACTTTGCCCCAACATAACGGACTGTGAAAGTTAAATAAAACCCATAATTGCCATCCGCAACTTTTGTCAGGTCATCAATAGAAATTATGGATGGCTTTAACTCCAAGGATATCGAAAACGGAACAGCACTGTGGGATTCGCCATTAAGGGTATAGTCGCATTCTATTTTCCCTTCCAGGTTCTCGTCATCGTTAACCAGGAAATCGCCCGGTGTTGAAACTGAGGTGATGGTAAATTCTTTATCTATTCCGTTGGAAATCCGGACATAGCTTCCCTGCTTGTCTTTCAGGAAAAACCGCCAGTTATAGCCGGAGACATTCCCATCCGCGTTTAACAGCGAAAACGTATGCGTCAGATAAGCCGAACCGACACCTTCATCGGACAAGTCACTACATTTAATCGTAAGACCTGACAAAGTGCCGTCATTACTTTTCTTTTGTGCTATTGACCCCAAGCAAGTTGCGCCCAGCAACAAGATTGTAATAAGCAGAATCAGTCGCCTCATAGAATTTATACTGAAAGATTGAGGTATTAGATTTTGTCCTCAAAGTTATACACTATTAAAGTTAAAATAGCCAAAGCTAAAGTTAAATATTGTTAACGGTATGTTGTGTTTGCTCTTATCTGTACCGGGTGGTTGACAGTTTGAGATAAATTTTTGTTTATACCCTTGTTGCTGTCCTGAGTTTGACAGTTTCAACCGTCTGTGTATCTATATGTTACGGTTGAAACTGTCAAACTCAGGATTATATATCAGTCAGCTATTTCTTAAACTTAAATGTATCTGATACGCCGTTGCCGTCCGTAACTGTAACTACATACAATCCGCCCGAAAGTGTGGAGATATCAATCACGCCGGTGGTCGTACCTTGTTGCCTTACCTGAGGAGCGGAAACGTCCAGCGAGCTTATGCTGTAGCTGTATTCAGAGTCTAAGGCCTCGTCTGATTCGATATAAATCGAGTTATCCTTTAGTTCGAAATCCAGAGATGAAACGGCAGCCTGCGGCGATATTGTAATGGGCACACCTCGGGATGTCCCGTTTTCGTTGTAGCCGACGGCAGTAAATGTAGTGGCCTTATTTATCGTCACATCAAAGTAGCCGGGTTTCAAATCGGTTATTGATATTTTACTCGGAATTCGGGAACCTTCTCTGAGTTTTTCCATTACAATACGGTCGACGCCCTCAGTATTGGAAAAATAAATTCGGACAATCTCGCTTGATGTCACGGCTCTCGTTGCCGGTGTATCAACATAATCATAACTCAGGCTCACCTTTTGAGGAAGATAGTCAATTACAAAGAATTTGGAATGATATTTTTTATCAGTTCCCGTTCCCGGTTCCTTTGTTGTTATTCTGGCGCGAAGATAACCTTCTGCAGTGCGTGCATACTGGCTTTCGTCATAGTGGAAAGTCCAGTCGGACATACTATAGGGCTTATCCACGATGAATGATTCTATGAATTTTACCAGATCCCAACTCCCATCCTTTTTTAAGACAGAGATGGAAGTTCCCTGGCTTGGCTCGTAATCACCCTCGTAAAGGAACGGGAAGAAAATAAAGGAAGAAAATAAGAGAAGTCATTGGCGTAATAATAGAAACTATATCTCTATTGTATAGCTATTTATGCCAATTTATATCTTTCCTATCAATTCGCCATATCTCCTATTATTTAGCCATTTTTGTTACTTATTTTGATACTCATATCGAATTTATTTACTAACTTTGCGACTAGATATAATACACTGAAATGCAATGGGTAGAAAAAGAGCATCCAAAGTAGAAAAAAGTCCGTACAAGTTGCGACAGCGCACACTTGCAGACGGTCGTATATCTCTTTTTATCGACCATGCCGTAAACGGCAAACATGAATACGAGTTCCTTAAGCTCTACCTTCTGCCCGAGACCTCGGAAAAGATAAGGCGAGAGAACACCAGAACGCTACGCAAGGCGGAAGAAATCATTCATGAGAAATGTGAGGCTCTTATAGAGAACAAAGCAGAATCTGTCAAGAATTTGGATAAATCCTGCATACTACTATGTGATTATATCGACATCCTGATTACCAATTATAAGGATCGTGGTATGAACACATACAAGCGTCTTATCACGGTACGAAAAACCTTTGAAATCTTCAGTCCCGGGTGCAGATTGTGCGATATTGACAAAAAATTCTGTATAGATTTCAGGGACTGGCTTCTGTCCTATTGTAGTCCAAGAACCGGAAGACCATTGGAGAAGAAAACTGCTTTCGGTTATTTCTGGCAACTTGCTGATATTCTAAGCAACGCCATATATATGGGATATATAAAGAATAACCCTTGGAAACTTCTTGAGACCTCTGACAAAATGACGGAGCCGCCGACCACACGCGACTTCCTGACTATTGAAGAAGTAGAGACTCTTGAGAAGACGCCATACAGACATGAAAATATCCGACGGGCTTTCCTGTTCTGCTGCTTCTGCGGTCTCCGCATTTCCGATATGCTGAATCTACGTTGGCAGAATATTTCCAAAAGCGGCGATACTGTCATGCTGTCTTTTATGATGAAAAAGACAGCAAAGCCCATATC
>JBJEDC010000048.1:0-14813 GCA_051871645.1 Muribaculaceae bacterium | reverse complement strand
TCTTCGTCAGCCGCAGTCCCGACGGGTCTGTCACAAAGTCGCGCCGGATGCCTGCAGCACCGCGCAAAGTCTCATATACCAGCGAATCACCGGCATTATAGTAAAGACCGGCGTCACCACGGAGCGAAAGCCCGGAGAAATCCACCACAGCATCCTTTACAACATCCCCGTTGCAGAACCCGCTGTAGCCCGAAAGCTCCGGCTCCCCGGCCCTGACAGAGAAAGCGGCCCAAAAAGCAACCGCCCTAATCAGCATACCACACAACTTCCGTTCCATCGCTAATTGAATTTTACGTTAACGCCTCAAATATAAGGTTTTTTAATTAAAATGCAAGGGCTACGGCCGAAAATCGGCTGGACGGCATCTTCGGAGGGTTGGATGTGGGATTAAAACAGCCCCCATAAACAGGGCTGCGGCCGCTTCCCCGGTGAGGGGGAGGCGGCCGCAGGGGTTATGGGTGGGTGCGCCTTATTCGGCGAACTTGGCGTTGAGGTACTCGCGGTTGAGGCGGGCGATGTTGCTCAGGGGGACGTTCTTGGGGCATTCGGCGGCGCAGGCACCGGTGTTGGTGCAGTTGCCGAAGCCGAGCTCGTCCATCTTGGCCACCATGGCGCGGGCGCGGCGCTTGCGCTCTACCTGGCCCTGGGGCAGCAGTGCGAACTGGCTGACCTTGGCCGAGACGAAGAGCATTGCCGAGCCGTTCTTGCAGGCTGCCACGCAGGCGCCGCAGCCGATGCAGGTGGCGCTGTCCATGGCCTCGTCGGCGATGGCCTTGGCGATGGGTATGGCGTTGGCATCGGGGGCGCCGCCGCAGTTCATCGACACGTAGCCGCCGGCCTGCTGAATCTTGTCAAAGGCGTTGCGGTCGACCATGAGGTCGCGTACGACGGGGAAGGCTGCCGAGCGCCAGGGCTCGACGGTGATGGTGTCGCCGTCGTTGAACTTGCGCATGTGCAGCTGGCAGGTGGTGATGCCCTGGACGAAGCCGTGGGGATGTCCGTTGATGTAGAGCGAGCACATGCCGCAGATGCCCTCGCGGCAGTCCGAGTCAAACACTACGGGTTCATGGCCCTGTTCGACGAGCTGCTGGTTGAGCATGTCCAGAGCCTCGAGGAAGCTCGAGTCGGTGGAAACGTTGTCGAGGTGGTAGGTGACGAACTGTCCTTTCTCTTTAGGACCACGTTGACGCCAGATTTTCAGATTTACGCTGATGAGTTTTTCCATTTTCAGTGGTAATATTAAGAGATGGGACAATTAAGACTTGTAGTTGCGGGTCTGTACCTTGATGGCCTCGTACTTGAGGGGCTCCTTGATGAGGATGGGCTTGGCGTCGTCGCCGGTGTACTTCCAGCAGGAGACGTACATGTAGTCCTCGTCATTGCGCTTGGCCTCGCCGTCGGCGGTCTGGTACTCCTCGCGGAAGTGTGCGCCGCAGCTTTCGTTGCGGTTGAGGGCGTCGATGGCCATCATCTTGGCGATTACCAGGAAGTCCTCGAGGCGGAGAGCCTTCTCGAGCTCGCCGTTAAGGTCGTCGGCCTGGCCCACGATGCGCAGGTCGCTGTAGAACTCCTTGCGTACCTCCTCAATCTCCTTGGTGGCCTCGACGAGACCCTGAAGTGTGCGGCCCATGCCCACGAGGTTCCACATGATGTGGCCCAGCTTCTTGTGAATCTGGTCGGGGCTCTTGGTGCCCTTGATAGCCATGAGGCGGGCGATGCGGTCGCGCACGTCCTTCTCGGCCTTGTCGAACTCGGGCAGGTCGGTAGAGGGGCAGGCAACCTTGATCTGGTCGCTGAGGTAGTTCTGCATGGTGTAGGGCAGGACAAAGTAGCCGTCGGCAAGACCCTGCATCAGTGCGGAAGCACCGAGGCGGTTTGCGCCGTGGTCCGAGAAGTTGCACTCGCCGATGGCGAAGAGACCCTTGATGGAGGTCTGCAGTTCGTAGTCGACCCAGATGCCGCCCATGGTATAGTGGCTGGCGGGGAAAATCATCATGGGGGTCTTGTACGGGTTGTCGTTGGAGATCATCTCGTACATGTCGAAGAGGTTGCCGTAACGGTCGCGCACGACGTCCTCGCCAAGGCGCTCGATAGCGTACTTGAAGTCGAGGTAGACGGCGTTGCCGGTGCCTACGCCGTAACCGGCGTCGCAACGCTCCTTGGCGGCGCGGCTGGCGATGTCGCGGGGGCAGAGGTTACCGAAGGCGGGGTAGCGGCGCTCCAGGTAGAAGTCGCGGTCCTCGTCGGGAATTTCGGTGGGTTTCTTCTTGCCGGCGCGGATGGCCTCGGCGTCCTCTTTCTTCTTGGGCACCCAGATGCGGCCGTCGTTGCGGAGGCTCTCGGACATCAGGGTCAGCTTGGACTGGTCCTCGCCGTGGACGGGGATACAGGTGGGGTGAATCTGGGTGAAGGCCATGTTGGCCAGGTAGGCGCCCTTCTTGAAGGCCTGGATGGCGGCGGAGCCGTTGCAGCCCATGGCGTTGGTGGACAGGAAGAAGGCGCGGCCGTAACCGCCGGTGGCGAGAACGACGGCGTGTGCCGAGTAGCGTTCGATTTCACCGGTGATGAGGTTGCGGACGATGATGCCGCGGGCACGGCCGTCGACAATCACCACGTCCATCATTTCGCGGCGGGTATAGCTCTTGACGGTGCCTTTCTGAATCTGGCGGTTGAGGCTGGCGTAAGCGCCGAGCAGCAGCTGCTGGCCGGTCTGGCCCTTGGCGTAGAAGGTACGGCTTACCTGGGCGCCGCCGAACGAGCGGTTGGCCAGCAGGCCTCCGTATTCGCGGGCGAAGGGAACGCCCTGTGCCACACACTGGTCGATGATGTTGTTCGACACCTCGGCCAGGCGGTAAACGTTGGCCTCGCGCGAACGGAAGTCGCCGCCCTTGACGGTGTCGTAGAACAGGCGGTAGATCGAGTCACCGTCGTTCTGATAGTTCTTGGCTGCGTTGATGCCGCCCTGGGCTGCGATGGAGTGGGCGCGGCGGGGCGAGTCCTGGATGCAGAAGTTCTTGACATTGAAGCCCATCTCGCCGAGCGTCGAGGCGGCGCTGGCGCCTGCCAGACCGGTGCCGACGACGATAATGTCGAGGTGGCGCTTGTTGGCGGGGTTGACAAGTTTCTGGTGGGCCTTGTAGTTGGTCCACTTTTCGGCTACGGGGCCCTCGGGAATCTTCGAGTCAACCTGGTACTCAGGAAGTTTCGACGATTCTATGTCAGCAAATTCATGCATGATGGGGGTAGAGTCGATCATACCCTTGAGGTTATCTATGTCTGCCATTGTATTGGTGTTCTTCGTGAGTTGGTTAATTATTATTGGGGCATTACCGCACCCATGGGCGAAGTAAACTGGGCAAGAGAGTTCTTGACTTTCATGCCGTAGCCTTCAAGACTGTTTATCTCGTCCGAGGGAGCTACGTCCGGGCACTGTTTTTCAAAGCCTTTGGTGATTGTCTCGTACTTCTTGATGAAGTCGGTTCCGTTGGCCTTGATGTACTCGTTCTGAGCCTCCTGATACTTGTTCTGCAGGTCCATCAGCTTGGCCTGGTTTTCCATCGAGGGAGTAAGTGCCTGGGCTTCCTTGACGATGGGAGCGACTACCTTGGCGAGGCCGTCGTTGAAGTCATTGACGGCAGTTTCGGCCTGGGCGTTCCAGAACTCGGCGTACTGCTCCTGCAGCTCCTGATTCTCGGTGTAGTAGTTCTTGTGGGCAAGAACGGTGAAGACTATAGCCTGTGCCACGAAGAGGGCGACGACGATGCTGGTCCACCAGTTGGCGATGCATTTGAGACGGTTCAGCCAGTGGTTGTTGTCCCAGCCCACGCTGTGGAACATCGACCAGAAGCCGTGGGTCATGTGGAACCACAGGGCGACGAAGCCGATGATGTAGACGACGGGAACCCAGAGCTCGGAGAAGGCCATCTGGATGAACAGGGTGCCCATGGCGGGACTGGCGGGGACGCCGTCAATCTTGGTCAGGCAGTCGAGGTCGCAGTGCAGCATCTCGGGGAGCTGCATCTTTGCCCAGAAGTTTACCAGGTGTACGGCCAGGAAAGCCAGGATGACGATACCCAGCACGAGCATGTTCTTCGAGGCCCATTCTACCTGGGCGGGACGTGAGGTGACGGCGTAACGGTCGGCGCCGCGGGCGGCACGGTTCTGCACCGTCAGCCATACTGCATAGATGATGTGGATGATGAACAGCAGAGCCAGGCCTGCCGAAGCGATCAGCGCATACCAGTTGGCGCCTAAGAACTCACACACCTGGTTGTAGGCGGTGGGCCAGAGAAGCGCAACCGAATTCATCAGCACATGGAAGGTGACGAATAGGACAAGGCAAACGCCTGTGACTGCCATCACAAACTTGCGTCCTATGGATGATTTAAATAACCACATAAGATGTAGATGAGATTGAGTGATTTGTTTATTTGTAAATTGATTGTTCTACAACGTCATTCGGGCGGCCTGCATCAGACCGGTGAAGGTGACGGCACGGCTGTAGAGTCGCGCCATGGCGCGGCCTCCGCGGCCCGTTGAGGGTTAGTTTGGTGCAAAGTTAAAGAATTTTATGCTGTCGGCAAACGATTTTGGGCACATAACTTATCAGATTACCGAAAAATTTCTATAATCAGCCCGTTTTTTGGCCCGAACCGCCCGATTTTTGGCCCGTCCGGCGCCCTTTTAACCTGTTTTTCACTTTGCGCGTTGGTTTTTCAACGATTTTAGACGTACCTTTGCATTGTACTGACGACCTTTTTCTTGCTCTCGTTTGTTTACTTTGTACATAACTGCCGCCGGACGCAGGCGGCATAGTCAATTTCTCTGATTTTTCAACTTTTACATAACTTTCCCCTATGTCTGAAATCAAGACCATCGGCATCCTCACCTCGGGAGGCGATGCGCCGGGCATGAACGCCGCCATACGCTCGGTCACCCGCTCCGCAATCTTCAACGGCCTCAAGGTCAAGGGCATCTACCGCGGCTTCCGCGGCCTCATCACCAACGAGATAGTCGATTTCCACACCGAAAACGTCTCCAACATCATCCAGCGCGGCGGCACAATCCTCAAGACGGCCCGCTGCAAGGAGTTCCAGACCCCCGAAGGACGTCAGCTGGCCTACGACGTGGCCCGCAGCCACGACATCGACGCCATCGTCGTCATCGGCGGCGACGGCTCGCTCACCGGCGCCCGCATCTTCGCCAACGAGTTCAACTTCCCCATGATCGGCCTCCCCGGCACCATCGACAACGACCTGTTCGGCACCGACTCCACCATCGGCTACGACACGGCGCTGAACACCATCATGGAGTGCGTCGACAAAATCCGCGACACCGCCACCAGCCACGAGCGCCTGTTCTTCATCGAGGTCATGGGCCGCGACGCCGGCTTCCTGGCCCTAAACGGCGCCATCGCCTCAGGTGCCGAGGCCGCCATCATCCCCGAAATATCCACCCAGGTCGACCAGCTTGCCGAACTCATCCAGAACGGCTTCCGCAAGAGCAAGAGCTCGTCCATCGTCCTCGTGGCCGAAAGCCCCGTCACCGGCGGCGCCATGGGCCTTGCCGAGCGTGTCAAGAACGAGTATCCGGGCTACGACGTCCGCGTCTCCATTCTCGGTCACCTGCAGCGCGGCGGCTCGCCCACAGCCTACGACCGCATCCTGGCCTCGCGCATGGGCTCCGCAGCCATCGACGCCATCCTCGATGACCAGCGCAACGTCATGATCGGCATCAAGAACGACGAAATCACCTATGTCCCTTTCACCAAAGCCATCAAGAACGACAAGCCCATCAACCCCGAGCTCCTCGCCACCCTCCGCAAACTCTCAATCTGATAAGCCATCACATGGCGGTGTGTCAAAATGTGTGATTTTAATGATGTAGGGACATCGCTTTGCGATGTTAAGCCTGAAAGACAACAGATTGGTCCAACATGCCAAAGGCATGTCCCTACATTCAGACTATTTTGACACTCCCTCGCGATTTACCGCACACACAATTCCCTGCAGCCGGCCTCACCGCCGGCTTTTTTCATTTTGCCGGCTTTTTCCTATTTTTGCAAAAATTTTAAGCCTTGGAAAATGATGAGCAAGATAAACTGTTGGATTGAGGCCATGCGGCTGCGCACGCTGCCCGTGTCGGTGGCCGGCGTCATCGGCGCCTGCGGATATGCCGTCCTCGACAATAAATTCAGTTGGCCGGTGGCCGTGCTGTGCCTGCTTTTTGCCGTGCTGGCGCAGATTGCCTCCAACTTTGCCAATGAATACTACGACTTCAAGGGAGGTCTCGACCGCAAGGGCCGCGAGGGCCCGCGCCGCGGCGTCACCGAAGGCGACATCACTCCCGGCGCCATGAAGACAGCCGTCTTCCTTACCCTCGGCATGGCCTGCGCAATCGGCCTGAGCCTGCTGTACCGGGGACCCTGGTGGCTGATTCCGGTCGGGATAGCCATCGCCCTGGGCGTCCTGGCCTACAGCACAGGCCCCTACCCTCTCAGCCATCACGGCCTGGGCGAGGTGGCCGTAATCTTCTTCTTCGGCATTATCCCCGTCAACCTCACCTACTACCTCATGGCCGGCGACTTTACTCTGACGGTGTTCCTTGGCTCGCTGGCCCTGGGCCTCATGGGGGCCAACGTGCTGATAGTAAACAACTACCGAGACTATGACGATGACAAGGCCGTCAGCAAGAAAACCCTGATAGTGATAATCGGGCGCAAATGGGGAGGCCGCCTCTACGAGTACAATTCTGTCGCCGCCTACTTCCTGCTGCTGACAGTCTGGATTCCCCTCAAGCCCAACTGGCTGATGGTCTTTCCCATCGGCTATCTCGTTCTGAGTTTCGTCCTGACGCATCTCCTCACGCACCGTCAGGGCGCGCGCCTCACTCCCGTCCTGGGCATGACGGCCTGCCTCATGCTCCTCTACGCCATCCTCTTCACCGCCACCGCCGCTATGGTGTGAGAACGCCGTATTTGCGGCCGGCCTGACGGGCGACGACGCGGAGGACGAGCATGCTGGTGAAGAAGTAGAGGATGGTCAGGCCCCACATCCACAGGTACTGCGGCATGTTGGTGGCGATGGTGCCTCCGCAGCTGCTGATGCTGATAAAGCCCTGCACGCCCCATGCGCCGGGGACAAAGTCTCCCAAGACGCGCCATACGGCAGGAGTGGCATAGCGCGGCCAGGTCAGGCCGGTGAGGAACAAGAACAGCACCGACGAAACTACCACGACGATGAACGAGCTCTCGCGGTCGCGGACGAAGTAGTTGATGGTCTGCCCCATAAATCCCGTCGCCAACAGCATGGGCACTATGAAAAGCAGGTACTCGGTGGGTGCGCCGACGTGCGGGAGATTGAAAATCTCGGGCACCCAGTGGAGAATCCAGATTACAAATGGCAGAATAAAGGTGAAGTAGCAGAGCGTACGGCCCCATACCGTGGCGCTCAGGGGCGAGCCGACCAGCATCTTGGGGTCGATGCCGCCGTTGGCGCGGCGCCGCTCGTGCGAGCCGCCTCCCAGCATACAGATGGCCAGCAGCATGGCCTGCTGAAGGATGAGCACGATAATTCCGGGCATCAGGAAGGAGGCGAAACCCTGCTCGGTGTCGCCCACCATGTGGGCCTGGTTCTCGACAGGCAGTCCGGTCAGGGAACTGCCGGCGGACCCGAGCATATCCTTGCGCTCCTGCGTAATGTCGCCGATTTCCTTAAGCTGAACGTCGGCGAGGGCCGACACGAAGTCGCGGTAGCGCAGCAGCAGACTCATCTCGGCATAGAAAGTGGCGTGGGCGGTGCTCATGCGGCCTACCTGCTTGCCGAAGTCCTTGGGAATATACAGAATGCCGTAGGCCTTGCCTTCGGCCAGCATGCGCCGTGCCTCGGGCATGTCGGCGGCGTAGTCGTAGACGCGTATCGTCGGCGAGGCCGCGGCGTCACGGACAAGCTGACGCGAGCGGGCCGTACGGTCCTGGTCGACGACGACAATGTCGATGTCGCGCAGCACCTCGGGGTTGTATATCAGCGTGTAGATAATCGGGTAGATGATGGGCAGGACAAGGAAGAATATCATCACGCCCTGGTCATGGAGCGCAATGTTCCATTCGCGGGCAAAGGCTCGTCCGCACCACAGCAGCCAGTTTCGTATACCTTTAAACAACTTCATGACTTTCAACTGCTTTTAGGGAACATAAATGCATCGCTGCATGGCCTTTTTGAGCCGCGGCAGCACCAGGAAGCCCAGGAACGGCATCAGTGCCATCACCGCTATGGCGACACGCGAATAGTAGAGCGGCAGCCCGTTCAGCGCCTGGCTGACATGAGCCAGGAAGAACCACCTCATGGGATAGATGTACGAGAAGATGCCTATGGCGCCGTACATTTTCTCGACGGGGAAGGAGATGCCGGTGACGGAGAAGCCCAGCATCATCACCAGCGCGCCTATTGACAGGGCGAAGCGCGGGTTGGGCACAAGACCGGCGATGAACACGCCTATGCCCTGGCAGGCCACCACAAACAGCGCCATGATAAACATGGCCTGCCACAGCGGGCAGTGCAGGATAAATCCGCCCCAGCTGTACATCAGCGCCTGGCAGCACCAGGCCACGATGAGCCATATCAGCGTCTGCGGCAGCAGCTTGCCCGTCAGTGCCGTCACCATGCTGCCTCCGGCGGTCTGCAGCCAGCGGTGCGCGGTGTTGAGCTTCAGCTCGTAGGTGATGGTCATGATGGTGATGAGCACAATCATCAGCTCGAGTGTGCCGGCGACAAACGACGGCGTCATGTACAGCGAGTAGTTGGGCCACGGGTTGTTGATGGCGTTGACGTCGATGGCCACGGGCTGAACGAGCGCGTTGACCGTGCGCTCCGACACGCCCCTCGACCCGGCGGCGTCCTTCACCAGGGCGGCGGCGGTGACCACGGCCACGCTCTTGTATCCCTTGTAGCTGAAAGTGCCGGGGATGAAGTAGGCCATGTTCGAATAGTAGTTGAGCGTGGGCGTCTGTCCGGCCAGGGCGTCGCGCTGGAAGTTGGCGGGGATGACGTAGAAGCCGTAGACATCGGTGCGGCGCATGGCCTCCATGGCCTTGTCGTAGCTCTCGACCTCGGTGGTGACGTCGACCAGCTGCTGCGCCTTGAGGTTGCGTATCAGCGAGCGCGACATCTGCGAGTGGTCGAGGTCGACCACCGCCGTAGGCACGCGCACGGGCAGTCCCTCCTGAAGCAGCGTGATGAAGAACACGCACATCATGACGGGCACGACAATCATCGCGAAGAGAAAAATCTTTCGCGTACACAGCTGCCTGCAACCTAATATGAACGATTTCTTAAACAACTTGCTATTGCGTTAAACGGTTGTGGATATCAAAATGCAAATGCAGGGACATCGCTTTGCGATGTCTGGTCGGCAATCAGCCTGCCACCTTAACGTGCCAAAGGCACGTCCCTACATTCCGGCTTTTTTGCAATACCCGTTTATTTTTTGTGTATGGCGCTCATGCCGGGACGCAGGCCCTGTGCGTCTTTCTCCGATACGGGACGAGCCTTGATCTGGAAGGTGCGGCTGTCGTACTGGCCGGTGCTCTTGGTGGCACGCCAGGTGGCGTACGAGCCCATGTCGCGAACGTAGTAGACCTGTACCTCGATGTCCTTTTCCTTGAGGGCGGGAATCATCACCTTCACCTTCTTGCCCTGTTCGAAGTCGGGCAGAAGCTCCTCGCGGACATTGAAGGTCACCCAGCGGTTGTCGCGGAGGATGCTGAAGATGGGGGCGCCCATGGCCACCAGCTCGCCCTCCTCGGGATAGCGCTCGTCGATGGTGCCGTCGCAGGGAGCGATGAGGTACGAGTCCTCGGTGACGGCCCTGGCCTGCTCGACGGGGCCCGAAGCGGCCTTGACCAGTGCCTCGGCGGCCTGCTTGTCCTCGCTCTGCGCGCCGGACAATGCCAGCGAGTGCTGTTGCTGAGCCATTGACAGCTGGGCCCGGGCGGCGTCATAGGCAGCCTTGGCCTCGTCGCGGCGCTGCTCGCTGATGACGCCCTGCTTGTAGAGGTTGTTCATGCGCTCGTAGGTCTTGCGTGTGATGTCGGCGGCGGCCTCGGCCTGCTTGACCAGGTCGGCGGCGCCGGCGATTATCTGCTTGCGCGTACCGGCGTCGACCTTGCGGTTCTGTGCCTCGGCAACCTCGCGCATGGCCTCGGCCGAAGCCAGCTGGGCGTCAGCGATGGCGCTGTGGATGTGTACAAGCGTGTCACCGGCGTGGACGGTGTCGCCCTCCTGAACATAGAATTCGGCGATGCGTCCGGCCATCTTGCCCGACACGCGTACTGTCGTGCCCTCGACCTGGCCCTCGACATACTCCTCGGGACGGTTGAGGCACAGGAAACCGATGACGGCCACCACGGCCACGGCCACTATCACCACGCCCATGGTGATCATGATGTTGCGCGAGGCCTTCTTTTCGTCGGCGGCGGTGTATGCCGGAGCCGGCTGCGGTTCTTTGGTGATTGGGGCTTTATTGTCGTCTGCTTGCATGGCGAATATATTTTAATGCATTAATTATCGGTTATTTTCATTTTGTCTTCTTCTGCCAGATGCCGTTGCTGTTCATGCGGTATTCGGCGGCGCTGTCCTCGTTGCTGATGGCGGGAACGACCTGCGGCAGGCGTCCGGTGACCTTGTTGAGGTAGACGTCGCAGAGGCGGCACTCGATCATGGCGTCGATGTTCGAGCTGTTGGCCAGCAGCCATGCCGTCTGGGCCGTGGTGACGTCGGTGGAGGTCATCACTCCCTCGCGGAAGCCCACGGTGGCGCAGCGCAGGTTCTCGTTGGCGCTCTCCAGGTTTGACCGGGTGGCATTGTAGGTCTTGAGGCTCTCGCGGGCCTTGAACGCCGCCTGGTTGATCTGCAGGTCGACGAGGTCGTGCGAGTCGGCCATGCGCAGGCGCATCACCGTCTCGTTGCTCTCGGCGGCCTTGTATTTGTTGTAGTTGCCGCCCCAGTGCCAGATGGGGATGGACACCATGGCGCCGACGGAGAAGGCTCCCCCGAAGCGCTTGCGGAAACCATCAAAGGCGTTGGGGTTGGAGAAGCTGTAGGCGCCGACGAGGGCCACCTTGGGCAGCATCGACGACATGACCACGCGCTTCTCGGCGGCGGCGGCACGGATGCCTGCGTCAAGGGCCTGCAGGTCGGGGCGGGTATTGTATGCATGGTTGAGGATGTCGGCGGTGACGGCGAAGGTCGAGTCGGCGTACTGAGCCTGCTCGAGCATGAAGCCCGAGGGCTCGTCGGCGGGATGCATGTCGGAGTTGACCGGCAGGCCGCACACCTGCGCCAGCGCCATGCGCGACAGCACAAGGCCGTTCTCCACCTTTGTCAGGTCCACGCGCGCCTGGTTGAGTTTGACGTCCACCTCGAGCTTCTGGGCGCGGGTGGCGAGGCCCTGCTCGACCATCGCGGAGACGTCGCGGTCAAGCGTGTCGAGCATGTTGACAAAACTCTCGGCAAGCTCCTGCTTGGCCTTGAGCGACACCACGAGCCAGTAGGCGGCGTCGACGGCGACGACGACATTCTCGGCCTCGGCGGCGGCAAGGCTGCGGTTGGCATCGAGTCCGGCCTGCGCCAGCTTGTTCATCGCGGCTATCTTGCCGCCCATATAGATGGGCTGGGTCAGCGTCACGGCGCCGAAGAAGACATTGTTGATGTCGAAGCTCGTCGACTTGCGCAGCGTGTTGTTGGTGAGGTCGACAAAGCCGTTGGCAAGCTCCATCGCCTCGCCCACCATCGGTGCCGTCTGCGGATTCATCATCGCTCCCTGCAGGGCTGCTCCCAGGTGCGGGTATTTCTGGGCTATGGCACCTAACGAGGCCTGGCTGAGAGGCTGCATGTAGTCGCCCTTGCCCAGCAGGTGGATGTCCTTCTGGTTATAGGTATATCCGCCGGTAAAGTCAATGCCGGGCAGATAGGCGGCAAAGGCCTCCTTCTTCTGGTATTCCGAGCCGGCGGCCTTCTGGCGGGCCATCATCAGCTGCTTGTTGTTGCGCAGGGCAAGCGCACGGCAGCTGTCCAGGGAGTAGACGCCTCCCGGAGTGGCGGCCATGCCGTCGGCCAGGGTGTACTCCTGCGCCGATGCCGCAAAGGCCAGGGCCACGGCGGCCGCAAAAGCTGTTATGCCTTTTGACATCATTGGAAAATGTGTTTTTTATCTTAATTGTTAGTTGAATGCATGTTGTGCATGGTGATGAATGACGTGCCCGGATATGTCGCCGGGGGCAAACATATCGGGCAGAGGGCGTCTCTGACTCCACTGCCGTATTTAAATAACCGATGACGGTGCTTTATGTTTGTTATGTCAATGCAAAATTATAATTTTTGACCAAATTTCGGTTAATATTTTGGAGTATTTGACCAACTCTTTGTCCTTTTGACCAACAACACCGCAAAGCCACTTTGGCTGTCCTGTTGCTTTTTTATAACTTTGTTGCCGTAAACCCTGTCCTATGTCCCCAATGACAATTTTTCAAGCGCCAAGCCGTAAATTCCACCGCATCCTTGCCCTCCTGTGCCTTGCGGGGGCGGCACTGCTTGCGCCCGTACGCCCGTCGGCGCAGATTGTGACAGTGCCGGAGCGCGAATACATCAACGCCGACTCGATGCGCCGCGACTTTGACAAGCGCCCGTACTTCGGACTGTACAAGGACAACTACTTCATCTTCGGCACCACCATCGGACAGCGGCCCACGCGCGAAAACTCCAACGTCAAGTTCCAGATTTCGGTCTCGCAGCGTCTGACACGCTCCACTCTCCCCTGGAACACATACCTCTACCTTTTCTACACGCAGAAGGTGTTCTGGAACGTCCTCGAGAAATCGTTCCCGATGACCGACCTCAACTTCAACCCCGGTATTGGCCTGGCAAAGCCGCTCTTTGTCAAGAACCGCTTCATCGGCCAGATTATCTTCGCCCTCGAGCACGAGAGCAACGGCCGCGACGGCGACGCCTCGCGCTCGTGGAACAAAATTTCGCTCGGCGCCAACATCATGATTGACCCCAACCTCGTCGTACACGGCAAGGCTTGGATTCCCATCGTCGACGGCGGAAACAACCGCGACATCCTCGACTACTCGGGCATCTACCAGGTGGGCATGCAGCTTTACAGCAACAACCGGCGCTTCGGCGGCTCGGTGGTGCTTGTCAAGCGCCGCGGATGGCGCCTCAACTACAACACCACCGTTGAGTTTTTCTGGCGCATGCGACAGCGCGACAACCAGTATCTGTTTGTCCAGTATTACAACGGATACGGCGAAGGACTGCTAGAGTACAACAAATTCCACTCGACGATACGCGCCGGTCTTGTCATCAAGCCCCGCCTGTTCTCCGAATACTAAACACCGCGCAGACGCCTCGTGAGGGGCGCGAAAGCCTTGTCGGTGAGCGCCGACAGCGGCAGGACGATGACGAGGGTAAGCGGGAATATCAACGCCGGAGCAACATTCATCGGCACAAGCACATACTGAATCATCAGCAGATGCCACAGGTAAATCGTGAGGCTGTGGCGCGAAATCCACGACACCGGCTTACATAGCCATGCGGGTGCGGTACCAATCATTGTGAACAGCCCGAAGATAAGCATGTTTGCCGACATAGTGGCGAAGGTGAGGTCGTGATACATCACCCGCGTATATCCCCACTTCGAGGCGTTGGCATAGACTGCCACTCCGAGGCCGAAGGCTATCACACCCCATATCAGGAAATAGAGCGACCGCTGACGCGCGGTGCGCTTCTTAAGCGGCCAGCGGCCCAGGTAATATCCGGCGACCATATAACCGACATATCCGGCAAAGGGATCCACAAGCGAATTCGCAGGCTCTATCTCGGCCACGGCGCCTATGACGGGGAGAAAGCCGGCAACGAGCCACAGCGCTATAAAACACAGCATTCCTCGGCGCGAGGCCTGAGTCAGCCAGGGCGACAGCACTGGCGCGAAAAGGTATAGCCCGGTCAGCGCGTACAGGAACCAGCCGCCCAGCCACGGCGCCAGCAGGGGCGCGAATTTCAGCAGATTGTTAAAGCGGTAATCGTCGAGGGCCGGGATGCCGGTAAGACGCATCAGCGCCACATAAACGATGGTGAACAACAGCCACTGAAGCACATACGACCCCAAACGGCGGCGCAGGAATAGGCGCGCCGACGGCCGCACGGGAAAAATCAGCGCACCGCTGGCCATGAAGAACAGCGAGGCGCTGCCGATGTACATGCTTAATGCCGTTTCGGTGTAAGCGGGATAAGCGGCGCTCATCGAGTGCGACCACACGATGGCCAGCATGGCAAAGGCGCGTACCGCGTCTATCCGGAAGACGCGACCTTTGGCGGTATTTGTTTCGGCGTCAGGCATTTTGGGTTTTTATACAAGGTTATTTTGTGCGCGGAACATCGGCATAGCCCTCGAGGGCCTGGCGCATGGCCGTGGCCATGGCGGTGCGCAGCTCCGGCGGCCCGAGGACAGTAATGCGCGGGCCGTACGACAGCAACTCGGTGACAAGGTCGTCGCTTATGCGCATGGTGTAGTAAAACAGCGAGAACCCGTCATGCACCACCTCTTCCTGCGAGTGGTGCAGGGGCAGGTCGCGCAGATAGTTGGCATTGCGGTGGTCGGTGCGGATGGTGATGCGCTTGGGGGTACTGTGGTTGACGACAATGCCGAACGAGTCGCGGAAATATTCCTCGGGGTCAATGTCGGCGGGCATCTCGAAAGTTTCCTCGCGGTGGGTCACCGACGACATGCGGTCGAGGGCGTAGGTCTTGATTTTG